>JAYSYH010000286.1:0-32825 GCA_043716645.1 Betaproteobacteria bacterium | reverse complement strand
GGGGACACGGAGCTTCGCAGTGACCCGTCCTCCTGCCCACCAAGGTGTTAGCAAAGCAACCAAGGCGAACATATAGCGTCCGCCGCGAAATGCGCCTTAGAACGAATACCCCGTCTACCAGCCCTCGAGAACCCTAAGGCCTGAAGTGCTTGAATGAATTGATTAGATAACTGAGTCCTGAAAAATGATTACCTTAAAAAATGTCACCCTGCGCCGCGGCGCCAAGGTATTGCTTGACGGCACATCCGTCACCCTAAATCCAGGCGAAAAGGTCGGCTTGGTGGGCCGCAACGGCGCGGGTAAATCCTCTTTGTTTGCGTTGCTCAATGGCAACCTGCACGAGGACGCCGGGGAATACTACATCCCCACCCAGTGGCGCATGGGCCAGGTGTCGCAGGACATGCCCGAGACCGACCAAAGCGCGACCGACTTTGTGGTCGAAGGCGACACGGTCTTGCTGGCAGCGCAAACCGAAGTCGCCGCGTCCGAAGCCACCGACGATTACGACCGCATGGCGCACGCCTACATGGCCGTGCAGGATGCAGGTGCGCATGACGCACCAGCCCGCGCCCAAGCCTTGATCCTGGGCCTGGGCTTCAAAACCACCGAACTCACCAACCCCGTCAACAGCTTCTCCGGCGGCTGGCGCATGCGGCTGCAACTGGCGCGCGCGCTGATGTGCCCGTCCGACCTGCTGCTGCTGGACGAGCCGACCAATCACCTGGACCTGGACGCGCTGGTCTGGCTGGAAGCCTGGTTAAAGCGCTTCGACGGCCTGCTGCTGATCATCAGCCACGACCGCGAATTCCTGGACGCGATCACCCGCGTCACGGTTCACCTGGACGAGCAGTCGTTGACACGCTACGGCGGCAACTACAGCGCTTTCGAAGAAATGCGCGCCGAGCGCATGACGCTGGCCGCGGCCGCTTTCGGCAAGCAGCAGGACCGCATCAACCACCTGCAGAAGTTCATCGACCGCTTCAAGGCGAAGGCCAGCAAGGCCAAGCAGGCGCAAAGCCGCGTGAAGGCCCTGGCCCGCATGGAAAGGCTGGCGCCGGTGCTGACCAGCAGCGACTTCCAGTTCGAATTCCGCGAGCCGCTGAGCTTGCCGAACCCGATGTTGAGTTTCGACAAGCTGGCCTGCGGTTACGGCCACACCGCCATCGTCAAAGACTTCAGCCGCAGCGTGCTGGCCGGCCAGCGCATCGGCATCCTGGGCGCCAACGGCCAGGGCAAGTCCACGCTGGTCAAGACCATCGCGAAAGCACTGGCACCGCTGGGCGGCCACGCCACTGAAGGCAAGGGTTTGGTCATCGGCTATTTCGCGCAGCAGGAACTCGACGTGCTGAGCCTGGACGACGGCCCGCTGATGCACATGGTGCGGCTGGCGCGCGACGTCGGCCCGCCGGCGCGTGAGCAAGAGTTGCGCGACTTCCTGGGCCGCTTCCGCTTCGTCGGTGAGATGGTGCAGCAGGCGGTGGGCAGCCTGTCGGGCGGCGAAAAGGCGCGGCTGGTGCTGGCCATGCTGGTCTGGCAGCGACCCAATCTGCTGCTGATGGACGAGCCGACCAACCACCTGGACCTGACCACGCGCGAAGCCTTGTCGATGGCGCTGAACGAGTTCGAAGGCACGGTGATGCTGGTCAGCCACGACCGCGCTTTGCTGCGCGAAACCTGCGACGAATTCTGGCTGGTGGCCAAAGGCCAGGTGCAGCCCTTCGATGGCGACCTGGACGATTACCAGAAGTGGCTGCTGGACGTGTCGCGCGCCGCCGCGCGCGGGCAGCCGCTGCCCGATCCACCCAAGGCGGCGGGGGCGACGGTGCCCGAACCGCCCATGGCTGCAGCCCACGTCGCCAAGGCTGTCAAGGCTGTCAAGGCTGTCAATACCGAGGGCATCGTCGCGGCGCCCGCCAAGGGCCACTCGGGACCGCGTGACGACCGCAAGGACGCTGCCCGCTCGCGTTCTTTGATTGCCAACCAGACGCGACCGCTGCGCATGGAAGTGCAGGAGACCGACGCCCGGCTGGCCAGGCTGGGCCTGGAGAAAGCCGATCTCGAAGCGCAGCTGAGCGCGGGCAAACGCTCGCCCGGCGCCATCGCCGAAACTGGCCGCCGGCTGAACCACATCGCCGCCGAAGTGACTTCGCTGGAAGAGCGCTGGCTGGTGCTGCAGTCGGAAATCGAAGCCATCCATACCGCGAGCCACACCGCAATCCATACCGCCGGATGAGACTGCGGGTAACCTGCTGACTCGCCGCGCCCGGCAGCTGGTCCGGGCACCGCGTCCGACCTTTATCCAACCGACGAAAGCGACAACACCATGGCCATCGACAAAGCTGCTTACACCGCTCACGCCACCTCCACCGGCGGCCGCACCGGCACCACCGAATCCAGCGACGGCGCGATCAAGCTGGCGCTGGTCACGCCGAAGGAATTGGGTGGCCCGGGTGGCGTTGGCGCCAACCCTGAAGCGCTGTTCGCATCGGGTTATTCGGCCTGCTTCATCGGTGCGATGAAGGCTGTGGCCGCGCGTCAGAAAATCTCACTGCCGGCCGAAGTCTCGGCCACCGCCGATGTGTCCATCGGCCCGATGACCGGAAAGCCTGGCGCTTTCGGCATTGCGGTGACCATGGCCATCAGCGTGCCCGGCATGGACAAGGCCGCGGCCGAAGCCCTGGTTGCCACGGCGCACGAGGTCTGCCCGTATTCGAACGCCACACGCGGCAACATCGACGTCACGCTGACGGTGGTCTGACCCCACCCAACGTCGTGACCACACCGCCCCGCGAATGCGGGGCGTTTTGCATTTTTGTGACAGCACCTTGTCACGGCGCAGTCACAAAAACTGCCTACGGTCTGGCATTCTCGACAGAGCGCCGAAAGTACCCATGCAAACCCACCGCACCCTACTGGCCAGTATTGCCGCGCTGTCCCTGGCCCTGCCCGCCGCCGCGCAGACCTTTTCGCCGGCCAGCTATGTAAACGGCCTAGTGCTCGCCGGGTCTGCGTCCGATTTGTCAGGCGCTGCGACGGCCTTTGACCAACGGCTGGGCTACTTCTCCGACATTTACTACGACAACAACCGCAACGAGTGGTGGGGCCTGTCTGACCGCGGACCCGGCGGCGGCACGCTGGATTACAGCACCCGGGTGCAACGCTTCACCCTGGACATCAACGCCGCGACCGGTGCGATCAGCAATTTCCAGGTGGTGCAGACCGTGCAGTTCACAAACGCCGGTTTGCCCTTGAACGGCAGGGCACCAGCGGTGTCCGGCGTGCTGGGCAATTCTTTTGACCCTGAAGGCTTGGTCATCAACCCGATCACCGGAAACATGCTCGTGTCTGACGAATACGGTCCGTCGGTCTATGAATTCAACCGCAGTGGCCAGCTGATCCGGCAGTTCACGACGCCGGCCAACCTGGTGCCCAAAGTCGGCACCGCCACCGACTACAACACCCCACCACCGACTCTGACGGCTGGCCGTGAGCCGAACCGCGGCTTCGAAGGTCTGGCCATCAGCCCCGACGGCAAGTTCGCCTACGCGGTGCTGCAGAACGGTACCGTGCAAGACGGCTGGTCCGCCAGCAGCCGTGGCCTGTACACCCGCATCGTGAAGTTCGACACCGCCTCAGGGCTGGCGGTCGGCCAGTACGCCTACAAACTGGAAAGTGCCGGCCAGGGGCGCGGCATCTCGGCGCTGGTGGCACTGGGAAATGACAAGTTCCTGATCCTGGAGCGCAACAACCGGGGGATCGGCGTGGGCGCCACCCTGGCTGGGGCGGACAAGAACGTGTTCCAGATCGACCTGACCGGCGCCACCGACGTGACCGGTGTCAGCTTGCCTGCGAGCGGTGCTTACGCCGGTGCCGTCGTCAAGAACACCGCAGCGGTGATCGATCTGGACGTCAACACCCAGGCTGCACTGGGCAACAAGTCGCCCGAGAAGTGGGAAGGCCTGGCCATCGGCCCGCGCCTGGCAAATGGCAGCTTCATGGTGTTGGCCGGCACCGACAACGACTACAGCGTGTCGCAAAACGGCACCGGCACGCAGTTCGACGTGTTCTACCGCTTCACCGACGCCGACCCCTACGCCTCGTCGATACAGTGCCCGGTCGGCACCACCACCGGCTGTTTCCTGACCTCGAACACCGTCACTGCTGCCATATTGACCGCCGACTACCAGTTGTTGCCCGGCGTACTGCAGGCCTACACGGCCACCATCAACGGCTATGTGGCGGCCGTGCCTGAAACTGGCTCCTGGGCCTTGATGCTGGGCGGTATGTTGGCGCTGGCCGGACTGGCGCGGCAAAGCCGCAGCAGGGCCTGAAACCGCGAGCTCAAGCCGCGGCGATCAGATCCAGCAGCAGTTCGACGCGGGCCTGCGGCGGCGTCAGCGGGCCTGCCGATGGCAAGCCCGCGGCAAGGCTGCCCACCACGCCACCGAACGGGCAGCGCGACGTGCGCACGACCCTCACACCGCAGGCCAGCGCGCGCACCACGGCAACTTCCAGCTCGGCATGCAGGCTGCCGTTGCCGGTGCCCGCGATCACCAAGCCCTGCGCGCCGGCCGCTACCAGTGCGTCCACCACCGCAGCGCGCACGCCGGCGTGGCTGGTCACGATGTCGACCACCGGCCAGGCTGCAGGTCCAGACATCAGCGCAGCCGATGCCGGGTGCGCCGACCCGTCAGGCCAAGGTCGGAACCTGCGCACCTGACCGTCTTCGATCAAGCCCAGAACGCCGGCCTCTCCGCTGCTGAAGGCGTCCAGGGCGTGACCGTGCACTTTGCGCAGGTCGGCAGCCGTGTGGACGCGGCCATTCAGCACCGCCAGCACACCGCTGGCCGTCGGCAGACGGGCCAGCGTCACCGCGTCGAGCAGGTTCTGCGGCCCGTCGGCCATCAGCGCGGTGGCCGGTCGCATCGCAGCGGTCAGCACCAAGGGCTTGGCCGGCGCCAGCACCCGGTGTAGAAAGTACGCGGTTTCTTCCAGCGTGTCGGTGCCGTGCGTGACCACCACGCCGCTCACCTCGGGCCGCGCCAAATGCGCCACCACGCGCCACGCCAATGCCTGCCAGACGGCGTGCGACATGTCTTTGCTGTCGACCTGCGCGACTTGCTCGGTCTGCAGCCGCAGGCCCTGCAAAGCCGGCACGGCAGCCACCAAGGCTCGCACACCCAACTGTGCGGCGCGGTAACCGATGCTGTCCTGCGCGCTGGCGGCCGTGCCGGCGATGGTGCCCCTAGTGCCCAGGATCACGGTGATCGGGTCTGGAGACACACGCTCGGTACTGGTCATGATTCGATTTCTGGATGAAAATACAGTCACTGGATAAATGGCCAGTGCCCTGATCGCCCCGTGCGACCCCACCGATGGACGAAAGCCCGAAGCTCACCGCCCGCCAACAGCAGATCCTCGACTTGGTGCAAAGCGCCATCGAACGCACCGGCGCCCCGCCCACGCGCGCCGAGATCGCGTCAGAGCTGGGCTTCAAGTCGGCCAATGCTGCCGAAGAACACCTGCAAGCGCTGGCCCGCAAAGGCGTGATCGAACTGGTCGGCGGCACCTCACGCGGCATCCGTTTGAAGTCTGACACATTGAAGGCGCTGGCCGCAGCCCGGCTGGCCCCCTTCGGCAATCAGTACATGCTGCCGCTGCCCAACCTGGCGCAGCTCACGCTGCCGCTGGTGGGCCGTGTGGCCGCTGGCAGCCCCATCCTGGCGCAAGAACACATCGATCAGAGCTTTCTAATGGAAGCTTCGATGTTCGCCCGCCGGCCTGACTACCTGCTCAAGGTGCGCGGCATGAGCATGCGCGACGCCGGCATCTTGGACGGCGACCTGTTGGCCGTGCAGAAAGCCAGCGACGCCGAGAACGGCCAGATCGTCGTGGCCCGGCTGGGCGACGACGTCACCGTCAAGCGCTTGCGCCGCACTGCCAAAGGCATCGAGCTGCTGGCCGAGAACCCCGACTTCAAGACCATCTACGTGCCACTGGAGGCTGAAGATTTCGAACTCGAAGGTATCGCCGTCGGGCTGATCCGCAACACGATGCTGATGTAGACATGGCAGCCTGGCTGACCCCATTACCGAAGATGCACCCGCCCAAAGCGCTGCCGCCGCGCAAAGCGCGCACGGCGGTCGAATGCCTGCAGCTGGAACAACTGCCCAACATCGGGCCGTCGATTGCCGGCGATCTGCGACGGATCGGCGTGCAGCGCCCTGCCGAACTGATCGGCGCCGACGCACTGGCGCTGTACCACCGGCTGTGTGCCGCAACAGGCAAGCGTCACGACCCCTGTGTGCTGGACACCTTCATGGCCGCCACCGACTTCATGGCCGGTGCCGAACCGCGGCCGTGGTGGGCGTACACCGCGCAGCGCAAGGCCACCTACGGCGCGCTCTGAACGCGCTCTGAACGCGCTCTGAACGACGCAGGGGCCAAGCGGGAACTGGCACCCCAAGATGCCGCTACTTCCCGCTTGGCCCCGCGCCCAGCGGCGCGAACATCCAGTTCAAGAGTTCGGGTCCTCTACCCGATACAGCTGTGATGCCGCATTCCTTACACCCCATGACTCGCCGACGCGCCGCCTTCTGGGGCAGGCCGCCGACCACGCTGTCGCCGTACAGTGGTTTGCATGCTGAAGTGCCTCCACCTTCGCTGCGCTGCGCGCCGGCATCGGCCTGGGCACGCCTGCTGTTCTGGTTGATGGCGCCGGCGCCACAGGAAGCGGCACCACCGATGAATCGCCTACCTCGGGTGCGCAACGACTTTTTAACGATGCTCGCCGATGTGAACGCCCAGGACGTTGACAGCCTGCGCCAGCGCATCGCGCAATGCCACTCGCTGCGCGAGCTGTGGCACGCGCGCGCGGAGGTCTTTCGCTTGGTCGGCGTGGCCCACAGCCAAGTCGAAGCTGACCGCCGGCTGGCGCTGCTAAACCGCCACTTTCCCACCCGCGCCCCGCGCTCGCAATTCGCCCCGCTGTGATGCAACACCTGCACACCGCACCCCGTGACTACACCGCGGGCGCCGGCCTGCCCGGCGACCGGCGTGCCCGCGTGGCCGCTCACCAGGCCTTTGCCGACCTCAAGCTGACATTCCTCTACGTGCTGAGAGGCGCCAGCGGCAGTGACTGGCTGCGCAACCTGGTCGAGCATGCGGAAGATCCGGTCGACCTGTGGCTGCTGCGCGCGCCGGCCTTTGCCGCGCTCCAAGGCGTGGACCTCGACCATCGCGGCCGGCGTCAACTGCTGCGCCGTGGGCTGGACACGCTGTTCCCCGATCTCGAACCAGCTGGCGGCAGCTTGCAGTTCTGATTGCCCGCGTTCTGACTGCCCGCGGATTGATTGCCCGGCTGGCTGCGCTGCGGTGACGCGCCGACGCAGCGCTTGACTGCATCAGGCGCGCACGCGCGCCTTGAAGGTTTGTTTGAACTTCTCGACCTTGGGCGCCACCACGAAGGCGCAATAGCCCTGGCCCGGGTGGTTGGCGAAGTAGTGCTGGTGGTAGGCCTCGGCCTGGCTGTAGTTGGCCAGCGGCAGCAGTTCCGTCACCACCCGACCGCCCCCCTTGGCCTGAACTTCGGCCTGCACTTGCGCCATCACCGCGACTGCCACGGCTTTGTCTTCCGCGCGTTCGAAATAGATACCGCTGCGGTACTGCGTGCCGGTGTCGTTGCCCTGACGGTTCAGCGTGGTCGGGTCGTGCACCACGAAAAAGATCTCCAGCACCTCGCGCAGGCTGATCTGTGCGTCGTCGTAGCTCACGCGCACCACTTCGTTGTGTCCCGTGGTGCCGGTGCACACCTGTTCATAGCTCGGCCGCACGACGCTGCCGTTGCAGTAGCCGCTCTGGACGCCACTGACCCCGTCGACCAGCTCGAAGACTGCTTCCACGCACCAGAAACACCCCCCGCCCAGCGTGATGACTTGCTGACCCATGCTCACTATCCTTTCTTTTGGAGTGCCCCTTGAGGGTCGGGCGGCGCCGCGACTCCTTACACTTCGACGGATTATCAGGAGACGTTCGTCATGGCCACCAAGTTCAGCTGGGAAGACCCCTTCTTCTTCGACAGTCAACTCACTGACGATGAACGCGCAGTGCGCGATGCCGCGCACACCTACTGCCAGGAACGCCTGCAGACCCGGGTGCTGATGGCGGCACGCCACGAGAACTTCGACCGTTCCATCATGACCGAGATGGGCGAACTGGGCCTGCTGGGCAGCAGCATCGAAGGCTACGGCTGTGCCGGCCTGAACCACGTCTGCTACGGTCTGGTGGCGCGCGAGGTGGAACGCGTCGATTCCGGCTACCGCAGCGCGATGAGTGTGCAAAGCAGCTTGGTAATGCACCCCATCCACGCCTACGGCAGCGAAGCGCAGCGGCAGAAGTACCTGCCCAGGCTGGCCACCGGCGAATGGATAGGCTGCTTCGGTCTGACCGAGCCCAACCACGGCAGCGACCCGGCCAGCATGCTTGCGCGCGCCAAGCCCGTCACGCGCGACGGCGTGGCCGGCTATGTGTTGAAGGGCAGCAAGATGTGGATCACTAACAGTCCCATCGCCGACGTGTTCGTCGTGTGGGCAAAGAAGGAAGACCCGGACGGCCGGGTCGGCGGGCAGGAAAGCATCCACGGCTTCATCCTCGAAAAAGGCATGCCGGGTTTGAGCGCGCCGAAGATCGAAGGCAAGATGAGCCTGCGCGCCAGCATCACCGGCGAAATCGTGATGGACGATGTCTTCGTACCCGAAGCGCAACTGCTGCCCAACGTCAGCGGTCTGAAAGGCCCTTTCGGCTGCCTGAACAAGGCCCGTTTCGGCATCGCCTGGGGCGCTCTGGGCGCGGCCGAGTTCTGCTGGATGGCGGCGCGCCAGTACACGATGGACCGCAACCAGTTCGGCCGGCCTCTTGCACAGAACCAGCTGATCCAGAAAAAGCTGGCCGACATGCAGACCGAGATCACACTGGGCCTGCAATCGGTGTTGCGCGTGGGCCGTTTGATGGACGAAGGCCAGGCTGCGCCCGAGATGATCAGCCTGATCAAGCGCAACAGCTGCGGCAAGGCGCTGGACATTGCGCGGCAGGCGCGCGACATGCACGGCGGCAACGGCATCCACGACGAATACCACGTCATCCGCCACATGATCAATCTGGAAACCGTGAACACCTACGAAGGCACTCACGACGTCCACGCGCTGATCCTGGGTCGCGCGCAGACCGGCCTGCAGGCTTTCTTCTAAAAGCCTCGGGGCATCCGGAACCGCGCCACTGATCAAGGCCATGAACGACATCGTCCAGGCGTTGGGCCTGGAGTCCTGGAAGCCAGCGTTGACGGCGTTGATCATGCCGCCCGTGCCCTTGCTGCTGCTGGTGCTCGTCGGGGCGCGACAGATGTTCAGGCGCCCACTGCTGGGCTGGCTGTTGATCTTGCTGGCTACGCTGGGCATCTGGTTCAGCGGCACGCAGGCGCTGGCCCGTGTCCTGGTGCAGGGCCTGATCAAGCCGCCGCCGGCGCTGACCAGCAGCGATCTGGCCGAACTTCGCCGCAGCCCGAGGACGGCCATCATCGTGCTGGGTGGTGGGCGGCGCCTGTCGGCGCCTGAATACGGTTTGTCCACCTTGAACTTCCGCAGCGCGGAACGGCTGCGCTACGGTGTCTGGCTGGCCCGTGAAACCAGCCTGCCGCTGGGCTTCAGTGGCGGCGTCGGCCACGAAGCCGCAGCCGGCGCCAGCGAGGCCGAGATCGCCGCACGGGTGGCCGAGCGCGAGTACAACCGCCCACTGCGTTGGCAAGAAGGTGAATCTCGCGACACCCGTGAGAGCGCGTTGAAAACCATGGCGCTGTTGCAGCCGCAGGGCATCGAGAAAATCGTGCTGGTCACCGACGCCTTGCACATGCGCCGGGCGTTGGCCAACTTCGAACGGGCGAGCAACGGTACGCGCGTCCGCATCGTTGCTGCGCCGATGGGAGTGCGCGGTGACGGACACCTGTCGGGTGCCGACTGGCTGCCAAGTCGGCAAGGCTACGAGGAAGTCTGGATGGCCCTGCACGAGTCGCTGGGCCGCATGCTGGGCGCTTGATTCGACGCTTCGTCAAGCGCGCTGGACCTTGCGGCTCCTGCCCGCGGCGCGGGCGATGCGCCTGAGGGCCTTCTAGCGCGGCGGCGGCTTGGCGTTCGACTTGAGCGCTTCTTTCTGCGCCTCTTCCAGAGCCTTGGCTTCTTCCTTTTCGCGCTCCACCAGTGCCGCCTGAATGGCCTTGATGCGTCGCGCGTGCTCCGCGGTGTTGGAACGGCGAAAGTCGTCCATCAACACCGCATCAGCCTTCATGCCCCTGGCGAGCATGCGTTCACTGAGGTGCAGGCCGGCGGCAGGGTCGCCTCCCAGAGCGGCGACAACCTCATTGGCGAAGAGATCGGCGTTGCCCACGATGCTGTCTACGGCAATGGCCTTTTCGGCCTGCGCCTCAGCCGCTGACAAGACCATGCCGGCACCCGGCACGGCCATCAGCAGGATCTTGCCCACCGTAAAACCGGTGCTGGCACCCTCAGCCGTCTGCACCGCCTTGATGGCGCTCTGGCTGGCCTGGAAGTAAGTCCCGAAAGCCGCCAGCCAGCGGAACTCATCGGCATTCCTGGCCTCGATCATCGCGTTGGCCGGAATCTTTGCGCGGGTGTTGCCCATGCGCCAGAAGATGTCGGGGTCGGCGTCGAAGGAGCTGGCCGTGACGCTGCCGGCACAGCCCTTTTGCGTCTCGACTTCCAGTTTACGGTCATCGCCCAAGGTCAAGATCATCGGCTTGCCCTCGGCGGCTTCGATGCGCGCTTTCAGCATCGCATCCCAAAAGCCCTGATCGTCGTTGGACACCACCGAGCCGCCCCTGAAGAAAGCTCCCATCTCGAACTTGGTGCCGCCTGCGGGCAAGGGCCGGCCGTTGATGGCCGTCACCACATCGCGCAGTTTCAGGTCGTCGGGCGCGCCTTCGTCGACCCACACCACCCGCCATTTGTCGTCCATGCCGGTGACTTCGCGAAACAGCTTCATGTCGAGTTCGGACATGCGCTGCTTCACCGAGTGCACCGACAACAGGACGAAGGGTTCGACCTGGGTGGTGGTGTCGCACAGGGCTTCAGCGCCCCAAGCCACGGTGATAGCCGCCGCGCGAAACTTCACCTCTTGTTCGAAGCGGGTCTTGTAAAGGTCACGCTCAAATGCGCGGTCGTACTGCGCGCGGGCCAATCCTGCGTCACCCGGGGTTGAGCAAGCCAGGGCGACAGCAGCCAACAGAGTTGCACACGGGTTACGCATCGAGACCATTCTGCCGTGCCCAGCCTGCCTTCGACGGTGGTGTGAGAAATGACCGCCGCATTGAGGGCACGGAGCCACCATCCCCGCATGGAAACAGGGGATTGAGGCCGGCCACCGGGCCCCAATGTGGTCCACTTCAAGCGAAGCCGAGCGCTGGACGCCCTTGTCCAATGCATTCCGGACCAACCTCAAGGATCCCACACGATGAAGCTCTGGTTGATCAGCGCACTGATGCTGGCCCTGGTGGCCACAACCGCCCCCACCACCGCTGAGGCAAAGCGGCTGGGCGCCGGCAAACCGGCTGGCATGCAAAGAAACATGCCTGCGCGGACGGCGCCCGACGCCGCTCCCGCCAAGCCGGCCACGCCGCAAGCCGCTCCCGCTGCCGCCCCGGCCACGCCAGCCGTTGCGCCCAAGCGCAACTGGATGGGCCCGCTGGCCGGCATTGCCGCCGGCCTGGGCATTGGTGCCCTGCTGAGCCATTTCGGCATGGGTGGCATGCTGGGCGGGCTGGGTGGCATCTTGTCGACGCTGCTGTTGCTGGGCGGCGCCGCTGTGCTGGTGATATTCCTGCTCCGCCGCTTCGGGCCGGGTGCCAACCGCACGCCGGCAATGGCGGGTGCCGGTAGCACATCGTCAGCCTTGAAAACGCAAGTCGCCTGGCCGCAGGCCGCGCCGCGTGAGCCGGTGTTGGAGCGTCAGGCCCTGGAAACCCTGCCGTTGCCTGCGTCGTCTTCCAGCAGTGGCCCAGCGGGGACATCCGTCACGCCTGCTTCTTCGATCGCTACAGTGGCGTCGGCTGAATCCGCCGTCACCCGTGCCTTCGTGCCCGCGGCCTTCGATGCCGACGGCTTCACCCGCACGGCCAAGATGATCTTCATCCGCTTGCAGGCCGCCAACGACACCGCCGACCTGGATGACCTGCGCCGCTTCACCACGCCCGAGCTTTTCGCCTCCATCCGTCTGGACATCCAGGACCGTGGCGACCGGCCGCAAACCACCGATGTGGTCAAGGTCGACGCCGAGGTGCTAGACGTGGTCAACGAAGCCGATCGTCAGGTCGTCAGCGTGCGGTTCCACGGACAGGTGGCCGAGGAAAAGGGCGCTACGCCGACCGCCTTCAACGAGGTCTGGCACCTGGTCAAGCCGCACGACGACAGCCATGCCTGGGCTATTGCCGGCATCGAGCCGCTGACCACCACCTGATTCAAGCCACCCATCGCCGCGCATTGCCGAACATGCGCATCCAGGGACTGCTGGCAGAACCATCGCCCGGCGTCCAGCTCATCTGTACGTTGCGAGCCACACGTTCGGGGTGTGGCATCAACGCGGTGTAGCGGCCGTCGGCGGTGGTTACCGCCGTCAAGCCGCCGGGGCTGCCGTTGGGGTTGGATGGGTAGGCCTCGGTAACTGCGCCCTGGTGGTCCACGAAGCGCATCGCCGCATGTACGGTGTCGGCGTCGCCGCGCTGTCTGAAATCGGCATAACCTTCACCGTGCGCCACGGCGATGGGCATGCGACTGCCGGCCATGCCCTGGAAGAAGATGCTGGCGCTGTCAAGCACCTCCACCAGCGATAACCGCGCTTCGAACTGCTCGCTGCGGTTGCGCGTGAACTTGGGCCAGGCCTGTGCGCCGGGGATGATGGACGCCAGCGCAGCGAACATCTGACAGCCGTTGCACACGCCCAGCGCGAAGCTGTCGGTACGGTTGAAAAAAGTGGCGAACTGCTCGGCCAGGGCCGGGTTGAACAAGATGCTGCGCGCCCAGCCCTCGCCCGCCCCCAGGGTGTCGCCGTAGCTGAATCCGCCGCAGGCCACCATGCCCTGGAACTGGTCCAGCCGCGCACCACCGGTTTGCAGGTCGGTCATGTGCACGTCATGCGTGTCGAAGCCCGCCTGGGCCATGGCAAAACTCATCTCCAGGTGTGAATTGACGCCCTGCTCGCGCAGGATCGCGACACGCGGGCGCCGGGTGTTCACGTAGGGTGCAGCCACGTCCTGCGCCGGGTCGAAGGTCAGCAGCAGGTGCAAGCCAGGATCTGCCGGATCACCCGCAGCGGCGTGTTCACGGTCGGCGCAGGCCGGGTTGTCGCGCAGACGGGCAATCCGCCAACTGACCTCGTCCCACTGCTGCTGCAAGGCCTGCAACGGAGCACTGAACTGGCTTTTGGCGTCGCGCCAGACTTCCACCGTGCCCCTGTCGTTCGACTTGCCGATGAAATGGGCGTGCTGGCTCAGACCGTGTTTGCGCAGCGTGGCCATGACCTCGTTGCGCACGGCGGTCGGCACCTGGATGACGACGCCCAGCTCCTCGTTGAACAGCGCCTTCAGTGTCAGTTCGTTGCGGCGTTCGCTGACCTGCCCGGCCCAGTTCTTCGAGTCGCCGTATTCGGCGCGGCTGTCGGTGATGCCGTCGCCCTCCGTCACCAGAATGTCGACGTTCAAACTGACGCCGATGTGCCCGGCAAACGCCATCTCGCAAACAGCCGCCCACAGGCCGCCGTCGCTGCGGTCGTGGTAGGCCAGGATGCGTTCTTGCATGCGCAGCACGTTGATCGCGGCGACCAGCGCCTTCAGCTGCTGCGCATCGATGAGGTCGGGCACCTCGTTGCCGAACTGCCCCAGCACCTGGGCCAGCATGCTGCCGCCCATGCGCTTCTTGCCGTTGCCCAGGTCGATCAGCACCAGCGTGGTGTCGCCCGGCTGCAATTGCGGCGTGAAGCCGCCGCGCACATCGTCCAGCGTGGCGAAAGCAGTCACGATCAGCGACACCGGCGCCGTCACTTGTTGCGCACCTTGTTCACCCTGCCAGCGCATGCGCATCGACAGCGAATCCTTGCCCACCGGGATGCCTATACCGAGCGCCGGGCAAAGTTCCAGACCGACGGCCTTCACCGTGTCGTACAGCGCCGCGTCTTCACCCGCTTCGCCGCAGGCCGCCATCCAGTTCGCGCTGAGCTTGACGCGGCTCAGTTCGATAGGCGCGGCCAGCAGGTTGGTGATGGCCTCGGCCACCGCCATCCGGCCTGAAGCCGGTGCATCCAGCGCGGCCAGCGGCGTGCGTTCGCCCATCGCCATCGCTTCGCCGCGAAAGCCCACGTAATCGGCCAGCGTCACCGCGCAATCGGCCACCGGCACCTGCCAGGGGCCGACCATCGGGTCGCGGTGGTTCAGGCCACCCACGGTGCGGTCGCCGATGGTGATCAAGAAGCGCTTGCTGGCCACCGTCGGGTGGCGCAGCACGTCCAGCGCCGCCTGTTCCAGCTTCACGCCGGTCAATTCCAGCGGCGCTTCGACACGCGTCACGCGCTGCACGTCGCGGTGCATCTTGGGAAGCTTGCCGAGCAGCACGTCCATCGACATGGCTATCACGCGCTCGCCCGTTCCTCCTGAGTCCAGGCCGTCTTCCAGCACCAGTTCACGGTCGTCGGTGGCCACGCCAACGACGGCAAACGGGCAGCGCTCGCGCCGGCACATCTGCTCGAACAGCGGCATCAACTCGGGGTTGATGGCCAGTACATAGCGCTCCTGGCTTTCGTTGCACCACACCTCTTTGGGCGCCAGACCGCTTTCTTCCAGCGGCACTTTGCGCAGATCGAAGGTGGCGCCTTTGCCGGCACCGTCCACGAGTTCGGGGAACGCGTTGCTGATGCCGCCGGCGCCTACATCGTGGATGGCCAGCACCGGGCTCGCATCACCCAGCGCCCAGCAGTGGTTGATGACCTCTTGCGCGCGGCGCTGGATCTCGGGGTTGCCGCGCTGCACGCTGTCGAAGTCCAGCGCGGCGGTGTTGCTGCCAGAGGCCATCGAAGAGGCTGCGCCACCGCCCATGCCGATGCGCATGCCCGGCCCGCCGAGTTGCACCAGCAGCGTGCCCGCGCCAAAAGGCAGCTTCTTGACCTGCCCGGCGCTGATCATGCCCAGCCCGCCGGCGATCATGATGGGCTTGTGATAGCCGCGCCGCACGCCCGCCACGTCTTGTTCGAACACGCGGAAATAGCCGCCGAGGTTCGGCCGGCCGACTTCGTTGTTGAAGGCCGCACCACCCAGCGGGCCCTCGGTCATGATCTGCAACGCGCTGGCGATGTGTTCGGGCTTGCCGACCGGCTTGCGCTCCCACGGTTCGTCGGTGCCCGGCAGGTGCAGGTTGCTGACCGAAAAGCCGGTCACGCCGGCCTTGGGCCGTGCGCCGCGGCCGGTGGCGCCTTCGTCGCGGATCTCGCCGCCCGCGCCGGTGCTGGCGCCGGGAAACGGGCTGATCGCGGTGGGGTGGTTATGCGTTTCCACCTTCATCAGGATGTGCGTGATCTCGTCGCGCGCGCCGTACAGCGGCGCGTCCATGTAGCCCTGCGGCAACCAGCGCTGCGTCGGCCCGCCGGCCATCACGGCGGCGTTGTCGTCGTAGGCGACGATGGTGTGCTGGGGAGAGGTCGCTTCGGTGTGGCGGATCATCCCGAACATCGACAACGGCTGTTCAATGCCGTCGATGCTGAAGCGCGCATTGAAGATCTTGTGGCGGCAATGCTCGCTGTTAGCCTGCGCGAACATCATCAATTCGACATCGCTGGGGTTGCGGCCCAGTTTCATGAAGGCGGCAACCAGGTAATCGATCTCGTCGGCCGACAAAGCCAGGCCGAATTCACTATTCGCGGCGTCCAACGCCGAGCGTCCGACGCCCAGCACATCGACATGCACCAGAGCAGCCGCCGGCTGCGTGTCGAACAGTTGCGCCGCCGCTTCGCGCTCGAAGGCCACGCTTTCGGTCATGCGGTCGTGCAATACGCCAGCGACGGCCGCGCGCTCCTCGCGGCTGAATGGCTTGGCGGCGCTGAGCAGACCGCCTTTCAGCGGAAGCCGGAATTCGGTGACACGTTCCATGCGGTGGATGGCCAGACCGCAATTTCGAGCTATGTCGCTGGCCTTGCTGGCCCACGGCGACACGGTGCCAAGACGCGGCAGCACCACCACCAATTCGCCGCTCGACGGGCCGTCATAGGCGTTGCCATAGGTCAGCAGCGCTTGTAACTTATCGCACTCTGACCGGCCAGGTTCGCCATCGTGAGCCACCCAGTGCACATGGCGCGCGGCCACGGTGGTGATGCGTGGGCAGACCGCCTGCAGGGCCAGCAACAGGGCCTGGGTGCGGAAGGCCGAGAGCGCGTCGCCGCCCGGGAAATGGGTCAAATGAAGGGGCAAGGCGCTCATGCGTTCCAGGGCTGACGGGGACAAGCAACGATTTTAGAGGGCCGGTGGGATAATCCGCCGATGGCTATCACGATCAAATCCGCCGCCGACATCGAAGGCATGCGTCTGGCCGGCCGGCTGGCTTCCGAAGTGCTGGACATGCTGACACCGCACATGCGCGCCGGTGTCACCACGCTCGAACTCGACAAGCTGGCCCATGACCACATGGTGCACGTTCAAGGCGGCGTCCCGGCCACGCTGGGCTACCAGCCGCAGGGTTACCCGGCCTATCCGGCTTCGCTGTGCTCGTCGCTAAACGAGGTGGTTTGCCACGGCCTGCCCGATGACCGGCCTCTCAAAGATGGCGACATCGTCAACATCGACGTCACCATCATCAAGAACGGCTGGCACGGCGATAACAGCCGCATGTATGTCATCGGCGAAGGCACCATCGCGTCGCGTCGGCTGTGCCAGGTCACCTTCGACGCGATGTGGAAGGGCATCGCCAAGGTCAGGCCGGGCGTGCGCCTGGGCGACATCGGCCATGCCATCCAGGTGTTCGCCGAGCACGCCGGCTACACGGTGGTGCGCGAGTTCTGCGGCCACGGGGTCGGCGCGCGCTTCCACGAAGAGCCGCAGGTGTTGCACTACGGCCGGCCCGGCACCCTGGAAGAGCTGGTGCCAGGCATGATCTTCACCATCGAGCCGATGATCAACGCCGGCAGGCGCGACATTAAGGAAGACCGCAAGGGCAACCGCCCCTACGACGGCTGGACCATCGTCACGCGCGACCGTTCCTTGTCGGCGCAGTGGGAACACACGGTGCTGGTCACCGAGACCGGCTACGAGGTCATGACGGTGTCTGCAGGCAGCCCACCGGCGCCGGCCTTCGCACCCCTGGGCTACGGCCAGGCTGCTGCGTTCGCGACCACCTGACGCGATGCTTGCCGTCCCTGAGACTACCGGCCACGTGCCGGGCAGTGTGGCGGCATTGCGCGCGCAATTCCGCGCTGGCAAGGCAGCACTGCTTGAACACTTTCGCCACACCCGCCCCACGGCCCAGGCCGCCAGCGATTTGACGCGGGGGTTGACCCGCTTGGTGGACAGCACCTTGGCAGCTTTGTGGATCGACTGTGGGATGCCGCCCGACGCGGCGCTGGTGGCGGTGGGTGGCTATGGGCGCGGCGAGCTTTTTCCCTACTCCGATGTGGATGTGATGACCTTGTTGCCGGGTGAGCAATCGGCGCCCGCGCAAGAAGCTGTCAGTCACTTCGTCACCGCCTGCTGGGATGTGGGACTGGAAATCGGATCCTCGGTGCGCAGCAGTGCCGAATGCCTCGACGAAGCGGCGCGCGACGTGACGGTGCAGACCGCGCTGCTCGAGTCACGCTGCATCTGCGGCAGCAAGCGCCTGTACATGCAGTTCCACCAGGCGCAGGGCAAGGCCATGGACCCGCGCGCCTTCTTGCGAGCCAAGCTGCTGGAAATGCAGCAGCGACACGTGAAGTACGAGGGCACGCCGTATGCGCTGGAACCGAACTGCAAGGAAAGCCCCGGCGGCCTGCGTGACCTGCAGGTGGTGATCTGGGTCGCCCGCGCGGCCGGCCTGGGCCGCACCTGGAGCGAGCTGGCCGCCAAGGGTCTGATCACGCCGTTCGAGGCCAGCCAGCTGATCAAGCACGAAGGCACGCTGAAGTTGATCCGCGCGCGGCTGCACCTGATCGCCGGGCGCCGCGAAGACCGACTGGTCTTCGACCTGCAGACCGCCGTAGCGACCAGCTTCGGCTACGCCAACAGTGCCGCCGTGGCCAATGGCCAGCGCAGCAGCGAAGTGCTGATGCACCGCTACTACTGGGCGGCCAAGGCGGTGACGCAGCTGAATCAGATCCTGATGTTGAACATCGAGGAGCGGGTGAACGGGTCAGAAGCGACACCGATGCGGCCGATCACCGCGCGCTTCTTCGACCGCGGCGGCATGTTGGAAGTGGCGCATGACACGCTGTACCTGAACAACCCGCATGCCATTCTGGAAACCTTCCTGGTCTACCAGCAGACGCCAGGCCTGCAGGGCTTGTCGGCGCGCACCTTGCGGGCGCTGTACAACGCGCGTCAGGTGATGGGTGGCGACTTCCGCCGCGACCCCATCAACCGCGAGCTGTTCATGGACATCCTGCGCCAGCCCAAGCGGCTGACGCATGCGCTGAGGCTGATGAACCAGACCAGCGTGCTGGGGCGTTACCTGTGGGTCTTTCGGCGCATCGTCGGGCGCATGCAGCACGACCTGTTCCATGTCTACACCGTCGACCAGCACATCCTGATGGTGCTGCGCAACATGCGCCGCTTCTTCATCCCCGAACACGCCCACGAATACCCGTTCTGCAGCCAACTGGCAGCGCAGTGGGACGAGCCGTGGCTGCTCTACGTGGCCGCCCTGTTCCATGACATCGCGAAGGGCCGCGGCGGCGACCACAGCGAGTTGGGTGTAGTCGAAGCACGGCGCTTCTGCCGCGATCACGGCATTGCGCGCGAAGACAGCCAGCTCATCGAATTCCTGGTCCAGCACCACCTGACGATGAGCCGCGTTGCGCAGAAGGAAGACCTGTCCGACGCCGACGTCATCACCGACTTCGCGCAACTCGTCGGCACGCCGCGCCGCCTGTCGGCTCTCTATTTGCTGACGGTGGCCGACATACGCGGCACCAGCCCCAGGGTGTGGAACGCCTGGAAGGGCAAGCTGCTGGAAGACCTGTACCGCCTGACCCTGCGCGCGCTGGGCGGCGCGCAGCCGAATCTGGACGCCGAGATCGAAGCGCGCAAGGAAGACGCACGCCACATGCTGGCCTTGCACAGCGCCCTGCCCGGCACCGAAGAGCCGTTGTGGAAAACGCTGGAGGTGAGTTACTTCGCGCGCCACGATGCGGCCGATATTGCGTGGCACGCGCGCTCGCTGTGGCGTCACGTTCAGACCGCCACGCCGGTGGTGCAGGCGCGGCCCTCGTCGGTGGGAGATGGACTGCAAGTTCTTGTGTATTCGCCCGACCGCGCCGACCTGTTCGCGCGCATCTGCGGCTACTTCGACGGCGCCGGTTTCAGCATCCTGGACGCCAAGATCCACACCACGCGGGCCGGCTACGCGCTGGACACTTTCCAGGTCGTGGCCGCGCCCCACATGTGGGCCGAGCAGGGTACCGGCGAGCCCGATCTGAAGTATCGCGACCTGATCTCGCTGGTCGAAACCCAGGCCACCATCGCGCTGTCATCTGACGGCCCGCTGCCCGAGCCGCGCAGCGGCCGCGTGTCGCGCCGCGTGCGCAGTTTCCCGGTCACGCCACGGGTGTCGCTGGAGCCCGACGAGCGCGCCCAGCGCTGGCTGCTGGCGGTGTCGGCCAGCGACCGCTCGGGCCTGCTCTACGCCATTGCCCGCGTGCTGGCACACAACCGCATCAACCTGCAACTGGCCAAGATCACCACGCTGGGCGAACGCGTCGAAGACACCTTCCTCGTCGACGGCCCCGAACTCCAGCGGCCCAAAGGCCAGTTGCGCATCGAAACCGAACTGCTCGACGCCGTTGGCATGACATGAAGCCCCCATGCTCGCTAGAGCTCGCTACCCCCCGAGGGGGCCGTCCGCCAGCGGCCCGGCAGTGCCGGTTCCGCGGCGGGAAGCTGGGTCGCGTGACATGGGACTGAAACGCATCCTGGCCAGCGACGCCATACCGCGCCTGGCCGAATTCAGCGCCGTGATCGACGCCCGCAGTGAAAGCGAATACGCCGAAGACCGCCTGCCCGGCGCCGTCAACTGGCCCACGCTGAACGACGCCCAACGGCAGGCCATCGGCACCGAGTACAAGCAGGCCTCGCCCTTCGAGGCGCGCAAGCGCGGCGCGGTACTGGCCGCGCGCAACATCGCCAGCCACGTCGAAGCGCGCCTGATGCACCAGGCGCGCGATTGGAAGCCGCTGGTCTACTGCTGGCGCGGCGGCCAGCGTTCGGGTTCACTGGCCGCGGTGCTGGACCAGATCGGTTTCAGCGTCACCGTGCTGGAAGGCGGCTACCGCGAATTCCGGCGCGCCATGCTGGTCGAGTTGGAACCGCTGCCGCTGAAGTTCGAATGGCGCGCCGTCATCGGCCGCACCGGATCGGCCAAGAGCCGGCTGCTCCAAGCCTTACAGGCCCAGGGCGAACAGGCGCTGGACCTGGAGGCCCTTGCTTGCCACAAGGGCAGCGTGCTAGGCCCCATGCCGGGCCAGCCGCAGCCCACGCAGAAGCGCTTCGAGACGCTGGTGTGGGAAGCACTGAGGGCCATCGACCCGTCACGCCCGGTCTACGTCGAAGGCGAAAGTCGCACCATCGGCCGCCTGCGCGTGCCCGAGCGCCTGCTGGAATGCGTGCGCGCGGCCCGCTGCATCCAGGTCGAGATGCCGCTGTCGGCGCGGGTCGACTTCCTGCTGATCGACTACGCCTACTTCGTGGCCGACACCGAGAGCTTCTGCGAACGCCTGAACGCTCTGCGTGAACTGCGCGGCAACGCCGTTGTCGCGCGCTGGCAGGAGCAGGCCCGTGCGGGCGATCTGGCGCCCGTGGTGCGGGAACTGCTGACCGAGCACTACGACCCGGTCTACCTGCGCTCGATGCAGCGCAACTTCCAGCACTTCGACCAAGCGCTGACGCTGGACTTGCCCGACGGCCTGCCGGCGACCCTGCAATCCGCCGCGCGCGGACTGGTGACACCCCCATGCTGCCCCTGACCCCGCCCGACCACGCCCGCGGCTTTCGCATTGCCTCGGTGCCGCCCACACAACCGCTGGTGTGGCTGATGAAGGGCTGGGCCGACCTGATCCAGAACCCCGTGCCCGGACTGCTGCACGGCCTGGCCACGGCCGCTTTCGGCGCCTTGCTGGTGGCCTGGGCGCACGACCGCTTCTGGCTTCTGGCCGGCGCCTTTAGCGGCTTCTTGCTGGTCGCACCGCTGGTGGCCACCGGCTTGTACGCCGTGAGCCGCGCGCGTGAAACGGAACAAGACGCGGGCCTGAGCGTGGCGCTGGGTGCGTGGCGCCCGAAGGACAGCCGGCTGGTGCGCTTCGGCCTGCTGTTGGCGCTGGCCGGCACCGGCTGGGTGCTGACCTCGGCCTCGCTGATCACCGCGTTCGCGGGCGAACCGGTCAACAGCCCGGCCGACTTCCTGCGCGTGGTGGTGCTTAGCGACAGCAACCACCTCTTCGAGGCCTGGGTGGTGCTGGGCAGCGTATTGGCCGCGCCGATGTTTGCCAGCTCGGTGGTGGCCATCCCGATGCTGCTGGACCGCCAGCACGGCGTGCTGACGGCGGTGGCCACCAGCGTGGGCGCGGCGCTGATCAATCCGCTGGCCATGGCCCTGTGGGCCACGCTGATATTGGGGCTCACCCTGCTGGGCATGGCCACGCTGATGATGGGCTTGGTGGTTGTCGTGCCCTGGCTGGCCCATGCCAGCTGGCACGCTTACCGCGACCTGGTGGTGCCCACCGAGCCCGGGGCCCAGCCGCAGGGCGCCGCCTGATGTTCGGCTACAACGAAGAACAGATCGCGCAGTTCGGCCTGACCTTCGGGGTCGGCGCCTTCATGCTGTACATGGTCTTCATCATCTTCCAACTGGCGCGCGAATCAAAGGCCGGGCGCTTCGGCACTTTCGTGCTGTTTCTGGCGCTGGGCTTCGGGCTGGTCGGTTTCGTCGCCAAAGGTCTGATCAAGTACTTCCTGCGCGGAACGTGATGCCGGGCCGCAGGGCGCGGCCCGGTTTGCCGAATCAGGCCGCGGTGCTCAGCACGTCGCCGAAGCCCTGCCACTGCGTGCCGGTGAACTTCGCCAGTTGCCCCTGCTTGACCAGGAAGTAGTCAGTGGGCGAGGTGTTCAGCGTCATGCCCGGCAGCATCAGCGGCAGCTTCAGTGCCTTGATGCTGGCGGCCTGCTTCATCACGTTTTCGCGCGTCAGGTCGTTGCCGCAGGCCTTCAGCACATGCACCATGGTCTGCGCGGTGATGTAGGCGTACAGGTTGGACGCGTCCTTCGGGTCGCCGTCGCGGTAATAGCGGCCCATGAAGGCACGCCATTCCAGCATGTTGGCGTCGTCCTTCCACTGCGGGTCGTTGGGGTCCTTGTAGTACTGCAGCGTGAGCAGGCCCACGCTCTTGTCCAGGCCGGCCGGCGTCAGCACCGAACCCACCGACGCGCTGACGTTGTTGATGATGTGCAGCGGCTTCCAACCGGTGTCCCAGGCCTTGCGCACCGCCTGCGCGCCGAACTTGGGCGTGGTGATGTTGATGAAGGTGTCGGCGCCAGAACCCTGCAGCGTCAGGATCTGTGAATCGACGGTCGGGTCGGTGACCTCGTAGCTGACCTTGGACACCACCATCTTGGCGCCGGCCGCGCCCAGACCGTCTTCCACACCCTTGAGCACGTCTTTGCCGAAGTCGTCGTTCTGGAACAGGATGCCGATCTTCGCGTTCGGCTTGTTCTTCAGCAGGTAGCGCGCATAGATCTGGCCTTCGGCTTGGTAGCTGAGGTTGAAGCCCAGCGTCCACGGGAAATTCTTCGGGTCTGACCACTTGGTGGCGCCGGTGGCCAGAAACAGGTGCGGCACTTTCTTGGCGTTAACGTATTTGTGGATAGCCGAATTGCTGGGCGTGCCGAGTGTCTGGAAAAGCGCCAGGACCTCGTCCTGCTCGACCAACTTGCGCACCTGCTCCACCGTTTTGGGCGGGCTGTAGCCGTCGTCCAGGCTGATCAGGTTGATCTTGCGGCCGTTGACGCCGCCGGCATCGTTGACCATCTTGAAGTAGGCCTGGTGCAACTTGCCGATGGTGCCGTAGGCCGAGGCCGGGCCGCTGTAGGGCATGGTCTGGCCGAGCTTGATTTCGGTATCGCTGGCGCCCGGACCGTACTTCTTCTGCGCGAAGGCGGGCACAGCCGGCAGCGCCAAAGACGCAGCGGCGATCAGGGTCTGGCGGCGGGTGGTTTTGAGGGTCATGCTGTCTCCGTCTTGGGGTTGCTGGAGGGGATGGAACCTAGCTTCGTCGGCGGCGCCAGCGCGCCACGGCGATGCGGATGAAACCGGCCACGCCGGTGGGCATCACGTACATGAAACCGATCAGGAACAAGCCGTAAATCGCCCAGGGCGCGGCCTTGGAAATCTCGTCGGCGACGTTGGGGATGAACTGGATGAACAGCGCGCCCCAGATAGCGCCCGAGATCGAAGCCAAGCCGCCGATGACGATGCCCACCACCAGGCTGATCGACAGAAAGATGGTGAAGGAATCGGGTGCGACGAACTGGATCGCGATGGCGCCCAGTGCGCCCGCGACGCCGGTGTACATCGCCGATACGCCGAAGGTCATCGACTTGACCATCGCGGTGTCGACACCCATCGCACGCGCCGCCGTGGGCTGGTCGCGGATGGCCACCATCGCGCGGCCGATGCGCCCGCGCAGCAGATTCCAACCCAACAGGAACATCAGCAGCATCACCGCCAGCGCCACGAAATACAACCACTGGTCTTGCGACAGTCCACTCCACTCGGGCGCCTCGGGTTTGGTGATGACGATGCCCTGAGCGCCGCCGGTCCAGTGTTCGATGCCCTTGTATTTCAGGATCTGTGGCAGGGCCACGCCGAGTGCGAACGTGGCCAGCGACAGGTACAGGCCTTCGAGCCGCAGCGCCGGCAAACCGAAGAGAAAACCGACCACGGCGCAGACCAAGCCGGCGATCGGCAGCGTCAGCCAGTACGGCACGCCGAACTTGTCCATCAGGATGGCCGCCGTGTAGGCGCCGATGGCATAGAACGCGCCGTGGCCCAGCGAAATCTGCCCGTTGTATCCGGTCAGCATGTTCAACCCCAACAGGGCTACGGCGTAGACCAGCACCAGCGTGAACTGGAAGACGCGGTAATTGCTGACGACGAAGGGCAGCACGCAGGCCAACGCCACCAGCGCGGCCACGCCCAGCCATTTCGTTGACGACGGATTCGGGGTGCTCATCGTATTCAGACGCGTGTCACGTGGACTTTGCCGAACAGCCCGGATGGCCTGACGACCAGCACGCCGACGATCAGCACCAGCGCCACCGTCAACTTCAGCTCGGTGCCCAGCACCGCGCCGACCACGTTTTCCAGCACACCGACGATGAAGCCGCCGAGCACCGCACCGCCTGGGCTGTCGATGCCGCCGACCAGCGCCGCGGCGAAAGCGTAGAGCAGGATGCCCGACATCATGTTCGGTTCCAGGAACACGGTGGGCGCAACCATCACGCCCGCGATGGCGCCGATGGCGCCGGCCAGTCCCCAGCCCAGCGCCAGCATCCAGCCGACGCGGATACCGACCAGCCGGCTCGAATCCGGGTTCTGCGCGGCCGCGCGCATGGCCAGGCCCAGCGGGGTGTAGCGGAAGAAGACGAACAGGATGGACAGCACCACTAGCGTGATCGCCATCGAGCCCAGTTCGTGGCTGGACACGTAGCGGTTGCCGAACAGCGGCTCGGCCGGGAAGGGGCTGGGGAAGGGCTTGATGGTGTAGCTGAAGATCCAGCCGGCCAGACTGTTGATGATGACCAGCAGGCCGATGAAGACGATGACGACGCTGAGGATGGGCGCGTTCTCAACCGGCCGCACGATGACCCGTTCGATCACCACGCCCAGCACGAAGGCGATGGCCACCGTGAGGAAGAAAGCGCCCCAGTAGGGCATGCCGGTCTGCATCAGGCTCCAGGCGATGTAAGTGCTGAACATCGCCAGTTCGCCCTGCGCGAAGTTCACGTGGTGGGTGGCCTGGTAGATCATCACCAGCGCCAGCGCCACGCTGGCGTAGATGCCGCCACTGGCCAGGCCGGAAAAGATCTGGTGGATGAGCAGGTCGGTCGTCATCGCTTCAGTAGCCCAGGTAAGAGCGGCGCACCGACTCGTCGTTGCGGATGTCTTCGGCCGGGCCCGAGACGACGACGCGTCCGGTCTCCAGCAGATAGGCCTGATCGGCCACCTTCAAAGCCAGCGCAGCGTTCTGCTCGACCAGCAACAGGCTGACGCGGTCGCGGCGATTGATCGCTTTGAAGATTTCGAAGATTTCCTGCACGATCAACGGCGCCAGGCCAAACGAGGGCTCGTCCAGCAGCAGCAGCCTGGGGCGCAGCATCAGCGCGCGCGAGACGGCCAGCATCTGCTGTTCACCGCCCGACAGCAGACCGGCCTGCTGCTTGTAGCGCTCTTTCAGGCGCGGAAAGTAGCCGTACATGCGTTCAGTGTCAGCGGCCACCTCGGCCCGGTCGCGGCGCGTGTAAGCGCCCAGCCGCAGGTTTTCTTCGACGCTGAGCGCCGCGAAGGTGCCCCGCCCGTCCGGCACATGCGCCACGCCCAGGCGCACGATGCTCTCGGTGGCCATCTTGTCGATGCGCGTGCCGGCCAGCGTCACCTCACCCTGGCGCTTGACCATGCCGCAGACCGCGCGCAGCGTGGTCGTCTTGCCCGCGCCATTGGCGCCCAGGATGGTGGTGATGCCGCCCTCTTGCACCGCGAAACTCAGGCCATGCAGCACCTGCGTCGGCCCGTACTGCGCGTGCAGGTCGCGCACCTCCAGCAGCGCGGCCATCAGGCTTCGACGCCCAGGTAGGCGCGGATGACAGCGGCGTTGGCCTGCACCTCGGCCGGCGTGCCGTCGGCGATCTTGCGGCCGAAGTCCAGAGCCACAACGCGGTCCGACACGCGCATCACCATGTTCATGTGGTGTTCCACCAGCAGCAGCGTCAACTGCAGCTTGTCGCGCACATCGCGCAGCACATCCATCAATACGCCAACCTCTTCATGGTTCAGACCGCCTGCGGGTTCGTCCAGCAACAGCAGCTTGGGTTGACTGGCCAAGGCGCGCCCCAGTTCGACGCGCTTCTGGGTACCGAAGGGCAGATCCATGACCCGCGTTTCGGCCACCGTGCGCAGGTCCAGCAGGTCGACCAACACCTGCGCCTGCTCGGCCAACTGCGCCTCTTCACGGGTCACCGAAGCCAGCCGCAGCGCATTGGCCAGGAAGCCACTGCGGGTGCGGCAGTGGCCGCCCAGCATGATGTTCTGCCGCACGGTCATCGTTCGGAACAGCGCCAGGTTCTGGAAGGTGCGGCCGATGCCCAGATCAGCGATGCCATGGGTGGGGGTTTCCAGCAGAGAGCGTCCCTCAAACCGGATGGTGCCTTCGCTGTAGCTGTACAGCCGCGACAGGCAGTTGAACAACGTGGTCTTGCCCGCGCCGTTGGGGCCGATCAGGCCAACGATATGGCCCTTCGCCACGTTGAACGAGACCTTGTCGAGCGCCGTGATGCCGCCGAAACGAACGGTCACGCCGTCCACCTGCAACAAGGGCTGCCCCGGGGCTACTGCTTCTATCGCCGTCTCCGTTGGAATGCGACGCCACGAGTCGGGTGTCACGCAACGCAACCCTAACCGGCCCACGCGCGCCGAGTAGCGGTGTAACCCTAGGTGCCCATCAGTTGGGTGGGCAAAGGCGTGGACAAAAAAGGCGTCCCGCAGGACGCCTGTCGTTACCGCGGCAAAAGCTGCTTGCGATAGCCATCAGCCCATGTGCAGGCCACCGTTGCAGCTGAAGTCGGCACCGGTGGTGAAACCCGAATCTTCACCCGCCAACCACGCGCAGATCGAACCAATCTCGTCGGGCGTGCCCAGTCGCTTCACCGGAATGGTGGCAATGATCTTCTCCAGCACTTCGGGCTTGATGGCGCGGACCATGTCGGTGCCGATGTAGCCCGGGCTGACGGTGTTGACCGTCACGCCCTTGCTGGCCATTTCCTGCGCCAGGGCCATCGTGAAGCCGTGCATGCCGGCCTTGGCAGCCGAGTAGTTGGTCTGGCCCGACTGGCCCTTTTCGCCGTTCACCGAACTGATCTGGATGATGCGGCCCCAGCCCTTTTCGACCATGCCCGGCACCACCTGCTTGGTAACGTTGAACATGCTATTCAGGTTGGTGTCGATGACCGCCTTCCAGTCGTCGGGCGTCATCTTCAGGAACATGCGGTCCTTGGTGATGCCGGCGTTATTGACCAGCACGTCGATGATGCCGTGCTCGGCAACCGACTTGGTAAAGGCGTCAACCGTGGACTGCCAGTCGGCCACATTGCCCACCGAGGCGTAGAAGGTGTAGCCCAGCGCTTTCTGCTCGTCCAGCCACTTGACGAAGTCGCGGCTGGGGCCGCAGCCGGCGATGACCTTGAACCCGCCCTTGTGCAGGCGCTGGCAGATGGCGGTACCGATACCGCCCATGCCGCCCGTGACATACGCAACTTTCTGACTCATGTTCGTCTCCTTGTGAATATGCAAATTGTCGACGCCTGATGGCTGATGTGAAACCCAGGCGTGCCCTAACGCCGGCTTCGGCCCTTGGCTTGGCACGCAGCCGTCAAGCCTTGGCCTTGACGTAGCGCCCGGGCGCGGGCTCGATGGCTTTGTAGGTTGCGCTGCCTGCCGACTTGGGCGCTGCGACCAGCTTGCCGCCCAGGGGTTTGAGCCAGTCCGACCAGGTCGTCCACCAGCTGCCCGGGTGTTCGGTGGCGCCGGCCATCCAGGCCTCTGCGGTGGTGGGCAATTTGCCGTTGGCCGGGTCGTTGGTCCAATAACTGCGCTTGCCTTTGGCCGGCGGGTTGATGACCCCGGCGATATGGCCGCTGGCGCCCAAAACGAAGCGCTTCTTGCCGCTGATCAACGGCACCGAGTTGTAGGCCGCCGTCCACGGCACGATGTGGTCTTCACGCGAGCCGTAGATGAAGAACGGCGCCTCGATGGCGCCCAGGTCCACCTTCTCGCCGCACACCGTCAGCTTGCCGGGCTGCTTGAGTTCGTTCTGCAGATAGGTGTGGCGCAGGTACCAGCAGTACATCGGCCCGGGCAGGTTGGTGCTGTCGCCATTCCAGTACAGCAGGTCGAAAGGCGGCGGCGCTTCGCCTTTCAAATAATTGCCAACCACGTAGTTCCAGACCAGGTCGTTGGGCCGCAGGAAGCTGAAGGTGGTGGCAAGCTCCTTGCCCTTCAGCAGGCCGGGGCCGGAGGGCGCGTTCTCGCCCAGCGTCATCTCGCGCATCTGCACCATCGTCTCGTCGATGAAGATATCCAGAATGCCGGTGCTGTCGAAGTCCAGCAGCGTGGTCAGCAGCGTCACCGAGTGTGCAGGCTGCTCACCGCGCGCCGCCAGCACGGCCAGCGCCGTGCTGAGCAAGGTGCCGCCCACGCAGAAGCCCAGCGTGTTGATGGCCTTCGCGCCGGTGATCGCCTGCACCACGGCTATGGCCGTGATCGGGCCTTGTTCGATGTAGTCGTCCCAGGTCTTGTTGACCAGACTTTCATCGGGGTTGCGCCAGCTGACCACGAAGGTGCGATGCCCCTGCTCGATGGTGTAGCGGATCACCGAGTTGTCGGGCTGCAGGTCAAGGATGTAGTACTTGTTGATGCAGGGCGGCACGAAGAGCATCGGCCGCTCGTACACCTTGGCGGCGAACTTTGACGAGATGGGCGCGTACTCGATCAGCTGGAACAGCTCGTTTTCGAAGACTACCGTGCCGGCCGTGGTGGCCACGTTCTTGCCCACCTCGAAAACGCTTTCGTCGGTCTGTGAGACGTGGCCCTTCTGCAGATCCTGCAGCAGCAACTGCATGCCGGTGGCGATGCTTTCGCCTTTGGTCTGCAGCGCCTTGCTCAGTGCTTCCGGGTTCAACGCCAGGTAGTTGCTGGGGCTGGCCGCGTCGATCCACTGCTGCACCGCGAAGCGAATGCGGCCTTTGGTCTTGGCGTCGCCTTCCACACCGTCGGCCATCTGCATCAAGGCCTTGGCGTTCAGCAGGTACATCTGCGCCGTGAAAGCGGCGGCCGGGTTGCTGGCCCATTCAGCGGCACCGAAACGCCGGTCGGGAATCGGCTGTGGCGCCGCCCTGCCCTGCGCTGCGGGCTGCAGACGCTGCAGCGACTGGTTCCAGACGTCGGTGGCGGTCTTGACGTAGTCGGTCTGGATTTGCGCGAGTTGCTGCATGGGCAGGCTCAACCCAGACATCGACTTCAGCAGGCCGCCGATGGCTGTGCCGAAGGCGTCGCCGGGGTCGGCAGGCGGGGCAGCCACGGCCGACAAGGCGGGTGCGACTTTCGCCTTGGGGCTAGGCGCAGCGGGTTTGGATTTCATGGTCTTGTCTCCTGTGACCCCGGTCTGGCGGGGCCTGCGGTTGGGCTTGCACGGTCTGCGGGCGCGTCCGAGCATGGCATCACGTTTTACTGTGGATGGCTGACGGCGGGTTGACTGCCGATACCATCGTCGGCAACCGTGAAAGCAACCGAGACATGTACCTGATCGCCATCGCCTGGGGCTACGTCGTGATGATGATGGCCGCCGCAGAAGCCACTTCGGCCACGGGCACCTTGTTGGGGGCCTTCGTGACGCTGCTGCTGTACGGCGTGCTGCCGCTGTCGCTGCTGATGTACATCATCGGCACGCCAGCGCGCAAGCGGCGGCGCAAGGCCGCCGAAACTGCCGGGGTCGAAGCCCGCACAACCGTGGCCAGCGGTTCACTCGACATGGCGCCACCCGACATCGCGCCACTCGACATCACGCCAGATGGCAGCGGCCAGCCGGCCGGTGCGACCGTCGCGGCGGAACGAAAAGAAACGTAAGCGGTCGGCTACGGTACACAGCCTTGATCGCGTGATGTGCCGGACGCCCGCAAGCTGAAGACGCTGGATGGCCAGCGTGGGCAGATCAGCCAGCCAGCGCGGCGAACCGTCACTGCGTGGATGGTGGACGAAGCGTGGATCTGCAGGGCCGTCGGGGTCACAGCCAAAGGCCAGCAGCACATCAGCACCGACCTCGAAAGCCTGCGGGCCGATGCAGGGGCCCAGCCAGGCTTGAACGTCATTGGGTGTGGCGCCCGTGCCTGCGCAAATCGCGTGCGCCGTGGCTTCCAGGATACCGGCTGCCAGCCCGCGCCAGCCGACGTGTGCCGCGCCCACCGCCCGGCCATCACGCAGTGCGAACAGCACCGGCATGCAATCGGCCGCAGTGACCTGGCAGACCACGCCGGCGTCGGTAGTCCAGGCCGCGTCGGCATGTGCCGCCGGATGTTCGGGGCCGCCGGCGTGCAGGCGCAGCACCTGCGCGCCGTGCACCAGGTGCAGCCAGACCGGCGAGTGGCCCAGCGCAGCCGCCCAGCGGGCACGGTTCTCGGCCACGGCAGCGGGGTCATCGCCCACGCTGACGCTGAGGTTCAGGCTGTCAAAGGGCGCTGCGCTGACGCCGCCGGCGCGGGTGCTGATCGCAGCGTGCACGCCGGGCAAATAGGGCCAGTCAGGTCGCAGCACAGGCGTTGCAGGCATGCGGTGGCTCGAACGCTCAGCCGGCATCCGGGCAGCGCTCAGGCCGCGTCTGCTCGAAGGCGTCCAGCTTCATGCAGGCCTCGAAGACGCGCATCACTTGAGGCACATGGTCGAGCCGACAGTCCATACGGCGGGCGTTGAAGATCTGCGGCACCAGCGTGCAATCTGCCAGCGTGGGTGTGTCACCGTGGCAATAGGTGCCGGGTTGCGCGGCCAGCTGGTGTTCGACAACTTGCAGACCGGTTTCCACCCAGTGCCGGTACCAGCGGTTCTTGTCGTCTTCGCTGGCGTGCATCTCGCGCGTCAGGTAGCGCAGCACGCGCAGGTTGTCGACGGGGTGGATCTCGCAGGCGATATCCAGTGCCAGCGCCCGCACCCGCGCGCGTTCCAGTGCTGTGGCCGGCAGCAGCGGCGGCTGCGGATGGATTTCTTCCAGGTATTCGATGATGGCCAGCGACTGCGACAAAACGTGGCCGTCGGCCACCAACGTGGGCACCAGACGGGCCGCCGAGACGGCCGCATAGGACTCGGTCAGGTGCTCGTCCTTGACCAGGTGGACGGCTTTGTAGCCGTATTCCAGCCCTTTCAGCGCCAGCGCGATGCGCACGCGGTAGGAAGCCGACGAGCGGAAGTAGCTGTAGAGCTGCATGGCTTTGCCCCTCGCGTTGTCTGGCTGTTCAGCGCACCGTGACCTTGAGCGTGCTCAGGCCCTCGACCGTGCCCAGCATCTGGTCCCCGCTGACCACCGGACCGACGCCCGCCGGCGTGCCGGTCATGATCAGGTCGCCGGGTTGCAGCGTCCAGGCCCTGCTGAGTTGCTCGATGACTTCGTTGACGCTCCAGATCAACTGGTTGAGGTCGCCTGTTTGCTTGCGCACGCCGTTGACGTCCAGCGTGATCGCCCCGGCCAGCAATTCGCCGGTTTCGGCAATGGGTGAGATCGGCCCGACAGGCGCGCTCTGGTCGAAAGCCTTGCCGATGCACCAGGGTCGGCCCTGCTTTTTCATCTCGCCCTGGATGTCGCGGCGTGTCATGTCCAGACCCACCGCGTAACCCCAGATGTGCTTCGTGGCGTCAGCGGCCCGGATGTCGCGGCCGCCGGTACCGATGGCCACCACCAGTTCAATTTCATAGTGGAAATTCTTCGTCGCCGGCGGGTAGTCGATGACGCCGGTTTCACCGTGGGCTACCGCAACCACCGCGTCGGTGGGTTTCATGAAGAAGAACGGCGGCTCGCGGCCAGTGAAACCCATTTCCTGAGCGTGTTCGACGTAATTGCGACCCACGCAGTAGATGCGGCGAACCGGGAATTCGCCGCCGCCCACGACAGGCACGGTGGTGATGGCGGGCGGTATGAAAACAAGATTCATGGTGGGTACTCGCGGGCTGGACCGGCTTGGCATTTGATGATGCCACGCAGCCCAGCCCGCTACACTGGTTTGCATGTTCATGCCGCGCCGTATCCAGCATTGCCGTGTCTGCGGCGCCCGCACCGAATACCGCGTGCCACCCGACGACAACCGCGAACGCGCCACCTGCACGGCCTGCGGCGAAATCCATTACGAGAACCCGCTGAATGTTGTGGGCACAGTGCCCGTCTGGGGCGACCAGGTTCTGCTGTGCCGTCGCAACATCGAGCCGCGTTACGGTTTTTGGACCTTGCCGGCCGGCTTTCTGGAACTCGGCGAAAGCCTAGCCGACGGTGCCATTCGCGAAACCATCGAGGAAGCTGGCGCGAACATCGAATTGCAGGCTCTCTTCACGCTGCTCAATGTCGTGCGCGTCGGGCAGATTCACTTCTACTACCGCGCCCGCATGCTGGACACCGAGCTCGCGCCCGGGCCTGAAACCATCGAGGCCCGGCTGTTTCGCGAAGACGAGATACCGTGGGATGAGCTGGCCTTCCGCACCGTGCGGATGACGCTGGAACATTATTTTGCCGACCAGCGCAGCGGC
>JAYSYH010000285.1:0-11251 GCA_043716645.1 Betaproteobacteria bacterium | reverse complement strand
GCGGTACCGGTGTTCCTGACGCCCACGCGCAACCACTTGGGCATCATCGGGCCGATACCGGAAAGCGAATTTCAGCCAGAGACCATCCGCCGCAAGATTGCCGCCAACCCGCTGCTGGCGGGCGTCGACGCAGCCACCTGCAAGCCGCGCATCCTGACGCTGACGCAGAGCACCTACGACGGCGTGCTTTACAACACCGAGACCATCAAGCATGCGCTGGACGGCTATGTCGACACGCTGCACTTCGACGAGGCTTGGCTGCCGCACGCCGCATTCCACAAGTTTTACGGCACCTTCCATTCAATGGGCAAGAACCGTCCGCGCCCCAAGGACCAGCTGGTTTTCGCGACGCAATCGACACACAAGCTGCTGGCGGGTCTCAGCCAGGCCAGCCAGGTGCTGGTGCAGGACGCGCAGGACCGCAAGCTGGACCGACACCTGTTCAACGAGGCCTACCTGATGCACACCAGCACCAGTCCGCAGTACGCCATCATCGCTAGCTGCGACGTGGCTGCGGCGATGATGGAAGCGCCCGGCGGGCCGGCACTGGTGGAGGAAAGCATCGCCGAGTCGATGGACTTCCGCCGCGCGATGCGCAAGGTCGATGAGGAATTCGGCAAAGACTGGTGGTTCACCGTCTGGGGCCCGGACCAGATGGTGGATCAAGGCATCGGCCGCTCGGCGGACTGGGTGCTGAAGGCCGGCGACGAGTGGCACGGCTTCGGTCAATTGGCCGAGGGCTTCAACCTGCTGGATCCGATCAAGTGCACCATCGTCACGCCGGGCCTGGACGTGGCGGGCACCTTCGCCAGCACCGGCATCCCGGCGTCCATCGTCACCAAGTTCCTGGCCGAGCACGGCGTGGTGGTCGAGAAGACCGGGCTCTACTCGTTTTTCATCATGTTCACTATCGGCATCACCAAGGGCCGCTGGAATTCACTGCTGACTGCGTTGCAGCAATTCAAGGACGACTACGACAAGAATGCGCCGATGTGGCGCATCCTGCCGGAGTTCTGCCAGGCCCACGCGCGCTACGAGCGCATGGGGCTGCGTGACCTTTGCCAAAGCATCCACGGCATGTACGCCAAGGGCGACATTGCAAGGTTGACCACCGAGATGTACCTGTCCGACCTGCATCCGGCGATGAAGCCCAGCGACGCCTTCGCGCACATCGCGCGGCGCACCACCGAACGGGTGGGCATCGACGACCTGGAAGGGCGCATCACGACCAGTCTGCTGACGCCCTATCCGCCCGGCATCCCGCTGCTGATACCGGGCGAACGCTTCAACAAGAAGATCGTCGATTACCTGCGTTTCGTTCGCGAGTTCAACGCGGCATTCCCGGGCTTTGACACCGACGTCCATGGCCTGGTTGAAGACGAAGCACCGGGCGCCGAGCGCCAGTACTTCGTCGACTGCGTGCGGCTCTGATCGCAGCTTGGGCCGCGGGTCTGATTCAGGTCAGGTCGACGGCGCCGGCACCCATCGCGTGGCTGAAGCCGCCGTCGACGTAGGTGATCTCGGCTGTCACGCCGCTGGCCAGGTCGGACAGCAGGAAGGCAGCGACGTTGCCGACGTCGTCGATGGTGATGTTGCGACCCAGTGGACAAGCCCGTGCCACCATGCTCAGCAGCTTGCCGAAGTCCTTGATGCCGGCCGCGGCCAGTGTCTTGATCGGGCCCGCTGAAATGCCGTTCACGCGACAGCCACGCGGGCCCATGCTGGTGGCCAAGTAGCGCACGCTGGCTTCCAGCGAAGCCTTGGCCAGACCCATGGTGTTGTAGTTGGGCACAGCGCGCTGCGAACCCAGGTAACTGAGCGTCAACAGCGCCGAATTCGGCCGCAGGTAGGGCAGGGCGGCCTTGGCCATTGCCGGGAAGCTGTAGGCCGAGATGTCATGGGCGATACGGAAACCTTCCCGCGACAGGCCGTCCAGGAAATCGCCGGCGATGGCCTCGCGCGGGGCGAACCCTATGGAGTGGACGAAGCCGTCGAGCTGGCCCCATTCGGCGCCCAATTGCTCGAAGACGCGGGCGATCTGTGCGTCGTCCGACACGTCACATTCGAAGACCAGCTTGGAGTCGAACTCGGCGGCATATTCGGTAATGCGTTCGCGGAATCGTTCGCCGACAAAGCTGAACGCCAGTTCGGCGCCCTGCGCCTTGCACGCCCGGGCAATTCCGTAAGCGATGGACCGGTTCGACAGCACGCCGGTGATGAGGAAGCGCTTGCCAGCGAGGAAGCCCATGGGTGTCTCCGTAACCTGAATGGAATGAAAAGGGGGGTCTTGAAGCGGGCGCGATTCTGGCACGCGCTGGGCGGAGCGCAGCATCGGTATTGCCCGTGACAGTTTGGGCCGCTACAATCCGGCCTTTCCGGGCAAAGCTAAAGTGGGCGGAACATTCCAGCCCATTTTTTTTGCTTGACCGTCTCTCACCGCTTCGCTGCATACGGCGACTTGACAAAGCGACCTGAGAGGCCGGTCTTGGCGGCTCGCCCCGGCAGCACGGGCAGAGCAACGCGATCAGCGAGACCAGCGAGATCAAGTTGTGTGGATCAAGTTGGTTCGACCAAGGACGGCAAGGTTTGAGGCAGGCATCGGGTAACGGCAAGGCAGCAAGCAAGAGCGCACGTGGGGCAGCACCCCAGCGGCAGCGCGACGGCAACATTGCGTCTGGCTGGGCCATTCGTGCAGATCGCCCTGACAGGCCCGCCCGCCCCGCCCTGCCGCCGCGTGAAATTCCGACTGGTCCACGTCTGGGCTGGCGTGAAGCCATTACCGCTACCGTGACTGGTCAGGGCTTCGAGCTGATTGAAGTCGAACGCGCACAGCGCGGCCTGCTGCGCATTACCATCGACCGCATCCCGGGTCGCGTCTACCCGGTGACCAGTGAATTCATCCTGGTTGAAGATTGCGAGCAGGTCACCCGTCAATTGCAGTACGCCCTCGAAGTCGAGGACATGGATTACGCGCGCCTGGAAGTGTCGTCGCCGGGTCTGGATCGGCCGCTAAAGTGTGAAGCCGATTTCGAGCGCTTCGCTGGGCAGGCGGTCAAGATCACGCTGAAGACGCCGTTTGAAGGCCGCAAGGTCTGGGAAGGTGTGCTGAACCGGGCGGGCGATGAGCAGGCGCACGAAGCTGGCGTTGAACGCGCTGCGGAAGGCGCATCAGCGGCCGACTGGAGTCTGGTTTTCAACGCCGGCAAGACCGAGCAGGTCTTGGGCTTCAAGTTCGAAGAAGTACGCGAGGCCCGCTTGGTGCCCGTGTTGGATTTCAAAGGTCGCAAATCCGCCGGCACCGCCGCGGAAAACGACCAGGCCGGTGCGGTGCCTGAACAGGTGACCTTGCCGGGCACAGCTGGAGGCTAGAGGACCGATGAATCGCGAAATGTTGATGTTGGTGGACGCCATCTCGCGCGAGAAGACCGTGGACCGCGATGTCGTGTTTGGTGCGGTCGAGGCGGCGCTGGCGCAAGCGACGAAAAAGCTCAATGGCGGCGAGGTCGACATCCGTGTCGCCGTCGACCGCGACACGGGCGAATACGAGACCTTCCGCCGCTGGCTGGTGGTACCCGACAGCGCCGGCCTGCAAAACGCAGACGCCGAGGAATTGCTGTCCGACGCGTTGGACCGGATTCCCGACATCGAGGAAGGTGACTACATCGAAGAAGCCATCGATTCGCTGACCATCGGCCGTATTGGTGCGCAGGCCGCCAAGCAGGTCATCCTGCAGAAGATCCGCGACGCCGAGCGCGAGCAGCTGCTGAACGACTTCCTGGCCCGCGGCGAAAAGATCTTTGTCGGCACCGTGAAGCGTCTGGACAAGGGCGACATCATTGTTGAGAGCGGCCGCGTCGAAGGCCGCCTGAAGCGCAGCGAAATGATCCCCAAGGAAAACCTGCGCAGCGGCGACCGCGTACGGGCATTCCTGCAAGGCATCGACGCCACACAGCGCGGTCCGCAGATCATGTTGTCGCGCAGCGCGCCTGGCTTCATGATCGAACTGTTCGCGCAGGAAGTGCCCGAGATCGAACAGGGCTTGCTGGAAATCAAGAGTTGCGCACGCGACCCGGGAAGCCGCGCCAAGATCGCCGTTATCAGTCACGACCGCCGCGTCGACCCGATCGGCACCTGTGTCGGCGTGCGCGGCTCGCGCGTGAATGCGGTAACGAATGAAATCGCCGGCGAGCGTGTCGACATCGTGTTGTGGTCCGACGACCCGGCACAGTTCGTGATCGGCGCACTGGCCCCGGCCAACGTGCAGTCCATCGTTGTCGATGAAGAACGCCACGCGATGGACGTGGTGGTGGATGAGGAAAACCTCGCCATCGCCATCGGCCGCGGCGGCCAAAACGTGCGGCTGGCTTCCGAGCTGACCGGCTGGCGCATCAACATCATGACGGCTGAAGAGTCGCAGGCCAAGCAGGCTACCGAGAGCGAGTCGGTGCGTGCGCTGTTCATCGACAAGCTCGACGTCGACGTCGAGGTGGCCGACATCCTGATTGCCGAAGGCTTCACCAGCTTGGAAGAGGTGGCCTATGTGCCGCTGAGCGAGATGTTGGAGATCGAAAGCTTCGACGAAGACACAGTGCATGAACTGCGCACCCGTGCCAAGGATGCGTTACTGACGATGGAAATCAAGAAAGAAGAAGACGCGGGCGAGGTGTCGCAAGATTTGCGCGACTTGCAAGGCCTGACCCCCGAATTGATCGCCAAGCTGACGCTGGGCGGCATCCACACCCGTGACGATTTGGCCGACCTCGCCGTCGATGAACTGACAGAGATGTCGGGCATCGAGGACGAGCAGGCCAAGACCATCATCATGAAGGCGCGCGAGCACTGGTTCACGGTTTGATGATCCAGCAGATTCGCCTGCCCGCCTGCACCGCACACCCGAGGAAATCGTACCCATGGCCGTGACCACCGTCGCCCAATTCGCTGCCCAGCTTGGCCGCCCGACCACGGGGCTGATCGAGCAGCTGCAATCGGCCGGGGTGACCAAGCAGTCGCCCGATGACGCGCTGACCGAAGCCGACAAGGAGCGTCTGCTGGACTTCCTGCGCACTTCGCACGGCACGGTTGCCGGAGCCGAACGCAAAAAGATCACGTTGACCAAGAAGACGTCGACCGAGATCAAGCAGGCCGATGCCAGCGGGCGCGCCCGCACGATTCAGGTCGAGGTGCGCAAGAAGCGCGTCTTCGTGAAGCGCGACGACGTGACGCCGGCCGCGGAAGACGCCGGCCCCAGCGTTGAAGAGCTCGACCTGCAGCGCCGCGAAGAAGAGGCCAGTGCGCAAGCCGAAGCCATTCGCGTGCAGGAAGCCGAGTTGGCCGAAGCGCGGCGCGTTCGTGAAGAACAAGAACGCGCGGCCCGTGAAGCCGCGGAAGCGGCTGCGGTTGAAGCGGCTGCGGCGCGCGCCGCAGCCCAAGCCGCAGAGGCAGCGGCTGCTGCACAGGCCGCCACTGCTGCTGCCAAGGCGCCGAAGCCCGTGAAGGGCTCTGCTGCTGCGACGGCTACAACGGGTGCAACTGCCGCGCCGGTCGCACCGATCCTGGCCGAAGTACCCGCGCCCTTCGAGTCGCCAAAAGCCGTCGAGCTCGCGAAGCCCGTTCTGCGTGTGGTCAAGGCTGCCGACAAGGCCGCCGAAGACAGCGCCAAGGCCGACGACCTGGCTCGCCGCCGCAAGGCCGCTGAGGCCGAAGCCGCCGCCATCCGCGCAATGATGGCCGGTCCCAAGAAGGTGCTGCTCGCCAAGAAGCCGGAAGAGGTCAAGGCCGACCCGGCCACGGCCGCCAAGGACGCGATCAAAGGCACCATCCACAAGCCGGTCGCCAAGCCGGGCGCGCCCGGTACGACGGCCGTTGCCAAGCCTGGCGACAAGAAACAGGTCAAGAGCGAGAAGCTGTCGTCCAGCTGGGCCGACGATGCGGCCAAGAAGCGGGCGGCGGTCAAGGGCCGCGACGGCGGCGCGGGCCGTCCGGGCTGGCGCGCGCCGCGTGGCGGCGCTGGTGGCCGCCGTGGTGAACGCGGCGATAGCGGCGGTGGTTTCACACCGACGCCCGAAGCGCTGATTCAGGAAGTGCACGTGCCGGAAACAATTTCAGTGGCCGACCTGGCGCACAAGATGTCGGTGAAGGCGTCCGAAGTCATCAAGCAGTTGATGAAGCTGGGTCAGATGGTCTCCATCAACCAGCAGCTCGACCAGGAGACGGCGATGATCGTCGTCGAGGAAATGGGCCACAAGGCGCTGGCCGCCAAGCTGGACGACCCGGAAGCCTTCACCGAAGAAGAAACCGCGCTGCACGACGCCGCCGAGCAACTGCCGCGCGCGCCGGTGGTCACGGTCATGGGTCACGTCGACCACGGCAAGACTTCGCTGCTGGACTACATCCGCCGGGCCCGTGTGGCGGCCGGCGAAGCCGGCGGCATCACGCAGCACATTGGCGCTTACCACGTCGAAACGCCGCGCGGCATGATCACCTTCCTCGACACGCCGGGTCACGCCGCTTTCACGGCGATGCGGGCGCGCGGCGCGCAGTCCACCGACCTGGTGATCCTGGTCGTGGCCGCCGACGACGGCGTGATGCCGCAGACCAAGGAAGCCATTGCCCACGCGAAGGCGGCAGGTGTGCCCATCATCGTGGCCATGAACAAGATCGATAAACCCGACGCCAACCTGGAGCGCGTGAAGAGCGAACTGGTGGCCGAGGGTGTGATCCCCGAAGACTTCGGCGGTGATTCGCCGTTCGTGCCGGTCTCGGCCCGCACCGGTCAGGGCGTCGATACGCTGCTGGAACAGGTGCTGCTGCAGGCCGAAGTGCTGGAGCTCACCGCACCGCGCATTGCATCGGCTAAGGGCGTGGTTATCGAAGCCCGCCTGGACAAGGGTCGCGGCCCGGTGGCCACCATCCTGGTGCAGAGCGGCACGCTGAACAAGGGCGACGTCGTGTTGGCCGGGTCCAGTTTCGGCCGCGTTCGCGCCATGCTGGACGAGGACGGCAAGTCCATCGATTCGGCCGGACCTTCGTTGCCTGTCGAGATCCAGGGCCTGACCGAAGTGCCGCAAGCCGGTGACGAATTCATGGTTCTGAACGACGAGCGCAGGGCTCGCGAAATCGCCACCTTCCGCCAAGGCAAGTACCGCGAAGTGAACCTGAACCGCCGCCAGGCTGCGAAGCTGGAAGGCATGTTCGAGAACATGGGCGAGGGCGCTGCGCAAACGCTGTCGCTGATCGTCAAGGCCGATGTGCAAGGTTCGCAAGAAGCCCTGGCGCAGAGTCTGATCAAGCTGTCGACGCCCGAAGTCAAGGTGCAGATCGTGCACGCGGCCGTTGGCGGCATCAGCGAGAGCGACATCAACCTGGCCATCGCCAGCAAGGCCGTCATCATCGGCTTCAATGTTCGGGCCGATGCCGGTGCACGCAAGCTGGCCGAAGGCAACGGCGTCGACATCAAGTACTACAACATCATTTACGACGCGGTCGACGAGATCAAGGCGGCAATGGGTGGCATGTTGCCGCCGGAGCAGCGCGAGGAAATCATCGGCACCGCCGAGATCCGCACGGTGTTCGTGGCCAGCAAGATCGGTACGGTGGCGGGTTGCATGATCACCGCGGGCCAGGTCATCCGCAATTCGCGCTTCCGCTTGCTGCGCGAGAACACGGTCATCTACACCGGCGAAGTCGAATCGGTGAAACGCCTGAAGGACGATGTGCGCGACGTGCAGTCGGGCTTCGAGTGCGGTATTAAGCTGAAGAACTACAACGACATCAAGGAAGGCGATCAGTTGGAATTCTTCGAGGTGAAGGAAGTCGCCCGGACGCTGTAAGGCGGATTTGCCCTCACCCGCAAACCCCGCCTCCGAAACGAGGCGGGGTTTGCACTTGATGGGCGCCACCACGAGACACCCATGCGCCACAAAAGAGCCATCCCCAACCGCAGCTTCCGCGTTGCTGACCAGATCCAGCGCGACGTAGCTTTGCTGATCCGCGATCTGAAGGATCCGCGCATCGGCATGGTCACGATCAACAGTGTTCAGGTCACACCGGACTACGCCCATGCCCAGGTGTATTTCTCTGTGATGGTCGGCGAGCCCGAAGCGACGGCGGCTGCGCTGAACGAATCGGCGGGCTACATCCGCAATGGCTTGTTCAAGAAGCTGGCCATCCACACCGTGCCGACGTTGCACTTCCACTTCGACAAGACCACCGAACGCGCTGCCGATTTGTCGGCCTTGATTGCCAAGGCCAACAGCGTCAGAGCGAAGGAAGACTGAACGCCATGGCGACCCGGATCGTCCGCCGCCCGTTGCACGGGGTCTTGCTGCTCGACAAACCGATCGGCTGGACGAGCAACGACGCCTTGCAGAAGGCGCGCGGCATCCTGCGCGCGGAGAAGGGCGGCCACACCGGCACGCTGGACCCGCTGGCCACCGGCCTGCTGCCACTGTGCTTCGGCGCGGCGACCAAGTTTTCGCAGGTTAGCCTGGACGCCGACAAGCGTTACACCGCCACACTGAAACTCGGCCAGCGCACGACCACGGGCGACCGCGAGGGCGAGGTCATCGAAGAGCGCCCGGTGGCAACCGACCGCGCCGCCATCGAAGCAGCCTGCCGCACGATGACCGGTGCCATCGAACAGTTGCCGCCGATGTATTCAGCACTGAAGCACGACGGCAAGGCGCTGTACGACTACGCGCGCGCCGGCATCGAAATCGACAGGCCCAGGCGCGCGGTGACGATTCACCAGATCGACATCCTGTCCTGGCACGATGCTGAGTTGGTAATCGACGTGGCTTGCAGCAAAGGCACCTACATCAGAACGCTGGCCGAAGACATCGGCGCCCTGCTCGGTTGTGGCGCACATCTGGCTGGTTTGCGGCGCACGGGCAGTGGCACCTTGAACGTGGCGCAAGCCATCACCATCGAGGCCCTGCAGGTCCTGACCGAACCGGAACGCGACGCGCTAATACAGCCCGCCGACGTGTTGGTGGCCGCATGGCCCGAGGTTCGGCTGCCCGACGATGAGGCCGGGCGCTTCCTGTGCGGCTTGCGCCGTCGGGTGGCACTGGCCGACGCCTCGGCGGTACGCGTCTACCGCCAGGGCCCCGTGCCCGAGCAGCCAGGCGCCTTGCCATTGCGTGCCTTTCTCGGCACCGCCCACATCACTGCAGGCGAATTGATCGCTGACCGCCTGCTGAGCCCCATCGAAGTTCAGGACCTACCGACATGACACAAAGAGCCATCCGCAACGTTGCCATCATCGCCCACGTCGACCACGGCAAAACCACCATGGTCGACCAGTTGCTGCGCCAGAGCGGCACCTTCGCCGACCACGAAAAGGTCGTCGACACCGTGATGGACAGCAACGCCATTGAACGCGAACGCGGCATCACCATCCTGGCCAAGAACTGCGCGGTCAGCTGGGAAGGCACGCACATCAACATCGTCGATACCCCGGGCCACGCCGACTTCGGCGGTGAAGTCGAGCGCGCTTTAAGCATGGTCGATGGCGTGGTGCTGCTGATCGACGCGCAGGAAGGCCCGATGCCGCAGACGCGCTTCGTGACCAAGAAGGCGCTGGCCCTGGGCCTGAAGCCCATCGTGGTGGTCAACAAGGTCGACAAGCCGGGCTCCAAGCCAGACGCCGTCATCAATGCCGCGTTCGATTTGTTCGACAAATTGGGCGCCAACGACGAACAGCTTGACTTTCCGGTGGTCTACGCCTCGGGCATCAATGGCTGGACCTCGCTGACCGAAGGCGCGCGGGGCGAGCAGTGGGGCCCCGACATGTCGGCCTTGTTCAACACCATCCTGAAGCATGTGCCGGCGCAGCGCGGCGACCCGGACGCGCCGCTGCAGCTGCAGATTTCGGCGTTGGACTACTCCACTTTCGTCGGCCGCATCGGCGTGGGGCGCATCGGTCAGGGCACCATCAAGACCGGCATGGACGTGGTGGTGATGGAAGGGCCTGACGGCAAGTCCACCAAGGGGCGCGTCAACCAGGTGCTGACCTTCCAGGGCCTGGACCGCGTGCAGGTGACGGAAGCCGGGCCGGGCGACATCGTGCTGATCAACGGCATCGAAGCCCTCGGTATCGGTGTCACGGTGACCGACCCGCTGAACCCGGCGCCGCTGCCGATGCTGAAGGTGGACGAGCCGACGCTGACGATGAACTTCTGCGTCAACACCAGCCCGCTGGCCGGCCGCGAAGGCAAGTACGTCACCAGCCGGCAAATCTGGGACCGCCTGCAGAAAGAGCTGCAGAGCAACGTCGCGCTGCGCGTCAGTGAGACCAGCGAAGAAGGCATCTTCGAAGTCATGGGCCGGGGCGAATTGCACCTGACCATCCTGCTGGAAAACATGCGCCGTGAAGGTTACGAGCTGGCCGTGTCCAAGCCGCGGGTGGTCTTCCACGACGTCGATGGCGAGAAGCATGAGCCCATCGAATTGGTCACCGCCGACGTCGAGGAAACCCACCAGGGTGGCGTGATGCAGGCGTTGGGCGAGCGCAAGGGCGAACTGGTCAACATGGAGCCGGACGGCCGTGGCCGCGTGCGCCTGGAATACCGCATTCCGGCGCGCGGACTGATCGGCTTCAGCAACGAATTCATGAATTTGACGCGCGGTTCGGGCCTCATCAGCAACATTTTCGACGGCTACGAAGCGCACAAGGGCGACATCGCCGGGCGCAAGAACGGCGTGCTGATCAGCATGGACGCTGGTGAAATATTCACTTATGCGCTGGGCAAGCTGGACGACCGTGGCCGCATGTTCGTCAAGCCGAACGACCCGGTTTACGAAGGCATGATCGTCGGTATCCACAGCCGCGACAACGATCTCGTCGTGAACGCCACGCGCACTAAGCAACTGACCAACTTCCGGGTCAGCGGCAAGGAAGACGCGATCAAGATCACGCCGCCGATCGACCTGACGCTGGAATACGGTGTCGAGTTCATCGAGGACGACGAACTGGTCGAAATCACGCCCAAGAGCATCCGCGTGCGCAAGCGCTACCTGACCGAGCACGAGCGCAAGCGCTCGGGTCGTCCGGTCAACGGCTGATCGGCTGCAGGCACACGAACGCTGTGTGCGGACCATGACGCACCGCCAGGCGGTGTGGGTAACGGTGGCCGCCGCGCTGATGTGGAGCATGGCCGGCGTCGTCACCCGCCAACTCGAGGCCGCGCGCGGTTTCGAAGTCACCTTCTGGCGCAGCGCCTTCAGCGCGACAGCGCTACTGTTGTTGCTC
>JAYSYH010000284.1:0-3819 GCA_043716645.1 Betaproteobacteria bacterium | reverse complement strand
CCGCCGACTTGCCGCGCTTTTTCGCCTACGCCAGCAAGGTGGCGCTGCGCTACCGCGAGTTGAAGCCGCTGATTGCGCTGATCGAGCCGATGACCGGCTCGCTGACGACCACCGGGTTTTCGATGCGCTGAGTGGGCGCTGGCGTGAACGCGGTGGCTTGGGCTCGCCGCAGCCTGAACGCACAACGGCGGACCCTCCGGCCCGCCGTTGTTCATGGTGCCGGTCATCAAGACGCAGGCCACCGCGGCGCCGTGATGCCGTGATGCCGGTCGATCAGGGATGCAACGCGATCACCTGGGCCACCGCCGCAGTCAACCGCTTGGCATACGGCACGTGCAGAAACTCGTTCGGCCCGTGGGCGTTGCTCTTGGGGCCCAGCACGCCGCAAACCATCATCTGCGCGGCCGGAAAGCCCTGCTGCAGCAGGCTCATCAGCGGGATGGTGCCGCCCTGGCCGATGTAGGCCAGCGGCGCACCAAACTGCGCCTGCGAGGCGCTGTTCAGCGCCGATTCGAGCCAGGGCGCCAGCGCGGGCGCGTTCCAGCCGGTGGCGCCCAGCGCGCCGGCGCGGCCGTCGGGATGGAAGGTGACCTTCGCGTTGTAGGGCGCGTTGTCTTCCAGCAGGGCCTTGAGCCGGATCGAGGCCTGGTGGCCGTCGACCAGCGGCGGCAGCCGCAGGCTGAGCTTGAAGGCGGTGAACGGCCGCAGCACATTGCCGGCGTTGCCCATCTCGGGAAAACCGTCGACGCCAGTGACCGACAGCGTGGGCCGCCAGGTGCGGTTGAGCAGGGCCTGCACCGGGTCGGTGGTGGTCGGCAGCGTGGCCGCACCGTCGGCGCCACAGGCCCAGGGGAAGGTCTTCCAGGCCTGCTGGCCCAGGATGGCGGCGGCCGCGCGCACCTGGTCGGCGCGGTCGGTCGGCAGCTGGCAGTGAAAGCTCTCGGGCAGCAGCCGGCCGGTGGCCGAGTCTTCCAAGCGGTCGAGCAGGTGGCGCAGGATGCGAAAGCTCGACGGCACCACGCCGCTGCTGTCGCCCGAGTGCACCCCTTCGGTGAGGATCTCGACCTTCAGCACGCCCGAGACCATGCCGCGCAGGCTGGTGGTGAGCCACAGCTGGTCGTAGTTGCCGGCGCCTGAATCCAGGCAGACGACCAGGCTGACCTGGCCCAGCCGCTTGCGCAGCGCGTCGAGGTAGGGCGGCAGGTCGTGGGATCCGCTCTCTTCGCAGGTCTCGATCAGGCCGACGATGCGCGGGTGGGGCAGGCCCTGGGCCTTCAGCGATTCAACCGCGGTGATGGCGGCGTAGACCGCATAACCGTCGTCGGCACCACCACGGCCATAGAGCTTGTCGTTTTCGTACTTCGGTGTCCACGGCCCCAGGTCGTTGCGCCAGCCGGTGAATTCAGGCTGTTTGTCGAGGTGGCCGTACATCAGCACGGTGTCGGCACCCGGCAACCGTGCGCCGGCCTTGGTACCTGCCTCCAAGACGCCTTCGGCGTCGCCCACCCGAGGGAGCGCGTCGGGGCTCGGGGCGGCCCGGCGCCCCGACGACGATTCGATCTCGAAGAAGATCACCGGCGTGCGGCCTTCGAGCCGCACCACCTCCAGCGTGAGGCCCGGCAGCTTGCGGGCCTCGACCCAATTGGCGGCATCACGCACCACGCGTTCGATGTGGCCGTGCGCGGCCCAGTCGGCGTCGAACATCGGGCTCTTGGCAGGGATGGCGATGTAGTCGGCAAGCGCCGGCACGATGGCCTCGTCCCAGCGGCGCTGGGCAAAGGCGCCGAGCTGGCTGGCGTCGTCGGGTTGCAGCGGCAGGCGGGGGTCGCGGGCGTTCATGGGGCTCCTTGGGCGCGGGTTGGTCCGGTCACTGCATCGTAGCGATGGCGTCATCCCTAAGCCGTAGGTTGTCTGGAAAACCACGCACTGCCAGCATCCAGTACCAGCCTTTGCTGCCCCCGTACCCCACACACCGGGAGAACCACATGCACATTTTCGTACGGGCCGCGACCTGCGCCGTCCTGTCCGCCGCGTTCACATCCGCGTTCGCCACCCCCGGAGACAGTGCTGCCGACCCGATCGTCGTGCCCTTTGGCGGTTTCAGCAATCTGTTCAGCGAGGTCTACAACGACCGCATTGGCAACAGCCGCTTCTTCAACGGCCCCAACACCGACCGGGTCCGTGTCTCGACTTTCGTGAATCCGTCGCCCGACACCGACGCCTTTGCCGTGCTGAACCGGGCCGACGGGCGCTGGTACCGCAGCACCAACGGCGCGACCACCACCCTGAGCCTGACACACTCAGCGATGGGCACCCTGTTGGCACCGCAGCCCATGGCCTTTGTCGGCCTGAGATCAGGGTTTGGCGGGGGGCGCAGCGAATACACCTGGTCGTACAACCGCGCCGACCCGGCTGTGGCGCCGCTGCTCGCGGCCTGGGATGCCACGCCGTTCGGCCTGACGGCCGCCAACCCCCAACTTGCCGGCGCCGACAAGACGCTCGGCTACACCGCCGCAGACTACGACCCCAGCGCCATGCCTGCCTTCGTCTCTGATGTGCGGCTGACCGGCGGCGGCCTGAACCCGCGCATCGACTGGGCGGTGCCGGCAGCGGGCACCACAGCCACGGCGGTGCACATCCAGGTGCGCCGTATCGACGCCGAATCGCCCGACCGCAGCCGCATCACCAGCGCCACGCTGGTGCACTCGCAGTTGCTGCCCAGCAACGCCACGTCGTTCACCTTCTCCGAGCTGTTCAGCAACGCATCGCTGCCCGGCTTTCCGTCCGGACTGGAGTTCGGAACGCGCTACGAGATCGCTGTGCTTCTGGACGTGGCCGCGGCCGGCCAGACCAAGGGCCGCTCGCGCACGCTGTTCGAGCTGGCGCCCCTGCCTGCCGGCGGCGACCAGGTGGCGGTGTACCTGCCCAGCGTGGGACCGGATGGCCGCTTCAAGTTCGACATCGCCGTGCAGCAGGGCGAGCGCATTGCCATCGATCCCGAGATTGCAGTGGGCTACGACTACGCGGTGGGCGCCGGCGACCCGCTGTTCCGCAGCGTCAAGCTGCCCTCTGTCGGCGATGGCAAGTACACCCTGTCGCTGTGGAACGGCCGCAGCTACAGCTTCCAGAGTGGCCTTTCGGCCGGCACAGAGTATTTTTTTGCCGGGACTGGCGTCGGACAGTTCCGCATCGATGGCATCGAGACTTCGGCGGGCCTCAACCCGGCCGATCCGTCAGCCTTCGTGACGACGCTCAGCTTTGCGGGTACCGGCCGATTTACCGGAACGATGACACCGATCACCGTGAGTGTGGTCCCCGAACCGGCGACGTTGGCGCTCTGGGCGACCGGCTTGCTGTTCCTGGGTCGTCGGCGGTGGCACCGGGCCTGACCGGGCGACCTTCGGCCGCGCCTTGCACCGGATTGTCGGGCCGAGGTCCTAATTCCGCTCGATCTTGAACACCGACACGCTGGCGCGCAGGTTGGGCCAGCGGCGCACGGCGCGGCCTCGGTCGATGCCGAAGCTGTCGAGGATGTTGAGGCCGTTGCGCCGCGCCAGCACCTCGAAATCGGCAAAGGTGCCGACCCGGATGTTGGGTGTGTCGTACCACTCGTAGGGCAGCGTGCGGGTGACCGGCATGCGCCCGCGCAGCACGCTCAACCGGTTGGGCCAGTGCGCAAAGTTGGGAAAGCTGACGATGCCGATGCGGCCCACCCGTGCGGTCTCGCGCAGCATGCGCTCGGTGTTGCGCAGGTGCTGCAGGGTCTGCAGCTGCAGCACCACGTCGAAGCTGTGGTCGTCGAACAGCGCCAGGCCTTCT
>JAYSYH010000283.1:0-3826 GCA_043716645.1 Betaproteobacteria bacterium | reverse complement strand
ATCTGGGCGGCCATTCGCTGCTGGCGGCGCGCCTGGTTTCGGCGGTGCGTACCGACCCCCGCTTCAGCCACGCCACGGTGCGTGACGTCTACCGCCTGCGCAACCTGGGCGAGTTGGCTTCGGCCCTGCAGCAGCAGGCCGACACCGCCCAAGCCACCGCGGCCAGTGGCCCTGCAGCGGCCGAGCGGCCCTTCTTGCTGCACTCGGCATGGCGGCGCTGGCGCTGCGGATTGGCGCAACTGCTCGTCAGCCCGCTGCTGGTGTTGCTGAAGATGGCGCAGTGGCTGGCACCCTTCTTCACGTACCACCTCTTCACTGGCGCAGCCGACGACTCGATCGCCTTCGCCGTGCTCGTGTCGACGCTGATGTTCGTGTTGGCGACGTTGCTGGAATTCGGCCTGGCCTGGGCCGGCAAGTGGCTGATTGCCGGCCGGCTGGCCCCAGGCAGCTATCCGTTATGGGGCTGGGTCTACTTCCGCTGGTGGTTGGCCGACCGATTGCTGGACGCCGTGCCGACCTACATGATTGCCGGCTCTTCGCTGTATGTGGGTTGGCTGCGCGCGCTGGGGGCGCGCATCGGCCGCGACGTGATGGTGGGCTCGATCACCCTGCGTGTGCCCGAGTTGTTGACGCTTGACGATGGCGCCAGCCTGGGCAACGCCGTGAACCTGGAGAACGCCGTGGTGCAGGGCGGCATGCTGCACCTGGGCCGCATCGACATCGGCCGCGAATGCGCCATCGGATCGTTCTGCGTGCTGCAAGGCGATGTGGCCATCGGTGACGGCGCACACCTGCGCGGTCAGACCGCGCTGGGCCGCGGCGAGCGGGTGCCGCCAGGCCGGATCTGGGCCGGCTCGCCCGCCCATGACATCGGCGCCGACGACCCGGCCTCGCGGCCGGCCCGCCCGCCCGTGAAGCCGGCGCGCAGGGTTGCCGAGGCGATCTTCTTCCTGACCGGCGCCATGACGGTTGCCATCGCCTTCTTCCTGCCTGTGTTTCCAGCCTTCATGCTGGTCGACGCGCTGGACGCTCCGGAACTGGCCGTGCAGCCCTTGCTGGACAACGGCTCGATCAGCGCCTGGCAGGCCTTCTTGCTGCGCCTGACCAAGTTCTTCGCCTTGGCGCTGCCTGCCAGCGTGGTGTTGATCGTGCTGACGGCGCTTTTTTCGGCCGGGTTGCGTTGGACCTTCCTGCCCCGCATGCAGGCCGGTTCCTGGCCGGTGCACAGCTGGCGCTACCTGGCCAAGTGGCTGGTCAGCCAAATCCAGGAGTCCAGCCTGTCGGTGCTGCATGGCATTTATGCCACTGTGTATTCAGCCGCCTGGTACCGCCTGCTGGGCGCCACCGTGGGCCGCGATGCCGAGCTGTCAACGGCGCTCGGCGTTGTGCCCGACATGCTGACGCTGGGCGACGAGACCTTCATCGCGGACGCCGTGATGCTGGGTGACGAGCAGATCGTCGGCGGCTGGATGAGCGTGCAAGCCACCGTGATCGGCCATCGCAGCTTCGTCGGCAACGGCGCCTATCTGCCCGATGGCACCGTGATCCCCGAGAACGTGCTGATCGGCGTGTTGTCTTCGGCGCCTGCCAATGCCGAGATGCGCCCGGGCGATACCTGGCTGGGGTCACCACCGATCCACCTGCCAGCCCGCGAAGCGGCTCCGGCCGCCAGCCACGCCCTGACGTACCGGCCGAGCCGGCGGCGGCGCATGGCGCGCGGGCTCGTCGAGGCCTTCCGCATTGCCGCGCCCCACGCGCTGGTGATCGCCATCGGCTACGCCATCGTGCTGGACGCCATGCCCCTGGCCGAGGCTGAGCGCTGGTCGCTGGTGGTGCTCGAACTCGGGCTGGCCGGTGTCCTTTTCGGCGTTGCCAGCTTTGCCTGGGTGGCGGTGCTGAAGTGGGGGGTGATCGGCCGTTACCGGCCGCGTGCAACGCCGATGTGGACACCTTTCGTCTGGTTGTCGGAAGCGGTGACGAACATGTACGAAGGCATCGCCGTGCCCAACCTGCTGCGCTATCTGCGCGGCACGCCGATGCTGCCGCTGGCACTGAACCTGCTGGGCTGCCGCATAGCGCCGTCGGCCTGGATCGACACCACCGACATCACCGAGTTCGACTGTGTGCAGATCGGCGCCCACAGTGAACTCAACGCCCATTGCTGTCCGCAAACTCATCTGTTCGAAGACCGCGTGATGAAGATCGGCGAGGTTCGCATCGGCCAACAAGTCAGCCTCGCGCCACGCTGCAACGTGCTGTATGGCGCGGTGGTGGGTGACGGTGTCAGCCTTGGTCCGCTGACGCTGGTGATGAAGGGTGAGTCTTTGCCAGCCGGCACCGCCTGGCGCGGCGTGCCCGCGGTGCAGCAGTGACCGCGCCTTTGGTCCACCGCTGCAACACCGATGCGCCACCCGCGGGCTGGCCACCGGTGCAGGTGCTGGTGGTGTTTCCGCCCTTGCCCCCGGCTGGCCCCCGGCGCGTAGCGCCCGACGCTGCATCGGCGCTTGAACGCGCGGGTGCGCGAAGCCTGGCGCGGCAGGTCTTGCAGCAGCAACTCGGGGCGGTAGAAGCGGCGCGCTGGCTGGCGCTGCCGAAGGCTGCGTGCGGTGCCCAGCGCGTTTCGTTCAGCCACCAGGCAAATGCCTCTTTGCTGGCCTTGTGTGTGCGTGGCGCCATCGGCGTCGACCTTGTCGATCTCGACGGTCTGGCGTTGGCCAGCCAGCAGGACTTGGTTGCCACGGCAGCGCTGTATCTCGGGCCTGACGGCGCCGCTGCGGTGGCTGCCGCGCCGCTTGCCAGCGTAGCCCGCATCCGCTTCGCCCTGCGCTGGGCGGGCCTCGAAGCCAGGCTGAAATGTCTGGGTCGGGAACTGGATGAATGGCAGCCTGCGCTCGACCGCGGCCTGCGCATGGCCAGTGTCGTGAAAGTCCGCATATTGGGCCGTGATGCGCAGGCGTCCCGGCGCTGGATTGGCTGTGTGGCTTGGACGGCGTAGAGACGCCTTGGTGGCGAGCCGGCTGGCATCGACAGCTTTTTTCACCCAGCCTCTTCGCCTTGAACGGCTACGTCGTACCCACCGGAGTGTGGCAATTCAACGGTGTAGCGGTGTAGCGGTGTGGCGGCTTGCATCGACAGCGGTTACGGCACGGCAGACTCCAACTTCATGCGCACCGCCGAACTCACCGGGCTGGTGCAAATGCCAGACTTCGCAATTCAAGGGCGACCCATGCGCAAGGACACGCAAGACATCACGGCCTGGCTGAATGCGCTGGGCACCGGTACGGATGCGGACAAGCGCAAGGGCACGGGCACGGGCACGGGCACGGGCACGGGCACGGGCACGGGGCCGACCGTGCACGCTCCTTCGGTCAGCAACGAGCTTTTTGTCTGGCTCTACGAAGACTTGCACCGCGTTGCGCGCAGCCACATCTACAAGGAGACCTCTGGCCATACCTTGAGCGCCAGCGCGCTGACCCACGAAGCCTGGTTTCGCATGAACGCGCAGACGCGCACACGCTGGGCCAGCCGCTCGCATTTTCTGGCGGTGGCCTCAACCATCATGCGGCGCATCCTGGTCAGCCACGCGGTGGCCAAACGCACCACCAAGCGCGATGCTGCACTCGTTTCCATGACGGCCGCCCAGCAGGTGGCGGCGGCTGTGCCCGACGCCGATGTGGTGGCTGTACACGAAGCCTTGCTGGCCTTTGAGGCGTTCGATCCGCGGGCCGCCCAGGTTGTGGAATTGAAGTATTTCGGCGGCATGGAGTACGCCGAGATTGCCCAGGCGCTGGACATCTCGCTGGCCACCGTGAAGCGCGATTGGAAT
>JAYSYH010000282.1:0-33528 GCA_043716645.1 Betaproteobacteria bacterium | reverse complement strand
TCGCCGTGATGGTGATGGTGGCCCTGTGCGTGCTCGGGCTGTTCAGCTACGCCAAGCTCGGGGTCGAGCAGATGCCCGACATCACACCGCCCGGTTCCTTCGTGGAGATCCGCTACCCCGGCGCCAGCCCCGAGGCGGTCGAGCGCGAACTGATCAAGCCGATGGAAGAAGCGGTGAACAGCATTGCCGGCGTCAAGCGCATCACCTCGCGCAGCGGCGAAGGCCAGGGCTCGATGAACATCGAATTCGGTCTGCAAGCCGACATGGGCCGCGCGATGCAAGAGGTGCGCGACCGCATCGCCGCGGTACAGAGCAGCTTCCCGAAAGACGCCAGGCAGCCGACCATCGCGCGCTGGAACAACGACAACAACCAGCCCGTTGTCAACCTGGCACTGGTCAGCAAGACGCGCAGTGCACGTGAACTCAGCATCCTGGGCGAACAACAGGTGGGAAAAAGGCTGCAGCGGGTCGAAGGCGTGGCCCGCGTCGAGATCAACGGCCTGACGCAGCGCGAGGTGCGCATCGACCTGGACCCCACCCGCCTGCGCGCCTACAACGTGACGCCAGCCGAGATTGCCACCGCGCTGCGCGAAGCCAATGCCGACCAGCCGGTGGGCCTGATCAGCGACAACACGCAAGACGCACTCTTGCGTGTTGAAGGCCGGGTTCGCGACCCGCGCCAGTTCGAAAACCTGGTGGTGGCCAAGCGCGGCAATTTGTCGCTGACGCTGGCCGACCTGGGCACCTTGGTTGAACGCGAACGCGAGCCCGACAGCCGGGCCCGCATCAACGGCCAGCAGGCCATCAACTTCAACGTCTTCAAGCAGCAGGACGCCAATATCGTCACCGCCGGCGACGCCGTGAAGAAGGCCGCCGACGAGATCCGCAAGATGCTGCCGCCCGATGTGGAATTGCGGTTGATCAACGCCAACAGCGACTGGGTCAAAGGTTCGCTGGACGGCCTGCGCGGCACGCTGATCGAAGGTGCGCTGCTGACCGTGGTGATCGTGTTCCTCTTCCTGCACAGCTGGCGCAGCACGATCATCACCGGCCTGACTTTACCCATCTCGGTGATCAGCAGCTTCATCGCCGTCTACGCCTTCGGCTTCACGCTGAACTTCATGACGATGATGGCGCTGAGCCTGTGCATCGGCCTGTTGATCGACGACGCCATCGTCGTGCGCGAGAACATCGTGCGCCATGTCCACATGGGTAAAGACCACTTTCGCGCCGCGCGTGAAGGCACCGACGAGATCGGCCTGGCTGTGATGGCCACCACCTTCGCGCTGTGCGCGGTGTTCGTGCCGGTGGCCTTCATGGGCGGCATCATCGGCAAGTTCTTCTTCCCCTTCGGCGTCACCGTGGTGGTGGCGGTGCTGGTCAGCCTGTTCGTCAGCTTCACGCTCGACCCGATGCTGTCCGCCGTGTGGGCCGACCCGCCGTCGCACTTCCTGAAGAAAGTGCCGGTCATCGGGCACTTGCTGCGCGCCACCGACGCCGGCCTGGAATCGCTGCACCGCAGCTACGAACGCACCATCCGCTGGATCTTCAGCGAACGCCGCTGGCGCGTGTGGGTGCCGGTCTACGGCCGGGCCTTCAACGCGGTGCAGGTGCGCGACAAGACCAGCCACCGGCGCTGGCGCAGTGCCACGATCACGCCGCGCGGTGTGGTCATGGCCATCGGCATTTCCAGCTTTGTCGCAGCCATCGCGCTGGCCCCGTTGGTGGGCAGCGAATTCGTGCCCGAGACCGACCAGGGCTACACGCAACTGGCGCTGCGCATGCCGGTGGGCAGCAGCCTGGAACGCACCGACGCCAAGGTGCGGCAGATCGAGGACATCGTGCGCACGCTGCCCGAGATCGAGAACCTGTCGACCTGGGTCGGCGGCCCCGGCCAGCGCAACCAGGCCTGGCTGAACATCGCACTGAAGCCCAGGCACGAGCGCCAGCGCAGCCAGAAGCAGGTCGAGGAAGCGATTCGCGACATGATCGCCAAGGTGCCCGGTACCGACGCCAGCCTGGGCTTCAACCGGCCGATCTACGTGGCCATCCTGGGCAACGACGCCGAGGGTCTGGCCAAGGTGGCCAACGACTTCGCCGAGAAGGTCAAATTGATCCCCGGCGTGGTGGATGTGGAGTCGTCGGTCAAGCCTGGCCTGCCGGCCTACGCGGTGCGCCTGAAGCCCGGCGCGGTGCGTGAACTAGGGCTGACCACGCCGCAGTTGGCCAGCAGCCTGCGCGCCTACGTCAACGGTGAAACCGCCACCACCTGGACCACGCCCGACGGCGACCAGGTCGACGTGGTGCTGCGCCTGAACGAGAGCGAGCGCCAGCGCATCGACCAGCTGCGCACGCTGCCGGTGGCGTTCGCCAAAGACGGCACGCCAATCACGCTGGACAGCGTGGCCACGGTGGAGACCGTGTTCAACCCCGAGATCATCCGGCGCCAGAACCTGCAGCGCCGCGAGGCGGTGTTCGCCGGTGTCAAAGACCGCAGCCCCGGCGACGTCGGCGACGATGTGCAGAAGCTGATCAAGGCCACCACACTGCCACCTGGCTACAGCTTCGACGTCGGCGGCCAGATGCAGCAACAGGCCGAAGCCTTCAACGGTTTGCTGGCCGCGATGGCGCTGGCGGTGATCTTCATCTACATCGTGCTGGCCAGCCAGTTCGGCAGCTTCCTGCAGCCCATCGCCATCATGGCCAGCCTGCCGCTGGCGTTGATCGGCGTGATGCTGGCGCTGCTGTTCTGGCGCAGCACACTGAACGTCTTCAGCATGATCGGCCTGGTGATGCTGATGGGGCTGGTGACGAAGAACGCGATCCTGCTGGTGGACTTTGCCAACCACGCGCGCAAGGCCGGCGCCACCGTGCAGGATGCGCTACTTCAAGCGGGCCTGACGCGCATGCGGCCGATCATCATGACCACCGCTGCGATGGTCTTCGGCATGCTGCCGCTGGCCTTGGCGCTGAACGACGGCGGCGAAATTCAAGCCCCGATGGGCCGCGCCATCATCGGCGGCATCATCACCAGCACCTTGCTGACGCTGGTGGTGGTGCCGGTGCTATACAGCTACCTGGTGCGGGTGAAGCAGTCACGTAGTGTTGCCGCTCACCCCGCTCACCCCGTTCACCCCGTTCACCCCGCGCTGCCAGGCAACGCTGCCGGGCCGCTGCCGATGCCGGCCGACCGGGAGTGACCGGTGTCACCAGGACAGGCACAGCCGTGGCCGCCCGCATGGCACAGGCCACCAGCAATCAGCCATCAGCCATCAGCAATCAGCCCATGAAAACCACGGGCGTCAAGGCACTTGCCGCTGTTGCGCCTTTTCGGCACTGCCCGTGGTGCCGGCGGGATCGGCTGGACTGCCGCGCAAGCGCTGCAACAACGCCTCGGCCTGGGTGCGGCGGGTGCCTTGGTCGTCGGCTGTGTCGCCCGCTGTGTCGGCCGCTGTTTCGCCCGTTGTATAGGCCGTTGCCGCGGCGTCGGCATGCGCTTGTTCGCGCTGTTGCACCAGCAGCAGCCCGCGCCACAGGCGGGCGACGAGCGCCAGCGCCAGCAGCGTCAGAAAGGTCAGCGCGCCCAGCAGCAAGGCGCGCTGTTGCGCCGCGCTGCGGGTCTGCGCTGCCAACGCGGCCGTGGCCGTGCCGTGGGCCAGTTCGAACAGCCGCATCTGCGCCTGCACGGCGGCCAGGCCGGCTGCCTGCCGTTCGGCCGGCGCGCCCTGGACGCGGCGCAGCAGCGTGATGTAGCGCTCGGTGGCGGCGCCGGCCGTGGCGCCGGCGTGCAGCAGTGCGGCGTCGGTTGAGGAGTCGCGCGTTAACGAGGGCTGGCGGCGCGGGCCTTCCAGCAGGCCGAGTGTGCGGGCCAGGCCGGCCTCGACGCGGGCGATCTGCAGCTGTTGGGCTTGCGCATCGGCCGGCGCCGGGGCCGGCGCGTCGTCGGCCACCACAGCGGCTACCACAGCGGGCGCCAGCAGCGTGGTCTGCCACGCCAGGCGGGGCAGGGCGTGCAGGACGGCCAGCGTGGCCGGCGGCACGCTGCCCGGGCTGTAGGCGGTACTGCTGCTGCGTTCGATCTGAACCGCCGCTGCCACCAGGTCGATGACCTGCAGCGTCTGCTCGACCAAGAGGCGGTGCGCGCGGTCGCTGCCGGGCGGGTCGATGCTGCGCGCGGTGACTTGCTGCGTGAGCAAGCGCCAGTCCTGGTGCAGGTCATCGGCTTCGCCGATGGCCAGGTCCCAGCGGCCGGTGGCCAGTGCCAGCACCATCGCGGCCATGCGGCCGTCAACTTCGTTCTGGCGCAGCCGGCGTTCGGGCTCCAGCGCGGGATGGCCGCCCAGCACCTGGCCGGCAATGTCGCGGTGGGCCAGCAGGCCGCGCTGCAGATGCACGGCGCTGGCCACCGGGTCGAGCTTGGCGCGCCCGCTGGCCAGCGCGTCCAGTTCAGCCGACTGGTAGCGCAGCAGCTGCACCACCGGCAACGCCACCAGCGTGGCGCCCACCAGGCTGAGTGCCGCCACGTTGCGACGCAGCTTCAGTGGCAGGCGCGCCTGCCGCTCGTCAAGCAGGCTGGCCGCAGGCGGCGGTTGCGATTTCGGTGACAGCTCGGGCATCGGCATGCAGGCAGACAGGCGCTGGGTGGCGCCGGTCGCGGGCTGCGGCAGGCGGGACACTCTGCGGTTTTATCGGCCGGCCCGGCCGCGGCTTGAGGGCCGTCAACATTCGACGATGTTCACCGCCAGCCCGCCGCGCGCTGTTTCCTTGTACTTGGTCATCATGTCGGCGCCGGTTTCGCGCATGGTCTTGATGACTTGGTCCAGGCTGACGAAGTGCGTGCCGTCGCCGCGCAGCGCCATGCGCGCGGCGTTGATGGCCTTCACCGAAGCGATGGCGTTGCGTTCGATGCAGGGAATCTGCACCAGCCCGCCCACCGGGTCGCAGGTCAGGCCCAGGTGGTGTTCCATGCCGATCTCGGCGGCGTTTTCCACCTGCTCGGGCGTGCCGCCCATCACCGCGCACAGCGCGCCTGCGGCCATGCTGCAGGCCACGCCGACTTCACCCTGGCAGCCGACTTCGGCGCCGCTGATGCTGGCGTTTTTCTTGTAGAGGATGCCGATGGCGGCGGCGGTCAGCAGGAAGTCGATGACGCCGGTGTCTGACGCCCCGGGGTAGAAGCGCGTGTAGTAGTGCAGCACCGCTGGCACGATGCCGGCCGCGCCGTTGGTGGGCGCCGTGACGACGCGGCCGCCGGCGGCGTTTTCCTCGTTCACCGCCAGCGCGTACAGGTTGACCCAGTCCAGCACCTGCAGCGGGTCATCCGGCCCGCCGAAAGGCCGGGCCTTCGTCCCGTCCGTGGCCTGTTCCGGGTTGGCGGTCAGTGCGTCGCGCAAAGCCTTTGCGCGGCGCTTCACCTTAAAGCCGCCCGGCAGCACGCCCTCGGTGGCGCAGCCTCGGGCCACGCAGTCTTGCATCACGCGCCAGATCTTCAGCAGGCCGGTGTCGATCTCGGCGTTGCTGCGCCAGTGGTTTTCATTGCGTCGCATCACGCCGGCGATCGAGCCGCCGATCTCGTGCGCCCGCAGCAGCAGTTCGTCGCCGCTGCGGAAAGGGTGGGGCAGGACGGTGGTGTCAGGCGCGATGACCTTTTGCCGTACGCCGTCGGCCAGCACCTCTTCGCTGACCACGAAGCCGCCGCCGACCGAGTAGTACACGCGCTGTGCCAGCACTTCACCCGCCGCATCGAAAGCGGTGAAACGCATGCCGTTGGCGTGCAGCGGCAGCGTCTCGCGGCGGAAGAACTTCAGGTCGTCCTTCTCGGTGAAGACCACCGGGTGGTGACCCAGCAGCGGCAGCCGCGCCTGTGCGCGCACCGCGGCCACGATGCCGTCGACCGCATCGACATCCACCGTGTCGGGTTCGTGCCCCGCCAGCCCCAGCAATACCGCCTTGTCGCTGCCGTGGCCCTTGCCGGTGGCGCCCAGGCTGCCGTACAGCTGGCTCAGCACGCGGGCGGTGCGCGGCAGCAGGCCGTCGTGCTCCAGACGCAGCGCGAACAACCGCGCTGCGCGCATTGGCCCCACGGTGTGGCTGCTGGACGGCCCGATGCCGATCTTGAAGAGGTCGAAGACGCTGACAGCCATGCCGAAGATGGTAACGAGTCGTGCGGCTCGGCCTATTCAGCTCCTTGGGGATATGCGCAACGCAGCCGCGGGCGCATAGTCGGTCGTCCGCCGCGCGGCAACGCCTTTGATCGGTCTCAATTCAACCCGGAGTCTTCAATGTCCGACCACCCGTTACCACCAGTCAGTGCCAGCGCCTGCATGCACCGGGCCGGACGCGCTGGCCTAGCACTGGCGCTGCTGGCGCTGCTGGCGCTGCTGGCGCTCGCGACAACCTCGCCGCTGCACGCCGCCGAAGTGCAGGTCGGTGTCCGCATCAGCGCCATGGACATCGGCTACGACACCGTCATCCTCAGCGACGGCGGCTTTGCCGGGCCGGTGCAGGGCACCGTCCCGCGCACGTCGTTCTTCGTGCAGGGTAGCTCGGGCGTCGTGCTGTCCAGCTCCTTCATGCAGGCTGACGCGTTGACCGGGCAGATGCGCGGCAATCTGCTGTCTTCGGTGAGCAGTGGTGACACCACCCCGCGCCCAGGGCGTGGCGGGTCCGCAACCGGCACCGCGTCGATGACCGGCAGCATCACCCTGGCCGGATCGGCCCCGCCAGGCCTGGCCACGTTCGCTGGCATCTTCGAAGGCGCCTACAACTTCGGCACTGCCAACACGCGCTACAACAACTCGGCCAGCGTCGAAGGCTACGGCATCGTTGGCGATGTCTACCAGGGCATCAACCGCATCGACTTCAACGCCTTCACCGGCGCCGGCCTTTTCGGCGTGCCGTTGAGCTGGACCGTGGCGGTGCAGCCCGGGCAGCGGCTGGACATGTCGTTTTACATGCGCGCTGCGCTGATTTCGGTGGTGGGCATCACGACCATCGACATCGGCAACACGTTCAAGCTCACCAGCATCAGCTTGCCGGCTGGCTACACCTATGCGCCCGATGCGCAGGGCTTTTTGTCGCAATTCGTGCCCAGCGTCGTGCCCGAGCCCACCAGCGGCACGTTGTTGCTGGCGGGGTTGGGTGGGGTGGCCGGGTTGCTGCGGCGCCTGCGACGCAGCGTGCAGACCTGACGGATAGCCGCACTGCGAAGGGTTGCGTCGACTGCGTTGTGTGTCACGTCGAGGCTGCAAACTCACTGAGCGGTAAACAGCTGCAGAACAGGTTGCGGTCGCCCCAGACGTTGTCCACCCGGCCCACCGGCGACCAGTATTTCTGCTGCCGCAAGGCCGCTACCGGGTAGGCTGCCTGTTCGCGGCTGTAGGGGTGGGGCCACTCGGTTTTCAGCAGCGCAGCGGCGGTGTGCGGCGCGTTCTTCAGCGGGTTGTCGTCTTGCGGCCAGACGCCAGCCTCGACCTGCGCGATCTCGTGGCGGATGGCGATCATCGCGTCGCAGAAACGGTCTAGTTCGGCCAGCGGTTCGCTTTCGGTAGGCTCGATCATCAGCGTGCCGGCCACCGGAAAGCTGAGCGTGGGCGCGTGGAAGCCGTAGTCGATCAGCCGCTTGGCCACGTCTTCGGCGCCGCAGCCGCTGCGCTTGGCCAGCGGCCGGATGTCGATGATGCATTCGTGCGCCACGCCGCCGCCTTTCAGATCGGCGTTGCCGCCGCTATACAGCACAGGGTAGTGGTCGGCCAGCCGCGCGGCGATGTAGTTGGCGCTGAGGATGGCCACCTCGGTGGCGTCGCGCAGGCCCTCCGCGCCCATCATGCGGCAGTACATCCAACTGATCGGCAGCACGGCGGCGTTGCCCAGCGGTGCTGCGCTGACCGCACCGACGCTGTGTTCGCCCCCGACACCGGCCGTGCGGTGCGCCGGCAGGAAAGGCACCAGGTCGGCTACCACCGCCACCGGCCCCACGCCCGGCCCGCCGCCGCCGTGCGGGATGCAAAAAGTCTTGTGCAGATTCAGGTGGCTGACATCACCGCCGAACTCGCCCGGTGCGGCCACGCCGACCAGTGCGTTCATGTTCGCGCCGTCCACGTAGACGCGCCCGCCATGCTGGTGCACCAAGGCACACAACTCCTTCACGCGGACCTCGAACACGCCGTGCGTGCTGGGGTAGGTGATCATCACGGCCGCCAGGTTGGCGCTGTGCTTTTCGCACTGGGAGCGCAGGTCGTCCATGTCGACATTGCCCATCGCGTCGCACTTCACCACCACCACCGACATGCCGGCCATCTGCGCGCTGGCCGGGTTGGTGCCGTGGGCGCTTTCCGGTATCAGGCAGATGTTGCGGTGGCCTTCGCCGCGGCTGCCGTGGAAAGCCTTGATGACCAGCAGCCCGGCGTATTCGCCCTGGCTGCCGGCGTTGGGCTGCAGGCTGACGCCGGCATAGCCGGTGGCCTGCGCCAGCCATGCGCACAGCTGGTCGTTCATGAGCCAGTAGCCGGCGAGCTGGTCGCGCGGCGCAAACGGGTGGATGTTGGCGAATTCCGGCCAGGTGACGGGGATCATCTCGCTGGTGGCGTTCAGTTTCATGGTGCAGCTGCCCAGCGGGATCATGCTGCGGTCCAGCGCCAGGTCCTTGTCGCTCAGGCTGCGGATGTAGCGCAGCATCTGCGTTTCGCTGTGGTGGGTGTTGAACACCGGGTGCGTCAGGAAGGGGCTGCTGCGGCGCAGTTCGGGCGGAATCATCGGCTCGATGCCCTTCTCGAAATCCGCCACTTGCGGCAGCGCCTGCCCCGGCGCGGCGAACAGCGCCCACAGCGCCGCGATGTCGGCGCGCGTGGTGGTCTCGTCCACCGCAATGCCGGTCACCGTGTCGCCCCACTCGGGGAAGCGGCGCAGGTTCATGCCGCCGGCGCGGGCGCGGGCGGCGATGTCGGCGGTGGCCGCGCCGGTGTCCAGGCACAGCGTGTCGAAGGCCGTGGCGTTGCGCACCGTCACGCCCAGTTCGCGCAGACCCTGCGCCAGGACGGCCGTGTAGCTGGCCACTCGCTGCGCGATGCGCCGCAGCCCGACCGGCCCGTGATACACGGCGTACATGCTGGCGATGACCGCCAGCAGCACCTGCGCCGTGCAGATGTTGGATGTGGCCTTCTCGCGGCGGATGTGCTGCTCGCGCGTCTGCAGCGCCAGGCGGTACGCCGGGTTGCCGTGCGCATCGATACTGACGCCGACCAGCCGCCCCGGCAGGCTGCGTTTGAATTCGTCGCGGCAGGCCAGGTAGGCAGCGTGCGGGCCGCCGCCACCCATCGGCACGCCGAAGCGCTGTGTGGTGCCCAGCGCGATGTCGGCGCCCAGTTCACCGGGTGGCGTGATCAGCGTCAGCGCCAGCAGGTCGGCCGCGACGATGAAGGCGGCCTGGTGCGCGTGGATGCGGGCGGCGTCGGCGCGCACGTCGTGCAGGCTGCCGTTGGTGGTGGGCATCTGCACCAGCGCCGCGAAGTACTCGCCGCCGGCGATCAGCGTTTCCCAGTCGGCTGCCGAGTTGGCCAGCACCACTTGCAAGCCCAGCGGCGCGGCGCGCGTCTGGATGACTTCGATGGTCTGTGGGTGGCAGCCGCCGGCTACGACGAAGATGTTGCTCTTGCTCTTTACGCTGCGCCGCGCCAGCGTCATCGCCTCGGCCGCGGCCGTGGCTTCGTCGAGCATCGACGCGTTCGCCATCGCCATCCCGGTCAGGTCGCAGACCATGGTCTGGAAGTTCACCAGCGCTTCCATCCGGCCCTGGCTGATCTCGGCCTGGTAAGGCGTGTAGGCGGTGTACCAGGCCGGGTTCTCCAGGATGTTGCGCAAGATGACGCCGGGCGTGTGCGTGCCGTGATAGCCCTGGCCGATGAAGCTTTTCAGCACCTGGTTCTGCGCCGCCAGGGCCTTTAGTTCGGCCAGCGCGTCGGCCTCGGTCAGCGGCGCCGGCAGGGCCATCGGCGAGCTGCGCGCGATGCTGCGCGGCACGATGGCTTCGATCAGCGCACGGCGCGTGAAGTTGGGAACGCCGGCGCCGATGACGGACAGCATGCGCGCTTCGTCGTCGGCCGTTCCTGTGATGAAGGGTCCGATGTGGCGGGCAGCGAACTCGGTGCGGTTTTCGAGTTCGTCCAGTGGCTTCAGGGCAGACATCAACATGGGCGGCTTTCGTTCAAACGGTCTTCAGTAGCGCGTCGTAGCCGGCACCGTCCATCAGGTGCTCGAACTCGGCCATGTCGGTGACGTGGACCTTGAAGAACCAGCCGTTGCCCAACGGGTCGGTGTTGGCCAGCGCCGGGTCGGCGCGCAGCGCTTCGTTGACTTCCACCACCTCGCCGCTGACCGGCATGAACAGGTCGGCCGCGGCCTTCACCGATTCGACGACGCCGGCGATTTCGCCCTTCTTGTAGCTGCGGCCGACCTCTGGCAAGTCGACGAAGACCACGTCGCCCAGCGCGTCCTGCGCGTGCAGCGTGATGCCGACAACGGCGGCTTCGTGGTCTTCAATGTTGATCCACTCGTGATCGGGGGTGTACATGGTGGTCATAGGCGGGCTCCGGTTGCGGTATGGGGTGAGGTTGGTTCAGCGCTGGTAGCGGTTGGGTGTGAACGGCATCGCGGCCACCCGCATCGGCACGCGCTTGCCGCGCACCTCGGCGTGCACTTCATGGCCGACGATGGCGTGGTTTCGCGGCAGGTAGGCCATCGCGATGCAGGCGTTCACCGTCGGCGCCAGCGTGCCGCTGGTGACTTTGCCGATGGCGCGGCCCTGGCTGTCGAACAGCAGCGTACCTTCGCGTACCGGCACGCGTTCCAGGCCTATCAAGCCGACGCGCTTGCTGGGCGCGGCGCCCGCCAGGTGGGCTTCAATGACCGTTGCGCCGGGGTAGCCGCCCGCGCGCGCGCCACTGGGGCGGCGCACCTTCTGGATCGCCCAGTTCAGGCCGGCTTCGATCGGGCTGGTGGTCTGGGTGATGTCGTGGCCGTACAGGCACAGGCCCGCTTCCAGGCGCAGCGTATCCCGCGCGCCCAGGCCGGCGGGCTTGACTTCGGGCTGGGCCAGCAGCGCATCGGCCAGTGCTTGCGCCTGTTCCTGCGGCACCGAGATCTCGAAGCCGTCTTCGCCGGTGTAGCCGCTGCGCGTAACGAAGCAGCAAATCCTTCCAGATGGGCTCATCAGGTCGAACACACCGCCAGTCATGAAAACCAGGTCGGCCACGTCTGCGTTCAGCCGCGCCAGCGCGTCCACCGCCTTGGGCCCCTGCAGCGCCAGCAGCGCGCGTTCGGGCATCGCCACAACCTGGCAGCGGTGGCCGATGTGGGTTCGCAGGTGGGCGATGTCAGCGGCCTTGCACCCGGCGTTGACCACCAGGAACAGGTCACCGAACAAGGCGGCCGCGCCCGGCTCGGGCCTGACCACCATCAGGTCGTCGAGCAGGCCGCCGGTGGCGTTGGTGAACAGGGCGTAACGCTGCTTGCCCACGCCCAGGTCGATCACGTCCACCGGCACCAACGTTTCCAGCGCAGCGGCAGCGTCAGTGCCCACCAGGCGCAACTGGCCCATGTGCGACACGTCGAACAGCGCCGCCGATTCGCGGCACTGCTTGTGTTCGGCCATCAGCCCGGCGGGGTACTGCACCGGCATCGCATAGCCGGCGAAAGGCACCATGCGCGCACCCAGGCGCAGGTGCAGGGCGTGCAGCGGCGTCTGCAGCAGGGGGGTGTCAGCGGTGCTGGCGGGAACTGGGGCGGGGGTGGGGGCAGGGGCGGGAGCGGGGATGGTCATGGCGGAATCCTGCGAAGGGCGTTGACGCGGCGCACCTCGCAAAAAAAGGTGCGCCGAGAGGCCCTCGCTGTCCGTTGTACCTGAGAGATTCGGTGCTGCCCCGGCCGGGCTGCTTGCGCGAACGCTTGCAACGGTGGCTGGCAGACCTTGCCCCTTCGGTGGGCCTCTCACACCTGCTCTTCGCCGGCGCGTCGGGCCTCTCTCCAGTGAGGAAGAAGTCAGTCCTTTTGCCTGAGCGTTCAGAGCCGGTTTGCACCGGCTCCTGCGCCTTCGGCGGCCCCGTCTGGCGGGGCTCTCTCCTGACGGCACTCAGTGTAGCAGCGGGGTTCTGTGCTGCCCGGGCCTGCCCGGGCCTGCTGCGCAGGAATCACACGGCATCATCGCGACTTCGCACTTGAACCGCCGACCTGCCATGACCGCTGCCACCGATTTCAGCCGCCTGATGGCCGGCCACCGCTCCGTGCGTCAATACCGCGACGAGGCCCTCCCGCCGGGGCTGGTCGACAGCCTGCTGGGCGAGGCGCTGCAGGGCTCGTCGTCCAGCGGCAATCTGAACCTGGTGTCGGTGGTGAAGACGCAGGACGCGCTGCGCAAGGCCCGGCTGCACGAACTGCATTTCCAGCAAGCGATGGTGCTGCAGGCCCCGCTGGTGCTGACTTTCTGCGCCGACAGCTTTCGCACGCGAACGTGGCTGGCGCAGCGCGAAGCGCGGCTGGGCTTTGGCGACCTGATCAGTTGGCACGTCGCGGCTTTCGACGCCGTCATCCTGTCGCAGACCGTGGCCCTGGCGCTGGAAAGTCACGGCCTGGGCATCTGCTACATGGGCACCACGCTGCACAGCATGGGCGCGATTGCCGACTTCCTGGAACTGCCCGACCACTGCCTGCCGGTGACCAGCCTGGTGGTCGGCTGGCCGGCCGAAGCCCCGCCGCAGCGCGACCGTTTGCCGGCTGCCGCGTGGGTCCACGAAGAGCGTTATCACCGCCCGAGTGCGGCCGACATCGACGCAAATTTCGCGCTGCGCGAAACGCGAGGCCGCGAGCGTTACCTGCAACTGGGCCCCGAGATGGCCGCGCGCTGGAGAGCGCACGGCATCACATCGCTGGCCCAGTTCTACACCAGCAAGATCAAGTACGACCCCGATCAGTTCGCCGCCGATTCGGCAGCGCTGGAAGCGCTGATGCGCGAGCGCGGGTTTCTGGGCTGACCGGCAAGTACCATGCCCGTTTCGCCATCCAGCCAGCACTTTGCGCCATGAGCATCTACGACCAGCATCTGGACAAGAACCCGGCCAACTGTGCGGCGCTGTCGCCGGTCAGTTTTGTCGAACGTAGTGCCGAGGTCTTCGCCGACCTGCCCGCCGTGGTGCACGGCGCGCGCCGCTACACCTGGGCGCAGACGCGCAACCGCTCCGCCCGCCTGGCGGCAGCGCTGCACAGCCTGGGCGTGGCGCGTGGTAGCACCGTCAGCGTGATGCTGCCCAACACGCCCGAAATGGTGGAGGCGCACTACGCCGTGCCGGCGCTGAACGCCGTGCTGAACACGCTGAACACGCGGCTGGATGCTTCGCTGCTGGCCTGGCAGCTGAACCACTGCGAGGTGCAGGTGCTGATCACCGACCGCGAGTTCGCGCCGCTGATGGCCAAGGCGCTGCAGATGCTGCGCGACGAGTTCGGCCGCAGGCCCATCGTCATCGACGTGGCCGACAGCGAATACAGCGGCGCCGGCGACCTGCTGGGCACGCTGGAATACGAAACCTTGCTGGCTGCGCACTCGCCGCTGGCCACGTTGCAAGGCCCTGCCGACGAGTGGGACGCGATCGCCGTCAGCTACACCAGCGGCACCACCGGTGACCCCAAAGGCGTGGTCACCCACCACCGCGGTGCCTACCTGAATGCAGTGTGCAACGCGGCCACTTGGACCATGCCGCACTTCCCGGTCTATCTCTGGACCCTGCCCATGTTTCACTGCAACGGCTGGTGCTTTCCGTGGACTGTGGCGATGCTCGGCGGCACCCACGTGTGTCTGCGCAAGGTCGAGGCCAAAGCCATGCTGGACGCGATGCGCGATCACGGCGTTGACCACTACTGCGCTGCGCCGATCGTGCACAGCCTGCTGATCAACGCACCCGCCGAACTGCGCAACGGGATCACGCACAAAGTGCGCGGCATGGTGGCCGGTGCGGCGCCGCCGGCCGCCATGATCGAGGGCATGGCCAAGCTGGGTTTCGACATCACCCACGTCTACGGGCTGACCGAGGTTTACGGCCCGGCCAGTGTGGCGGTGAAACGGGCTTCGTGGGCCGGTGAAACTTTGTCGGAACAGACCCGCCTGAACGGCCGCCAGGGCGTGCGCTACATGCTGCAGGAAGGCATGACGGTGCTGGACGCCCAGAGCATGGCGGTGACGCCCGCCGACGGGCTGACGATGGGCGAGATCATGTTCCGCGGCAACCTCGTGATGAAGGGCTATTTGAAGAATCCGGCGGCCACCACCAAGGCCTTCGAAGGCGGCTGGTTCCACACCGGCGACCTGGCGGTGATGGAGCGCGACCGCTATGTGAAGATCAAGGACCGCAGCAAGGACATCATCATCAGCGGCGGCGAGAACATCAGCAGCCTGGAAGTTGAAGACGCGCTGTACCGCCACCCCGCCGTGGTGGCCTGCGCGGTGGTGGCGCGGCCCGACCCGAAGTGGGGCGAGACGCCGGTGGCCTATGTCGAACTAAAGCCTGGCGTTGAAGTGTCAGCGGCCGAACTGGTGGCGCATTGCAAGGGCCTGCTGGCCGGCTACAAGGTGCCTCGCGAGATTCGTTTCGAAGCGATCCCGAAAACCAGCACCGGCAAGATCCAGAAGTTCCAGTTGCGCCAGCGGGCTAAAAGCGCTGCCGCCTTCGAATGAAAGGGCCGTGATGAGCGAGACCGACCTGGTGCTGTGCAACCACGACGGGCGCGGCGTGGTGACCTTGACGATGAACCGGCCCGGCGCCTACAACGCGCTGTCTGTGGCCATGCTGAGTGCCTTGCAGTCGGCGCTGGACAGCGCGGCGCGGGACGAGCGTGCGCGCGTGGTCGTGCTGGCTGCAGCCGGTAGGGCTTATTGCGCCGGGCACGACTTGAAGGAGATGCGCGCCGAGCCGTCTCTGGGCTACTACGAAAGTCTGTTCGCGCAGTGCGCACGCGTGATGTTGAGCATCCAGCGCCTGCCGGTGCCGGTCGTCGCACGGGTGCAGGGCATTGCCACCGCGGCCGGCTGCCAACTGGTGGCGCAGTGCGACCTGGCGGTGGCCGTGCGCGAAGCCCGGTTCGCCGTCAGCGGCGTCAACCTGGGCCTGTTCTGCAGCACGCCCAGCGTGGCGCTCAGCCGCAACCTGGGCCGCAAGGCGGCCTTCGAGATGCTGGTGACGGGCGACTTCATCAGCGCCGACGAGGCGCTGGCGCGCGGCCTGGTCAATCGCGTCGTCGAGGCCGATCAGCTGGATAACGAGGTGGATGCTTTGGTCTCGCGCATTGCCGCCAAGCCGCGTGCGGCGCTGGCGCTGGGCAAGGCACTCTTCTACCGGCAACTGGAGACCGGCATCGCTGCGGCCTATGACGACGCAGCCGCCACGATGGCCTGCAACATGATGGATGCCGACGCGCTGGAAGGCGTGCAGGCCTTCATCGACAAGCGGCCGCCGGACTGGCGCTGAACCAGCGAGTTGGCGATTTGTTGCACAGCGCGTTTTACTGTTTCTTTCCCTGTCCCGACCCTAGCCGGCTGGCCGGGCGTTTGCGCGCCCTGGCGGCCGGCTTGCAGGGCAGCATCGTGGTCGCCAGCGAGGGCCTCAACGGCACGGTGGCCGGTGCGCCTGCTGCGGTTGCCGCCTTCGAAACCGCGATGCAGGCCGACGATGTGGCTGCCGGCGCGCTGCGCGAAATGCCCTTCAAGCACAGTGCCTGCACCACGCCGCCATTCGGCCGGCTGAAGGTCAGCGTCAAGCCCGAGATCGTGGCGCTGGGTCTCCCCGACGCAGCCGCTTTGCCCGCGCCGGATGAGCACGACGCCAGCCACGTCACGCCGGCCGCCTGGCGCGAACTGCTGCAGCAGGGCGACGTGGTGCTGCTGGACAACCGCAACCATTTCGAAGTGCGCCTGGGCCGCTTCAAGGGTGCGGTCGACCCGCAGGTGCACAACTTCCGCGATTTCGTGGCCCACGTGCAGGTCCACGCGCCGGCCTGGCGTGCCACCGGGCGCACGGTGGCGATGTACTGCACCGGCGGCATCCGCTGCGAGAAGACCGCGCCGTGGCTGCGCAGCCTGGGGCTGGACGTCAAGCAACTGCGCGGCGGCATCCTGAACCATTTCGCGACCCTGCCTGACGCCGAGCGCGACTGGGTCGGCGAGTGCTACGTCTTCGACCGCCGCGTGGCCTTGGACACGCGGCTGCAGGAAACGGCGACCACCGCGGCCCAGGTCTATGACGCGCGCCACCCCGACGAAGCCTGGCGTTTGCAGCGGGCGCGGCAGCTGGACGGCGCCTGCGGTTTCGCGGCGCCGTGACCCGCCCGCGTGCGCCGTGGACGCCGCCGCTGCGCGATGGCGTCAGCGCCAGCCGCGTGGCCGTGAGCCTCGGGCCAGCCGGGCCAGCCGGGTCACACGCCTGGCTGGCCGACTTCCTGGCCGCCCGCCTGCCCGCTGCCAGCGACTGGCCTGATCGTCTGGCGCGCGGCGAGGTGCTGGATGCCCAGGGCCAGCCGGTCGCCGCTGACGCGCCTTGCGTGCCGGGGCAGGTGCTCTGGTACTGGCGCGCGCCGCCGCCCGAGCCGGTGCCGCCGGAAGACATCGCCGTGCTGCACCAGTGCAAACACCTGGTGGCGGTGGACAAGCCGCACTTCATGAGCGTCACGCCCGGCGGGCGCCACCTGCACCAGACGGTGCTGGTCCGGCTGAAGCGGCTGCTGGGCATTGCCACGCTCACGCCGATGCACCGTCTGGACCGCGAAACTGCCGGTGTGCTGCTGTTCATCGTCCGCACTGAAGACCGGCATGCCTACCAGACGCTGCTGCGCGAGCGCGAGGTGCACAAGGAATACGAGGCAATCGCGCCATGGCGTGACGACCTGGTTTTTCCGCTGGACTGCAGTAACCGCCTGATCGAACCGCCCGGCAACAATTTCATGCAGATGCAGGTGCAGCCTGGCGAGCCGAACGCGCAGACGCGCATCGAAGTGATCCGCCGCCTGGAGCCGGGTCTGGCCCACTCTGCACTCTTGGCTCATTACCGCCTGCTGCCGCTGACCGGTCGCAAGCACCAGTTGCGCATGCACCTGAACGGCCTGGGTCTGTCCATCGTGGGCGACCGGATCTACCCCCGGCTGTGGCCGGAACCGCCGCCGGACGCGCCGCCCGATTGGTCCAACCCGCTGCAACTGCTGGCGCGCGAGATCGCCTTCACCGACCCCGTCACCGGCCAGCTGCGCCGATTCAGCAGCCGCCGCCGGCTGGCGCTGGTGGATGAAGTCGGCCAGCCAGGGCTGTCCGCAGCGGGCTGACCCCGGTCGGCCCGCTGCGCACAGCACGCCAAACACACGCGGTTCGGCTGGCCCCCTTACGATCCGGCGCTCCTGATGCTGTCCCTGCCCGTGCCTTGCGCACGACCTCGCCCATGTCCATCCTCCAGCTTCGCATTCCCGGTCGCCGTTTCCTGCATTCGCCCGGCCCCACGCCGTTGCCCGACGCCGTGTTGCACGCGATGGCGCAGCAGCCGATGGACTTGTCAGACCCGCGTGTCGACGCCAACATCGCGGCTTGCGAAAGCGGCCTGCGCCGCCTGCTGAACAGCCCCTCGGCCGATGTCTTCTTCTTCGCCGCCAACGGCCATGGCGCCTGGGAAAGCGTGATCGAAAACGTGGCCGACGTGGGCGCCACGGTGTTGGTCCCCGGCACCGGGCACTTCAGCGAATCGTGGGCCGTGCAGACCGAGGCGCTGGGGCGACAGGTGCTGCGCACGCCCTGGCGCGAGGGCTGGCCGATCGCCGCCGAGGCCATCGAACAAGCGCTGCGCGACGACCGTGGCCATCGGGTGCAGGCAGTGTTTGCGGTGCACACCGACACCGCCAGCAGCCTGACCAGCGACATCGCCGCCATTCGCCGCGCCATCGACGCCGCGCGCCACCCGGCACTGTTGGTGGTGGATGTGGTGGCCTCGGCCGGCGCCGCGCCTTTCGACATGGACGCGCTGGGCGCCGACGTGGCGATGGGCGCTTCGCAGAAAGGTTTGATGTGCCCGCCTGGCGTCGGCTGGGTGGCGGTGAACGAGCGAGCCTTTGCCGTGGCGCAGGCTAACCCGGCACCGCGTTACTACTGGGACTGGGTGCGCCGCAAGCACGACCTCAGCTACCGCAAGTTCTGCGGTACGCCGCCGCAGAATTTGCTGTTCGGCCTGCAAGCCGCGCTCGGGCTGATCTTCAGCGAAGGCCTGGCCGAGTTGTACGCGCGGCACGCCCTGCTGGCCGGTGCGGTGCACGCCGCTGTGGACGGCTGGGCCACGGCCGGCGCCCTTGGTTTCTTCGCGCAGGACGCTGCGGCGCGCTCGGTCAGCGTGACCTGCATCACCGTCCCGCCGGGCACCGATGTGGAGGCGCTGCGCACGGTGGCGCGTGAACGCTTCCAGGTCTCGGTGGCCGGCGGCCTGGGTCCGCTGGCCGGGCGGGCCTTGCGCATCGGGCATCTCGGCGACTGCAACCCAGCGATGATCCTGGGCGCGCTGGGCGGTGTGGAAGCCGCGCTGCGCGTGCAGGGCATACCCGTGGGTGACGGCGTCACGCGGGCCGTGCAGCAACTGGCGCGCGGGGGTGTGGCATGAATGGTGTCAGCGGTGTCAGCGGTGTCAGTGGTGTCAGCACCGTCACCTGCCGGGCCGGCCTGCCGGCCTTCGTGCCACGGGCAGCGGCCAACGACAGCCTCGACGTTGCGGCTGCGCAAGGGCCGCCACCGGCCGAAGAGCTGCGTGCCGGCCTGGCTTTACCGCAGGCTGCGGTGTCGCCGAAGTTCCTTTACGACCGGCTCGGTTCGGCACTGTTCACGGCCATCACCGAACTGCCCGAGTACTACCCCACGCGCACCGAAGCTGGCATCTTTGGCGCCCACGCTGCCGAGATGGCGAGCTTTGTGCGACCGGCCCTGCAGACCGACTACGCGCTGGTCGACCTGGGTGCCGGTGATGGCGCCAAAGCCGCGCGCCTGTTCCCGGCGCTGCAGCCCGGGCACTACGTGGCGGTCGACATTTCCGAGGACTACCTGCAGCAGGCTCTGACCGCACTGCAGCGCCAGTTTCCGGCGCTGCGCATGACCGGTGTCGGGCTGGACTTCGCCCACCACCTGGCCCTGCCGGGCGGCCTGCTGAACGGGCCTGCGTTGGTCTTCTATCCGGGCTCGAGCATCGGCAACTTCAGCCCCGACAACGCCTTGCGCCTGCTGCGCCAGGCGCAGGTGTTGTCGCAAGGCGGGGCCTTGCTGATCGGCGCCGACCTGCTCAAGCCGGCCGCAATCCTGGAGGCCGCCTATGACGACGAGCTGGGCGTCACGGCGGCCTTCAACCTGAACCTGCTGAGCCATCTGAACGCCTGCATCGGCAGCAACTTCCGCGTGCGCGAATGGCGCCACGTGGCGCTGTTCAACGCGAAGGCGTCTCGCATCGAAATGCACCTGGAAGCGCGTCACGCGCTGCAGGTGCAGTGGCCGGGAGGCGGGCGCGATTTTGCAGCCGGCGAACGCATCCACACCGAAAACTCGCACAAGTGGGTGCCTGGCGAATTCGAAGCGCTGCTGCACGGCGCCGGCTGGCGCCAGGTGCGGCGCTGGAGCGACCCCGCCAGCTGGTTCGGCGTCTTCGCGGCGCGAGCCTGACCGCACTGGCGATTCGTGCGGCCGGCGGCCCGGCGCGCCATGGCCCGGCCGATTCAAGTCTGAAGCCGGGCTGGCCGATATCCCGCACAAGCCGAGCGGCTGTGGTGCCGCCCGTGCGTCACCCGCATGCCCGCAACTTCCAGCCCCTCACTACCTCGCGCGCCTCGCCCGCCTCGTTGGCGTCCGCGCGCCCGGCGGCGCCTGCTGCGCCGATGGCGTAGGGTTCTGTTCCCCACGCTGGCGCTGTTGGGGTTGTGTGCTATTGCGGCGGCCGCGGCCTGGCAAGCCGGCGCGTTCACCCCGAAGCCCAGCCACCGCCACGCGCCGGGTGAACAGCATGACGGCGAGCCGCTGCCGGCGGCCCACGCGCTGTCGCGCCACCACGCACACGCCGCGCTGGAGCGGGCTGCCGTTCCTGCGTTTGCTGCCGTTGGCGTTGGCGTTGGCGTTGCCGTTGCCGTTGCCGCTGCGCCATCCGACACGCTGACCCTGCGCTACAGCTGCGTCTGGGGCCAGCCCGGCCGCAGCCCCTACCGCGGCACGGTCGAGCAGGCCCTGCGCAGTGCCGCGCTGCCGGAAGCGGTGGTGCAGGCCATTGCCTTCCAGGTGCGGTCGGGACATGCGGTCGACAGGCTTGAAATCCGCAACGACGGCGTGCACGCGAAGGCCAGCGGCCGGGTGTTCAGCGCGCAGAACATCGCGATGACCTACGGCAAGACCCTGTGCCTCTCCACCCGGGTGAACTTCGTCGCGGGCCACACCGAGCCGGCTGCGCTCTACGAAGCCACCACCGCCAGCGGCCGCGTTGTCGCCGTGATGGTGCCCGAGGTCTGCGGCAATGTGTCGGTGCTGGGGCAGGGCGACAGCGCCCTGCGCCGCGGCGTGCTGGCGGCTCAGGGCTCATCTGATGACCCCGCTGACCGCGGTGCCGTGCGCTGGATGCCGGCGGTGCTGGAAGGGCCGGGTACGGCCGGCGCCCGATCGGCCGGCCCCAGCGTGCAAGAGGTGCCCGAACCCGGCACGCTGGCTTGTGCGCTGGTTGCTCTGGTTTGGCTGGGCGGGTTGCGCTGGCTGCGTGCTTTGCGCAGCCCGCACTGAGCGCTTCAGTTCAAGCCCGCAGACCGCCGCCTGACCAGTGCGCGGCGATGGCCTTCGCGCAGCGTCGGTTCAAAGTCCATCAGCAGCAGCCCGAAAGCGCGCAGCAGCAAGCCGCTCATGCAGCAGCAACAGGCCGGTGCGGCGGCCTCGGCCACCGATGCGTCCAGGCCGGTGCGGCCGTCAAAGACCAAGCAGTTGCCGCGCCAATGCTGCGCGCCGGGTGCCCGCTCGAAGTAGCGCAGGATGTCGCCGTCCAGCTGCAGCACGTTGTTGATGCCGGCAGCGGCCATCCAGAGGGCCGCCTATTCGCAGCGGATACCGCCGGTGCAGTAGCTGACCACGGTCTTGCCCTGCAGTTCGGCGCGGTGCCCTTCCAGCGCCGCCGGGAAGTCGCTGAATCGGGCCAGCCGCCAGTCAATCGCGTTCTCGAAAGCGCCGGCGTCCACCTCGAAACTGTTGCGCGTGTCCAGCATGACCACTTCACGGCCGGCGTCGCAGCGGCCGTTGCCCAGCCAGCGCGCCACCCGCCAGCACGGGCCGCCGCTGCCAGGCGTTCGAGCAGGGCCGGGGCATCGTCGATTTCAACGAAGCGGTAGGCGGCGATGACGCTGAAAGAGGTGGTGGTGGCAGTGGCTGCAGGCACGGCTGCGATTGCAGGGAGGGCCTCGATAATGGCCCGATGAGCTTCGTACACCTGCGCACCCACACCGAATACTCCGTCGTCGACGGCACTTTGCGCATCGCCGACATCGCCGCCGCAGTGCGCGACGACAGCCAGCCGGCGCTGGCCATCACCGACCTGAACAACCTGTTCGGCGCGGTCAAGTTTTACAAGACTTGCCGGGCTGTCGGCGTGCAGCCCATCATCGGCGTGGACCTGCTGATGGAGCCGCGTGCCGACATCTGTGGCAGCGACAAGGCGGCCAGCCGCCTGCTGCTGCTGGTGCAGAACACCCAGGGTTATCTGAACCTGAGCGAGTTGATCGCCCGCGCCTGGGTGACCAACGCACAGCGCGCGCAGGCCTGGGTGAAATGGGAGTGGCTGGACACGCTGGGCAGCGGGCTGATTGCGCTGTCGGGCGCCGACCTGGGCGTGGTTGGCGCGGCTTTGCTGGCCGGCGACGCCGAACGCGCCGAAGCCAATGCCAGGCGCTTGGCCGAACTGTTCCCGGGACGCTTTTATATCGAGCTGCAGCGCGCCGGCCTGCCGACCCACGAAACCCATGTCCAAGCCGCCGTGCCGCTGGCTGCACGGTTGGGTTTGCCGGTGGTGGCGACCCACCCGATCCAGTTTCTGCAGGCCGGCGATTTCGATGCCCACGAAGCGCGCGTCTGCATTGCCGAAGGTGAAACCCTGGCCAACCCGCGGCGCGCCAAACGCTTCACCCGTGAACAGCATTTCCAGACCGCTGCGCAGATGGCGCAGCGCTTTGCCGATGTGCCGTCGGCCATGGCCAACACGCTGCTGATCGCGAAGCGCTGCAACCTGAAGCTGGTGCTGGGCAAGCCGCAACTGCCCGACTTCCCGACACCCTTCGTCGATGGCGGGAAGAGCGGCATCGCGGATAGCCCGCGCATGCCCATCGAAGCCTATTTCCGCCAGGCCTCGCACGGCGGGCTGGAGCGGCGCCTGCTGACGCTGTACCCCGACCCGGTGAAGCGCGAAAAGCAGCGCGAAACCTATGTGGACCGGCTGGAATTCGAGCTGGCCACCATCATCAAGATGGGCTTCCCGGGCTACTTCCTGATCGTCTCGGACTTCATCGTCTGGGCCAAGGAAAACGGCTGCCCGGTCGGCCCGGGCCGCGGCTCGGGTGCCGGTTCGCTGGTGGCTTACGCCCTTTTCATCACCGACTTGGACCCACTGCATTACAAGCTGCTTTTCGAACGTTTCCTGAACCCCGAGCGCGTGTCGATGCCTGACTTCGACATCGACTTCTGCCAAGCCAACCGCGACCGCGTCATCGAGTATGTGAAGGATAAATACGGCCGCCAGGCGGTCAGCCAGATCGCCACCTTCGGCACCATGGCCAGCAAGGCCGCGCTGCGCGACGTGGGCCGCGTTTTGGGCATGGGTTACGGCCAGGTCGACAGCGTGGCCAAGCTGGTGCCCGGCTTGCCAGGCAAGACCTACACGCTGGCGCCGGTGCCTCAGCTGCCCGACAAGCCTGACCCGGGGCTGATCTACGTGCGTGCCGAGGTGCCCGAGCTGGAACAGCGCGAGGCTGCCGAAGAAGAAGTGGCCGAACTGTTGAGTCTGGCCACGCGGGTCGAAGGCCTGGTGCGCAACATCGGCATGCACGCCGGCGGCGTGCTGATCGCGCCGGGCAAGATCACCGACTTCTGCCCGCTGTACCAGCAGCCCGGTAGCGACAGCGCGGTCAGCCAGTTCGACAAGGACGACGTCGAGTCCATCGGCCTGGTGAAGTTCGACTTCCTGGGCCTGGCCACGCTGACGATCCTGGAGTTGGCGAAGAACAGCATCCGCAGCCGCCGGCCGAAACTGGCCGACTTCAATTACGAAGCCCTTCCGCTGAACGACGCCCGCGTCTACAAGCTGTTCACCGACGGTCTGACCGAAGCCGTGTTCCAGTTCGAAAGCCGCGGCATGCAGGCCATGTTGCGTGAAGCCAAGCCGACGCGGCTGGAAGACCTGATCGCACTGAACGCCATGTTCCGGCCGGGCCCGATGGAAAACATCCCCAGCTTTTGCGCGCGCAAGAGCGGCAAGGAGCCAATCGTCTACCCGCACCCGCTGCTGGCGCCGGTGCTGGACGAGACCTACGGGATCTTCGTCTACCAGGAACAGGTGATGCAGTCGGCCCAGGTGCTGGGCGGCTACAGCCTGGGCGGCGCCGACATGCTGCGTCGCGCGATGGGCAAGAAGAACGCCGAAGAGATGGCGCAGCACCGCAGCATCTTTCGCGAAGGTGCGGCACGGCAGAACATCGGTTCCGAGAAGGCCGACGAGGTCTTCGACCTGATGGAGAAGTTTGCGGGCTACGGCTTCAACAAGAGCCACGCCGCCGCATATTCATTGCTGGCGTACCACACGGCCTGGATCAAGGTGCATTGCACGGCCGAGTTCTATGCCGCCAACATGACCATCGAGGCCGACAACACCGACAAGCTGAAGGTGCTGTTGAACGACGCCAAGCTCTTTGGTGTGACCTTTGACGCGCCCGACATCAACCAGGGCACTTTGCGCTTCGAGCCCGTCAGTGACACCCGCGTGCGCTACGGCCTGGGCGCCATCAAGGGTTCTGGGCAGGGCGCTACCGAGGCCATCGTCGCAGCGCGTGAAGGCCGGGATTCGCGGCAGGGCAGGGGTGGCGGGCCGTTTCGCAGCCTGTTCGACTTCTGCGCCCGCGTCGACCGCAAGGCCGTCAACAAGCGCGCGGTGGAAGCGCTGGTCAAGGCCGGCGCCTTCGACGCGCTGCACGCCGACCGTGCCGCCACGCTGGCCAGCGTGGGCCTGGCTTTCGAGTGGGCCGACACCCAGGAAGCCAATGCCCTGCAGGGCGGCCTGTTCGACGTGGGCGACGTGGGCGACATGGGTGACATGGGTGACACGGCCGGTGGCGGCGACAGCCATGGCAGCAGCACCCAGGAACCGGCGCTGGTCCACGTGCCGCCATGGGACGTGCGCGAGCGTTTGATGCAAGAAAAAGCGGCGCTGGGTTATTTCCTGTCGGGCCACCTTTTCGACGCCTGGCGTGACGAGGTGCAGCGCATCGCCCGCACCCCGCTGGCCGAACTGGCGGCGGCTGCGGCCGCCCGGCGTGGCCCCGGCGATGCGCAGGTGATGGCGGGTATCGTGACCGAGGCGCGCAGCGTTAACGGCCAGCGCGGCAAGGTGCTCATTTTCAAACTCGACGACGGCAGCGAGGCCGTCGAGGCCGTCGTCAACGACGAACTGATTGCCGGCCAGCGCGAATTGATGGTCGAAGACCAACTGGTCATCGTGCAGGGCAAGCTGCAGCAGGATCGCTTCTCGGGCGGCGTTCGGTTGAACGTGCTGCAAATCTGGGACCTGGCCGCTGCGCGTGCACGTTTCGGACGCTACATCGCAGTCGACATCAACGGTGCCACACCAGCCATTGCCGATGTGCTGCGCCTGTGGCCGGCCCGGCGCCAGGTCACGGAGCAAGGCGACTTGCGGCAAGGTCTGGCGATCCGCCTGCGCGTCCAACGCAGCACGGCAACGGCCGAGATCGAGCTCGGTGACGACGTCCGCTTCTGGCCCTGTGACGAGGCGCTGGGCCGCTGGCGCAGCATGGCCCCCGGCGGCCGGGCGTCAATTGTGTACGAATGAAACGGGTGGCTTGTCTGACATCCAGACCGCGGTCTAGCGCGTTCAATGGCGATAGCCGCCCACACTGAAGGAGACCGCTCATGAAGAAGATTACAAGCCTGGCCTTGCTCGCCGCCAGCGCTGCGGCGCTGTACCTGCCGGCGGCGCATGCCGCCGATATCGGCGTGTCCATCGGCATCAGCCAGCCCGGTGTTTACGGGCGTGTCGATATTGGCCGTTTTCCGCAACCGCAGGTGGTCGTGCAGCAGCCGGTCATCATCGTACGACCGGTGATCGTGCAGCAAGAGCCCGTTTATTTGTGGGTGCCGCCTGGCCACCGCAAGAACTGGCGCCGCCATTGCGGGCAATACCAGGCCTGCGGCGTGCCGGTGTACTTTGTGCAGGACGGCTGGTATGGCGAGCATGTGCGGCCGCATGCGCACGACCAGGACGATCGGCGCGATGACCGGCGCGATGACCGTCGGGATGACCGTCGCGATGACCGCAAGGAGGGTCACCGCGACGAGGACCGCGGCCGGGGCCATGGCCAGGGTCGTGGCCACGACAAATAGGGCGCCATAAGCGGCGGTATTTGGCGGCTTGCGCAGCGGTGGCGGTGCCCGCGCCGCCTACCAGGTGGGCATGTTGCGGGCCATCAGCCGCATCCGGCGCCAGGCCCTGGGCCCGGTCGGCCTGCTGACGCAGCCGGCCAATCCCTTTTGGCGTCATCTGCGGCACATCGGCGGGTGCACTCAACGCGATGGCGCTGGCCTGTCAGGCCGACACCTACGACGATGCCGTCGAAACCATCGCGCAGGTTTGGGAAAACTTCAGCGCCGAACAGGTCTACCGCGCCGATTCCCTGGGTGTGATCCGCAGCGGCGCGCAGTGGCGCGGGGCCAGCTTCATGCCGTGGCTGTCGCGGCTTCCAGCTACACCAATGGCGAGCACTGCACTTTCTACGACAGTGCCGTGCCAATTTCCCCGTGGCAGCGATCGCAGCGGCTGGCCCTACCCGGGCCCATCACGCAGGCACATCTGCTGGCTTCGTCGGCCATTCCGTTTGTCTTTCCGGCCACGGCGTTGACGGCGGCTGGGCACGCCGGCTGGGTCGGCCGATGCGCCAGACCGCGCCGCTGTCGCCGGCCATCCACCTGGGTGCCCAGCGCTTACTGGTGATCGGTGCCGGGCGCCTGAACGAGTCCGTCGGGCGCGTGGTGGCCGACGCCGGCTTCCCCAACCTGGCGCAGATCGCCGGCCATGCGATGTCCAGCATCTTTCTGGACGCCCTGGCGGTGGACGTGGAGCGCATGCGCCGCATCAACCGCACGTTGGCCTTGTTGCCAGCCACGGTTGTGAGCGACACCGATCTGCGGCCGCTGGAAGCGTTGGTCATCGCCCCGACCCAGCGCCTGGACGACATCGCCGCGCGCCACCTGGGGACGCTGCCCGCGCCGGTGCGGGCCCTGCTGCGCGGCGTCGGCGTCGGCGGATCGGGTGATCAGGCGCGCGGCGCGGCGCTGGCCAGCTACTTGCTGTTCGAGGCGCCGTACGCGCGCGAACTGATGGCTTTGGGTGAGGCTGACACTGAGGCGCGCAAGTCCGAAGTGCTGCGCTTTTTCGGCTGGGACGCTCGGCGGCACACAGCGCCGGCCAGCCATTTTTCGCTGGACCTCGCGCTGCCTTGAGCGCGGGCCCGGCGCCCGCAGCTTAAGCCGCTTCGGCTGCTTTCTTGACTTTCTTCACTGGGTTGCCGTCCTTGGTCGCCGGGATGGACTTCGCGGTCTTGGTGGCCTTGGCGGCTGCGGTTGCCGAGCCGTCGTAAGCCGAACCCGCCACGCTCAGGCCGCCCTGCGACAGCTTGGCGGCGTTGCCCACGCCGATGCCGCCCACACGTTCGACCAGGTCACCCCAGTTCTTGAACTGCCCGGTTTCGCGGGCCTTGACGATCTTTCCAGACAAGCCGGGGCCGATCCCCTTGACGGTCTCGAGTTCGGCTTGGCTGGCCCGGTTGGCGTCGGCAGCGGCAAAGGCGTTCAGGGCGAACACGGCGAGGACGGTGGCGATGAGGTTGCGGAACATGGTGGATCTCCTGGATGACCGTTGAAGGTCGCGGTTGAGGGACGTGCTTGAGACTGAAACCAGCCCGCCGCTTCATCTGTTTTGCAGCGGGCTGGTTCGCATTTTTCAAGCCGCAGCCTCGGCCGTCATTCCCCCGGCAGATGGGCCGAAGGGGGCCCCCGGGCGGGTGACCCAGGTTGGGGGCATGCCCTGCCGCGCTGCGCCGCCTGCAACGCGGCGTCGGTGCGGCACTTGCGCGGCACTTGCGTGGCACTGGCGTTTCACTCGCGCGTCGCGAGTGCGCGCCGCACGGCCTGCGCGACCGCCTCGCTTGCAGGCCACCCATCCGCGCCTTGCACCAACTGCACCGCCGGCCCCCAGGCGCGCCACAGTGCCGGGTCGCTGGGCCCAAGCACCGACACCAACGGCGTGCCCACGGCGGCCGCCATGTGGCCCGGGCCGGTGTCGTTGGCGACCATCAGGGCCGCGTCTTGCAGCAGCGCAGCGTAAACGCCCAGGCCGACGCCGTTCAGCACCGTTGCCGAGCCGAAGTGTTGCCGCGCCAGGGCTTCTTCGCCTGGGCCCGGGCAAACCACCACGCGGCGCCCGAAGCCGGGCAGCACCTGCGCGGCAAAGGCCGGGAAGGCGGGCCAGGTCTTGTCTTGCCGGGCCCATGTGCCGCCAGCGAAAGGGCAGATGAAGATGCTGCCGGTGGCGATACCGTGGGTGGCGCGCAGCGCTTGGGCCTGCGCGCGGTGCGCGTCGCTGACCCGCAGGCCGATGAGATCGGGCAGCGGCGCTGCAGCGCCGAGCAGCGCGTCCCCCAGCTGCCAGTAGACCTGCAACGCGTGCGGCGTGCGCGGCAGTTGCAAGGCCCGGGCCAGCAGCAGGCTGCGGCCCTCGTGCGCGTGGCCCAGCGTGCGCAGGCCGGCCAGACGAAATTCGAGCGCACTGGAGAAAGAATCGGGCAGGCACAGCGCGTTCAGGCGGCGGCTGTAGTCCGGATCAGCCGCCTGCGCTTCGGCCTTCAAACGTCGCAGCAGCGCAATGCGTTTGGCCATGGTTTTCGGCAGCACGTGCACCGTCCAGCCGTGGCCGGCCAGCAGTTCGCGTGCCCAGCCTTTGCCGATCAATTGCAGGTCGTGGCCGGCCTCGTCCAGCCGGCGCAGCGTGGGCACGGCCAGCGTGACGTCGCCGACCCAATTCCGCAGGCGCACGATCAGCCGGTGGGGGGTGGCGCAAGGGGCGCACGGGGCGCCGGGGGCGCGGGTCAAGGGCATGAACGGCACATAATCTGCAGCCATTCTGACAGCGCAATCCATGACGACTGCCTTGGACATCCAGCCTGCCATGCCCCCCGCCTCCAGCGTGCTGGCCCTGCACGACAACCTGCTGGCCAGCCCCGCCTGGCCGCACGCGCAGCCCGCGCCGAACGTGCAAGACGCGTTCGGGCTTTGGCACTGGGTGCAGACTAACCACCGCTGCAACAGCCTGTTGTGGGCCGAGGAAGACCTGGCCCGGCGCACCACCGTGGCCGACGCCGAGATCGCCGCCAACAAGCGCGCCATCGACGGCTACAACCAGGCGCGCAACGACGCCACCGAACGCGTCGATGAGATCTTGCTGCTGGCGCTGGGTCTGGTTGATGCCGCTTCGGCGCGCAGCGATGCGCCGCAGGCCCAAGTGCCGGCCGGCGCCCGGCTGAACAGCGAGACCGCGGGCAGCATGATCGACCGCTTGTCGATCATGGCGTTGAAGGTGCGGGCCATGCGCCAACAGACCCTGCGCCGCGACGTCGACGAGCCCCACCGGGTGGCCAGCCGGGTCAAGCTGGAACGTCTGCAGCAGCAGCGTGAAGACCTCGGCGGCTGCTTGGACGCGCTGCTGGTCGATGCTGCAGCCGGCTGCGCCTACTTCAAGGTCTACCGGCAGTTCAAGATGTACAACGACCCCCGTTTCAACCCGGTGCTGGTGGCCGAAGCGCACCGGCGATGAGCCTGAAGCTTTTGATCGTCAAGACCTCGTCGATGGGCGACGTGGTGCACGCGTTGCCGGTCATCAACGACATCCACCGTCACCACGCGGGGGCGCAAGTTGACTGGCTGGTTGAAGCCTCTTACGCCGCCATCCCGCTGATGCACCCCGGCGTGCGCCGCGTGCTGAACCTGCAGTGGCGCAAATGGCGCCGCACGCTGTTCGACCGCAGTACCTGGAACGCGATGGGCGCACTGCGTGACGAACTTCGGCAAGGCGGCTACGACCGCGTGCTGGATCTGCAAGGGCTGCTGAAAAGCGCGTTGTGGGCGCGCCAGACCGGCGCCGCTGTCGTTGGCTATGACGGTGACAGCGCGCGCGAACCGGCTGCATCCTGGCTGTACCGCGACACCGCAGCGGTGGCCAGGAACCTGCAGGCCGTGCTGCGCTGCAGGCAACTGGCCGCAGCGCACCTGCGTTACCCCATGCCGACCAGCGCGCCCGATTTCGGCATCCACGCACCGGCAGCCACTTGGGCGCCGCGCGGCGGCGACTACGCGGTGCTGATCCCGAACGCCAGCCGTGCTTCCAAGCACTGGCCGGAGCGCCATTGGGTGGCACTGGGCAACCGCCTGCTGGAACGCGGCATGACGCCGGTGGTGGTCTGGGGCGCGCGCGATGAACAAAGCCTGGCCGAGAACATCGCGGCCAGTTGCGAAGGCGATGTGCCGCCCTTTTTGAAGGTGGGCGAGATGGCCGCCGTGCTGGCCGGCGCACGTCAAGTTGTCGGGCTGGACACCGGTTTCACGCACCTGGCAGCGGCACTGGGCCGGCCCACACTGGGCATCTACTGTGACCACGACCCAGGGCTGGCCGGCATCACCGGCCCAGGCCGTGTGGCCAGCATCGGCGGCAAGGGGCAGGTGCCCGGTCGGGGCGATGTGCTGGCTTTGCTGGACGCACAGATGGCGCGCTGAGCGGCTCCGGCTGCTTGGCGCCGACAGTCAGAGTGCGTCGATGCGCTGTGGCGGGTAACTGTCCCAGCTCAGGCAGCCTGGGCACTGCCAGAAATAGCGCTGCGCCTCGAAGCCGCAAGCCGCACAGCGGTAGCGCTGCAGAGGGCCGGCGCTCTGCGCCAGTGCCTGGCGCAGGGCCTGCCAGGCTGCAGGCGTCCAGGCCTCGGGCGGCACCGCGAGCAGCATTTGTGCGGCCGACAGGCTGGGGTGTTCGCGCAACTGCGCCAGCAGCCTGGGCAAGTGCGTGGCTGCCGTCACGCCTTCTAGTTCCTGCAGCGCTGTCAGCAGTTCCACCGCCGGCGTCTGCTCGAACGCCTGGCTGATCACGGCCTGGGCCTGCGCAGTCTGGCCGCATTGCTGCGCGGCCTTCAGGTACTCGCCAACGACTAGCAAGAAGGCCAGCGGGTGCTGCGTGCGCAGTGCGTCCCAGCTGTGCAGCGCGCCGGCAGCGTTTCCGCTGCGCAGTTGGCGCTGGCCGGTCAGCAGCAGCGGTCGAACGGCGTGGGGCGCAGTGGCTCTGGCGCGTGCCAGCGCGGCCTCACCGGCAGCGGCGTCACCTCGTGCATCGGCTTCTTCGCACAGCTCGCACTCGCCGTGGGCGATGCGGGTGGCGAACGAGCCACTCTGGGCGTGTTCAAGCTGCTGGGCCATCGCCACGGCGTTGGCCCAGTCGTGCGAGCGCTCGTACAGCGACAGCAGCGCCAGCTGGGCTTCACTTTCGAAAGGCGTGTTCATCAGTGCGCGCCAGGCGGCTTCCGCGCGGTCGAACAGGCCCGCCTTCATGTAATCCTGCGCCAGCGCACGCTGTGCGCGGTCGCGGTCACCCAGCCGCAGGTCGGACCGGCCCAACAAGTGTTGGTGCACGCGCACCGCGCGTTCGAATTCACCGCGGCGACGGAACAGGTTGCCCAAGGCGAAGTGCAGTTCGGTGGTGTCGGGGTCGTTCTGCACCGCCTCGATGAAGGCATCGATGGCCTTGTCCTGCTGCTCATTCAACAGCAGGTTCAAACCTTTGAAGTAGGCGCGAGGCGCGTCCTGCCGTTCACGCTTGAGCTGGCGCAGGTCGAAGCGCGAGGCCATCCAGCCCAAAGCGAAAGCCAGTGGCAGTCCGATCAGCAGCCATTGCAGGTCCAAGCCCATGCCAGCGGTGGCGTCGAGGTGGGTGCTACGGGCCGTCGCGCGGCGGGTGCGCCTGCGCGGGCTCCAGGCCGAATCCAGACGGCATTGGCATCGTCGGCGGGGCCGCTGGCTTGACGCCCGGCAGCGGGATGTGCCGCTTGGCCACGCGGCGGTGGCGCCACCAGGCCGGCACCATGGCCAGCACGCCGATGGCGCACCCCGCTGCAAAAGCGACCAGCACCACGATGACCAGCGGCGCCCGCCATTCGGCGCCAAAAAACCAGTGCACCGTGGTGCCCTGCTGGTTGTTCAACGCGAACGCGAACAGCGTGAAGAAGACGAAGGCCCGGAACAGCCAGACGACGGCACGCACGGTTCAGGCGCTTTCGCTTTCGGGCCGCACGGGTGCCTGGGCGTCAACGGCTTCGCGCAGGGCCTTACCCGGCTTGAAGTGGGGCACGAGTTTTTCGGGAATGACGACCTGCTCGCCGCTGCGCGGATTGCGCCCCACGCGGGGCGGGCGGCGGTTGATGCTGAAGCTGCCGAAGCCGCGGATCTCGATGCGGTGACCGCGGGCCAGTGCATCGGACATCGCGTCGATGATGGTCTTGACGGCGAACTCGGTGTCACGTTGCGTGAGCTGCGCGAAACGCTCGGCCAGACGGGTGACGAGGTCGGATCGGGTCATGTCGAGCGGCGTGGCCTGGGCTGGTTCAGTTCAGGAAACAGCCCACAGACACCAAGGGGGCGGCTGCGGGCTTGTAGTGTGGATGCCGACCCCGCAAGAGCAGGGCCGGCGCGCGGATGTTTACTCCGGGCGGTTGTCCAGCTTGGCGCGCAGCAGGGCGCCCAGACTGGTGGTGCCAGCGTTCTCGCGCTCGCTGGTCTGGCTCAGGCGCTGCATGGCCTGCTGCTCGTCGGCGTTGTCCTTGGCCTTGATCGACAACTGGATCGAGCGCATCTTGCGGTCGACGTTGATGACCATCACCGAGACATCGTCGCCTTCCTTCAGCACGTTACGCGCGTCTTCAACGCGGTCGCGGCTGATTTCCGAAGCGCGCAGGTAGCCGGTCACGTCTTCGTTCAACTGAATCTCCGCGCCACGCGGGTCGACCGACTTCACCTTGCCGTCAACCACCGCACCGCGGTCGTTCAGCGTGGTGAAGTTGGTGAACGGATCGACGTCCATCTGCTTGATGCCCAGGCTGATGCGCTCGCGTTCCACGTCGATGGCCAGCACCAGGGCTTCAACTTCCTGGCCTTTCTTGTAGTTGCGCACGGCAGCTTCGCCCGGCTCGTGCCAGGACAGGTCGCTCAGGTGCACCAAGCCGTCGATGCCGGCGGTCAGGCCGATGAACACGCCGAAGTCGGTGATCGACTTGACCGGGCCCTTGACCTTGTCGCCGCGCTTGACGGTGGAAGAGAACTCTTCCCACGGGTTGGCCTTGCACTGCTTCATGCCCAGGCTGATGCGGCGCTTGTCTTCATCGATCTCAAGGACCATGACTTCAACTTCTTCGCCGAGGACGACAACCTTGGCCGGCGCGACGTTCTTGTTGGTCCAGTCCATCTCGGACACGTGCACCAGGCCTTCGATGCCCGGCTCGATTTCCACGAACGCGCCGTAGTCGGCGATGTTGGTGATCTTGCCGAACAGTCGCGTGCCGTTCGGGTAGCGGCGCGAAACGCCATGCCACGGGTCGTCGCCCAGCTGCTTGAGTCCAAGACTCACGCGGTTCTTCTCGGCGTCGAACTTCAGGACCTTGGCTGTCAGTTCCTGTCCCACAGTCACCACCTCGCTCGGGTGACGCACACGGCGCCAGGCCATGTCGGTGATGTGCAGCAGGCCGTCGATACCGCCGAGATCGACGAATGCGCCGTATTCGGTGATGTTTTTGACCACGCCGTGGACGATGGCGCCTTCGGATAGAGTCTCCAGCAGCTTGGCGCGTTCTTCGCCCATCGAAGCTTCGACGACCGCGCGGCGCGACAACACGACGTTGTTGCGCTTGCGGTCGAGCTTGATGACCTTGAACTCCATGGTCTTGCCTTCGAACGGCGACATGTCCTTCACCGGCCGCGTGTCCAGCAGCGAGCCCGGCAGGAAGGCACGGATGCCGTTGACCAGCACAGTCAGGCCACCCTTGACCTTGCCGCTGGTGGTGCCGGTGACGAATTCGCCGGTTTCCAGGGCCTTTTCTAGGCTCATCCAGGACGCGAGACGCTTGGCGGTGTCACGCGACAAAATGGTGTCGCCGTAG
>JAYSYH010000281.1:0-3844 GCA_043716645.1 Betaproteobacteria bacterium | reverse complement strand
CCAGCTTGATGCGCTGCGCCTCGCCACCGCTCAGCGTGGGTGACGGTTGGCCCAGCGTCAGGTAACCCAAGCCGACGTCCTTCAGCAACTGCAGCGGGTGGCTGATGGCCGGCATGCTGGCGAAGAAATCGACGGCTTCGTCCACCTCCATCTGCAGCACGTCGCCAATGCTCTTGCCCCGCCAGGTGACGGCCAGCGTCTCGGGGTTGAAACGCGCGCCGTGGCAGATGTCGCAGGGCACTTTGACGTCGGGCAGGAAGCTCATCGCGATGGTCTTCATGCCCTGGCCTTCGCAGCCTGGGCACCTGCCGTGGCCGGTGTTGAACGAGAAGCGCGTGGCGGCATAACCGCGCGCTTTCGCTTCCAGCGTCTCGGTGTAGAGCTTGCGGATGAAGTCCCAGAAGCCGATGTAGGTGGCCGGGCAGCTGCGCGGCGTCTTGCCGATCGGCGTCTGGTCGACCTCCAGCACGCGGTCGATCTGCTCGTAGCCTTCCAGGCCAGTGCAGCCCACCCATTTGCGCGCATTGGCGGATGTCGCGGTCAGCGCAGATTGCACGTTAGCCAGCAGCACATCGCGCGCCATCGTGCTTTTGCCCGAGCCGCTGACGCCGGTCACCGCCACCAGGCGCTGCAGTGGCACCTGCACGTCGAAGCCCTGCAGGTTGTGCAGGCTGGCGCCGCGCAAACGCAGCGCCGCAGCACCCGGCTCAACCGCGCGGCGCGCCACCAGCGGATGCCGCAGCGGGTGCGCCAACAGACGGCCGGTGACCGATTCGGGCTGTGCCGACAAATCGGCCACGCTGCCTTGCGCCACCAGGCGGCCGCCGCGCTTGCCGGCGCCAGGGCCGATGTCGATCAGGTGGTCGGCGCGACGGATGGTGTCTTCGTCGTGCTCGACGACGACCAGCGTGTTGCCCGCCGCGCCCAGCTTGGCCAACGCGTTCAGCAAGATGCCGTTGTCGCGCGGGTGCAGGCCGATGGTCGGCTCGTCCAGCACGTAGCACACGCCCTGCAGGTTGCTGCCCAGCTGTGCGGCCAGGCGGATGCGCTGCGCTTCGCCGCCGGAAAGCGTCGGCGCAGCGCGGTCCAGCGTCAGGTAGCTCAAGCCCACGTCTTCCAGGAATTCAAGCCGGCTGTGGATTTCGGCCACCACGTCGCGCGCGATGTCGGCGTCGCGCCCGGTCAGGCGCAGCGCCTGCACCCACTGCCGCGTTTCCTGCACCGACAAGCGCGCGATGTCGCTGATGGCCTGCGCTTCGAAAGTCACACCGCGCGCGGCCTTGTTCAAACGCGCGCCGCCGCAGTCGCTGCAGGGTTCATCGACCACACCTTCAACCTCGGCCTCTTCACTGGGGAAGCTCTGCTCGCGGCCCTTGTTGTCGTCGTCCCGAACGCTGTCGTCGTAGGCTTTGCGCTGCTCGCGCGTCAGCTTCAAACCGGTGCCGACGCAGCCGGTGCACCAGCCGTGCTTGCTGTTGTAGCTAAACATGCGTGGGTCCAGTTCGGGGTAGCTGGTGCCGCAGACCGGGCAGGCGCGCTTGGTCGAGAAGACCTTCACGTCGCCCACGCCCAGGCCCTGCTTGCCGCTGGGCAACATCGACGTATCCAGCCCGTCCAGCGGGTGCAGCAGGTGCAGCACACCCTTGCCCAGGTCCAAAGCCTTGCTCAGCAGCGCGCGCAACTCGGCTTCGTTCTCGGGCGTGATGACGATGTCGCCGACCGGCAATTCCAGCGTGTGTTCCTTGAAGCGATCGATACGCGGAAACGGGTTCAGCGCCAGAAATTCACCGTCGACGCGCAGATGCGTGTGGCCGCGTGCCTTGGCCCATTTCGCCAGGTCGGTGTAGACGCCCTTGCGGTTCACCACCAGCGGCGCCAGCAGGCCGACATGCTGGCCCTTGTGATCGCGCAGCAATTGCGCCGCGATGCTCTCGGCGCTTTGCGCCTTCACCGGAGCGTCGTCGTGCACGCAGTGCTGCAGGCCCAGCTTGACCCACAGCAGGCGCAGGAAGTGCCAGACCTCAGTGGTCGTGGCCACCGTGCTTTTGCGGCCGCCGCGCGACAGGCGCTGTTCGATGGCCACCGTCGGCGGTATGCCGTAGACCGCGTCGACCTCAGGCCGCCCCGCCGGCTGCACGATGCTGCGGGCGTAGGCGTTCAGGCTTTCCAGGTAACGCCGCTGCCCTTCGTTGAACAGGATGTCGAAGGCCAGCGTGCTCTTGCCCGAACCGCTGACGCCGGTGACCACATTGAACTTGCCGCGCGGAATGTCCACGCTCAGGCTCTTCAGGTTGTGCTCTTTCGCGTTGACGATGCGGATGGACTGGTCTTCGTCTTGCCGGGCCTTGCGCGCGGCGCGCAGCACGCTCTGCAAGGCCCGGCCTTCTTCGGCCTTTGGCGTGCCGAAACCGAGTGCTTCCTCGTAGTCGCGCAGCGCCGCGCCGGTGTGCGACGTCGGGTGCGCCTTCACGTCATCCGGCGTGCCGAAACACACCACTTCGCCGCCGGCCTCGCCGCCTTCGGGCCCGAGGTCGATGATCCAGTCCGAAGCGCGGATCACGTCCAGGTTGTGCTCGATGACCAGCAGCGAGTGCCCCGCGTCCTGCAGCTTGCGCAGCGCGCGCATCAGCTTGGCGATGTCGTCGAAATGCAGGCCGGTGGTCGGCTCGTCGAACAGAAAGAGCGTGCCGCGCTTGGCCAGCCGCTGCATCGCCGAATGCGTGGCATCGGCCAGGAAACCGGCCAGCTTCAGGCGTTGTGCCTCGCCGCCGGACAACGTCGGCACCGGCTGGCCCAGGCGCACGTAATCCAGGCCGACATCGACTATGGGCTGCAATCGCGCCACCACCTCGCGGTCGGCCTGGAACCAGTGCGCGGCTTCGGCGACGGTCAGGTCCAGCACGTCGGCGATGCTCAACTGCATCGGTCCGCGCACGATCTTCACGTCCAGGATTTCAGCCCGGTAGCGGCGGCCGTCGCAGTCGGGGCAGCGCAAATACACGTCGCTGAGGAATTGCATTTCGACGTGTTCAAAACCACTCCCGCCGCAGGTCGGACAGCGGCCGTCGCCAGCATTGAAGCTGAAGGTGCCAGCGCTGTAGCTGCGTTCGCGGGCCAAGGGCAAATCGGCAAACAGCTTGCGCAATTCGTCGAAGGCGCCGACGTAACTGGCCGGATTGCTGCGCGCGGTCTTGCCGATGGGGCTTTGATCGACAAAGACAGCGTCGCTCAAGAAATCAGCGCCCAGCAATTGACCGAATTCGCCCGGCGTTTCGGTGGCCTTGCCGAAGTGGCGGGCCAGCGCCGGGTACAGCACGTCCTGGATCAGCGTGCTCTTGCCCGAGCCGCTGACACCGGTGACGCACACCAGTCGCTGCAGCGGAATGCTGACACTCACGTTCTGCAAATTGTGGTCGCGCGCACCTTCCAGCAGCAGCTTGGGCGTGGCCTCGGTGACCAGCTGGCGAAAGCCCAGCCCGACCTGCTTGCGGCCGCCCAGGTAGGCGCCGGTCAGCGTGTCGGCATCGCGCGCCGCTTCCGGCGTGCCGTCGAAAACGATCTGCCCGCCGCGTTCGCCGGGGCCGGGGCCCATGTCGATCAAACGGTCGGCGGCCAGCATCACCGCCGGGTCATGTTCGACGACGACCAGCGTGTTGCCGGCATCGCGCAGCCGCTGCATCGCCACCACGATGCGGTTCATGTCGCGCGGGTGCAGGCCGATGCTCGGCTCGTCGAGTACGAACAGCGTGTTCACCAGCGAGGTGCCCAGCGCGGTGGTCAGGTTGATGCGCTGCACCTCACCGCCGCTGAGCGTGCGGCTTTGGCGGTCGAGCGTGAGGTAACC
>JAYSYH010000029.1:0-2491 GCA_043716645.1 Betaproteobacteria bacterium | reverse complement strand
CGCCGTATTACGACACCGGTGCCGAACGACGTGCTTGCGCTGGCGCAAAAGGTGCCGTGATCGAGTGTCATCGGACGCGAGGTCGCGCGTCTCCAGTACAGCATGGACACGCTTCCCCCATCGTTCTTCATAGTGGATTGATGCAACGCAAAGAGACTGTGCAGGCGCGATGCTTCAATAGATGCTTCATTGATAAGCAGCCGCATTCCGCCACTCGTTTCCGGAGCCACCATGAGCATCGCCGCCATTTGCCAACCCGATGTCATCACGATCGACGCAGGTGCTTCGCTGCGGGACGCCGCCAACTTGATGCGCGCGCATCACGTCGGTGCCTTGGTGGTGACAGTCGAGGCTGCCGGTCACGAACAGGCGGTGGGCGTGATCACCGATCGGGACCTGGCGATCGAAATTCTCGCGCGCGATCTTGACCCGGTCGACGAGAAGGTCGGCCAACTGGCCAGCCGCCACCTCGCCTCGGTGCCAGCGACCGCCGGTATCGCGGAGGCGGTTGCGGTGATGCGGGATGCCGGTGTGCGCCGCCTGCTCGTCACCGGCCAAGAGGGTCAACTCGCCGGGTTCGTATCGGCCGACGATCTGTTGGAGGCGCTGGCGGGACAACTGGGCGTCCTGGCAAGCGCTTTGCGCAGCGGTATCGCGCGCGAGGGTGCCGAGCGAGCGTCGATCCCGCCCCCGCATCCACGGCCCGTTTTCCTGCCTCACGGCACGCCGGGCATGCGTTAGCAATGGACTCAGGCCAAAGACCGCGAGGCCTGTCCGCGAAGCGGCTTTATGGGGACTGGGCGCTGCCCGCTGGATTCGTTTTTTCGTCGCTGCCCGGAGATCCGCTACGACGGAGCGAACCCGAGTGAGTTCGATTCAGTCGTGCAGTTCGCTTGCCGTTCGCTTGCCGTTCGCCCGTCCACGTGGTCGCCACGGGCCGCTTGAGCCGATTCTGCTTGGCGCGGCGGCGGCGGTGTGCGGCACCTCGCGTCGCCAAGCCTTGAGCAAACATTGCTTGGCCACTTTGCTCATCCCCCTCGGGGGGCGTTCTTAACGAAAGGTCGTGACATGAAGCGCTCTGTTCTTGCGATGGTCGCGTTGATCCTCGCGGCATTCGCCACGGTGTCGTGCGACAAGCTTAAGCCGCCTGCGCCATCGCCGCCACTGCCCGAGACCGGACTCCCACTGCCCGCGTCGCCGCAGGTGACCGCGCCGAACGGGCAGGCACCAGGGGCGTCTGCCGTTCGCTGAGCCGGGGCAGTGCGGTTACTTCGAGACGGCGCTTGCCGGGGTGCCACAGGCCCCAGCTCGAAAGCAGCAAAGACCGAGGCGGTGGTGCAGTCGACGCTTGACTTGGCGCAAGCATCGGAAAACGCTATGAGCGAAGCTTCGAATTCGCGCAGGGCGCGCGGCTTCGACAGGCTCAGCCTGAACGGATTCTTCATTCGGGCCGCAAGCTGAAGTTCGGCGCTCATCAGGACGGAGATCGCGCGCGACCTCGTCACCGTCTTTGACTCAGAACTCGTGTGCGACGCGGTCTGTCACATACGCAGCAAATGCATCCGCAGGGTGCCGGTGGTCGACGCGAACACCCATCCGCTGGGCGTTATGACGCCGCGCGACGTGACCGAGTTCCTGGCGCAAAACCTGACCGAGGTTGCGCGCATCCTGCCGCGCCAGATCAAGCTGGAACACGCCACGCGGAATCCGGTGGCGAAATGACAATGGTCGAGTGCTCGAGGGTGCCGGCGATTACGACGAAGAACGCGCCCCAGCATCCGCTCACGGCCGTCCACTCTCGGGCGAGGAGGCTTGCGCCGCAATGCCAGCACTGCGCTCCACCAGCGTGCGCAACTGCTCGGCGAGTATTGCCATCTCCTCGCGTGCCACAGACGCATGGCGCGCAACGATCAGTTCTGCATAGGACGTGCGCAGTGCCCATTGGCATACACCAACGAGCAGCCACGCGGGCAGCAGTTCAACACCGCGCAGCCTTGCCGGGGTGACCGGCACGCCTTGCGCGCGCAGGGCGGCGAAGGCCATGCGGATCGATCGCAACATGGCGAGCACTTGGAATCTGCTGTTGGCCAGGACCTTCAGGTCACCGCACGCTGCGTAAAACGCATCCGCAATCGGGCTCACGAGCGCAACATGTGTCTTCAGCCAGGCGTCCATGTTGCTCGAGATGGCGGTGGGAAAGCCGGCCTCCTGCAACGCAGCTGCGAGCAGCCGAACCCGCGGTGTGCGGCGGCCGTCGAGTTCGCCGACCGTGGTCTTCTGGAGCAGCGCCGGCAGGACCGTGGCCAAGACAGTTCCGTCCGCGGCCCGTTCGCCGGCCGCACCCGGGAAGCCCAGCATCACGCGTTCACGCCCCAGCATGTCGATCAGTCGCTGCGGCCCGGCCAGGTTGTTGAACATGAACACGAGGCTGGGTGTTGCCTTGTTCGCTGCCAGTGAGGGCAACACCGACTCGATCTGGTCATTGCGCACG
>JAYSYH010000280.1:0-3869 GCA_043716645.1 Betaproteobacteria bacterium | reverse complement strand
GCGCCGCAATGCCGCCCGCCAGCGCCAGGCCGTCAAAGGTGGAGGTGCCGCGGCCGATTTCATCCATCAGCACCAGCGAACAAGGGGTGGCGGTGTTCAAAATCTGCGCGGCTTCCAGCATTTCCAGCATGAAGGTGGACTGCGCGTTGGCCACGTCATCGGCTGCGCCAATGCGGGTGTGAATGGCGTCAATCGGCCCCAGTCGGCAGCGGCTGGCCGGCACATAGCTGCCGATGCTGGCCAGCAGCACAATCAACGCCACCTGGCGCATGTAGGTCGATTTGCCGCCCATGTTGGGCCCGGTGATGACCTGCATTTTCTGCTTGCCAACCAGGCGGCAGTCGTTGGCAATAAAGCTGCCGCCGCTGGTTTCGGCCAGGCGGGCTTCCACCACCGGGTGGCGTCCCTTGGCAATGTCAATGCATGGCTCGCGGGTGAATTCTGGCGCGGCCCAGTTCAGCGTGAGCGAGCGCTCGGCCAGCGCGCACAGCGCGTCGAGCGACGCCAGCGCGCTGGCCAGGCGCGTCAAGGCGGGCATGAAGGGCTGCAGTGCGTCCAGCAGCTGGTCAAACAGCCACTTCTCGCGCGCCAGCGCCCGCTCTTGCGCCGACAGCGCCTTGTCTTCAAAGGCCTTGAGCTCGGGCGTGATGTAGCGCTCGGCATTTTTCAGGGTCTGGCGGCGCCGGTAATCGGCCGGCACCTTGTCCAGCTGGCCCTGGGTCACCTCGATGTAGAAACCATGCACCTTGTTGAACTGCACGCGCAGGTTGGCAATGCCGGTGCGGACGCGTTCGCGGGCTTCCAGATCGAGCAGGAAGGCGTCGCAGTTCTGGTTGATGCCGCGCAGGTCGTCGAGTTCGGCGTCCACGCCTTCAGCCATGACGCCGCCGTCGCGCAGCAGCACGGCCGGCTCGGCAGCGATGGCCTGCAGCGCAGTGGCCAATGCCGGTGCTGGCGACAGCCCCGCGTGCAGCCGCTCCAGCAGCGGCGCCCCGCGTGGCGCGCTTGCCCGCAGCGCAGGCAGCGCGGCCAGCGTCAGACGCAGACCGGCCAGTTCACGCGGGCGCACCTGGCGCAGCGCTACACGGGCGGTGCTGCGCTCAACGTCGCTGACCCCGCGCAGCGCCTCGCGCAGCGGCGCAAAGCCGCCTTCGACGAAAGCCGCGATGGCCGCGTGGCGCTCGCTGGCCGCTGCGCGGTCGCGCGACGGGTGGGTCAGCCAATGGCGCAGCAGGCGGCTGCCCATGCCGGTGCGGCAGCTGTCCAGCAGGCTCAGCAGGGTCGGGCTGCCGTCGCCGCTTTCGCCGCGCAGCGTCTGCACCAGTTCCAGGTTGCGGTGCGTGGCCGGTGGCAGTTCCAGCAGTTCACCACTGCGTTCCACTGCAAGCGTGCGCACGTGGGCGAGGGCACGCCCTTGCGTGTGTTCGGCGTAGCTCAGCAGCGCGGCGGCAGCGGCCTGCGCCACCGGCAAGTCCTGCGCATTGAATCCGGCCAACGAGGCCACCTGCAATTGCGCACACAGCTTGCGCGTGCCCAGTTCGGTGTCGAACTGCCAGGCCGGCCGCGCCGTGCGTGCGGCTTTGGCCTGCAGCAGGGCGGCGGGCAGTTCGCTGCCGTCGTGCAGCACTTCAGCCGGCGCCAGCCGCGCCAGCCAGCTGGGTAGTTCGCGTTCGCCGCATTCGGTCAGTCCCAGGCTGCCGCTGCTCAGACCCAGCCAGGCCAGACCGAAGGTTGAACGGTGTTTGAAGACGGCCAGCAACAGCGTGTCGGCGCGTTCGGCCATCAGTTCGCTGTCGGTGACGGTGCCCGGCGTCACCACGCGCGTCACCTTGCGTTCGACCGGGCCCTTGTGGGGCGATCCAGCCGTGGCCACGTCGCCCACCTGCTCGGCCACCGCCACGGCTTCGCCGAGCTTGATCAAACGCGCCAGGTAACTTTCGACCGAATGCGCCGGTACGCCGGCCATCACCACCGGTTCCCCGGCGCTCTGGCCACGTTGAGTCAGCGTGATGTCGAGCAGCCGATTGGCCTTGCGCGCGTCGTCGAAGAACAGCTCGTAAAAGTCGCCCATCCGGTAGAAGACGAGCGTGTCGGGAAAGTCGGCCTTGATGCGCAGGTACTGCTGCATCATGGGGGTATGCGTTGAAAAAGCGGCCGCTTCCCTCTCGGTAGACTTGCCTTTTTCTTTATCTATCAACAAGTTGTGCCTCTTCTCTAACGCCTTCTATCGACCTGCAACGGCCCCTGTCAACCAGGAGCAATCCGCCAAAAAGTCCGCCAGATCACCGCCAAAATCCAGTCAGAGGCTAAGATTGGGTCAGTTTTTGGCGGAGCCGAGCCCATCGGCGCCGCCAATTCCAAGGAGCGCCCATGAAGTTGACGTTGAAGACGGACCTGATCGGGAAGATGACCCTCGACAGGTTCCCCGAGTCCGACGTGCCTTGGAAGGACTGGCGGGCTTTCGCGGGGCCCAATTATCTGGTGTACGACTCGCATCGGGACGCTCCGACCGGGTTCGCCGTCCGGGTCGGCAAGAAGGCGTCGGTGTTCCTGGTTGAAAAGCTGGTGGCCGGCAAGAACATGAAAATCTTCGTCGGTCTTGCCCGAGGCAAGAAGGGGGACGAACAGGTCATTGACGTGGAGACGGCCCGGGACAAAGCCAGGGCGCTGGTGGCCACCGCGAAGCAGCACGGGGTCAACCCCAGGGACGTGGCGGTGCAGGTCGAGGCGTCCGAGCTCACGCTCGGAGATGTCTTCACACGGTACCGGAACCATCTGACTTCCCGGGCGCTGCCCGCCAAAGCCAACTCGCTGCTCGCGGCCGACAAGGCGTTCAGCAAGTTGAGCGACTGGCAAACGCGGAAGGTTCGTCTGATTTCCGCGGCTGAGATCCTCGCGCGCTTCGACTTTCACTCAGTCACCAAGGGCCACAAGACGGCGGCCGAGGCTATGGGTCGGTGGGCTACGGCGGCCGCTGACAAAGCCATCGAGCTCGAAATCCATGACGCGCACTCAGCGGGTCGCGCGCCCTCGCTGACCTACAACCCCTTCACGATCCTGAAGACGGAAGGGAAGTACCGGAGCAACAACCAACTCGAGCGCGAGTACGCGGTCAGGGGCGTAAGGAACCCGCTGTCGTTCACTTCGACCGTGGGTCCGTTCGTGAAATCAGCCTGGGCATATCGCAAGGAAAACCCGGTTGCGGCCGACTTCATGCTGCTGACACTGCTTTGGGGCATGCGCGGTGGCGAGTCGTCGACGTTCAAGTGGAGGGACGAGTTGACCGCCGCGCAGGCGCCTGTCGATCGTTGGATCGATCTCGACAAGCGGGTCGCTTTCATCGCCGACGCGAAGAATCGCGGGGACCACGAATTCCCGATCGCTCCCTGCGCGGCGGAAATTCTGAAACGACGCAGAGCGGATCAGATCGAAGGGGAGGTGTGGGTCTTTCCGGCGCGGTCAGTGAATTCAAGCAAGGGCCACTATTCCGATGCCACCGTGGCGATGTCCACGGTGAAGGAGCGGGCCGGCATCGAGGTCGTGCGCGGCCACGACTTGCGGCGCACGTTCGGCGCAGCCTGCGAAAAACTGAATTTTACTGACCGCCAGACGAAACGCATGCTCGGCCACGGTGTGGCGGGTGGTGAAACACTGGGTCGCTACACGTCGCCGGAATGGCTTGACATTTCGCAGCGGATGGAGGCCATTGAGGAACTCATTTTGTCCAAGGCGCCGGCGGTCTACAACGCCCTGAGGCCGAAGGGCGCTCCGCGACTTCCGGACGCCGAGGACGTAGTCGTCCAAAACAAAGGCACGGTGCGGCCTTCGAGGCGCCGACCGAGGTAGCGCCGCTTCGATCCTCGATCCGC
>JAYSYH010000279.1:0-3872 GCA_043716645.1 Betaproteobacteria bacterium | reverse complement strand
GCAGGGGGAGCAGGGGCCAGCCGGTCATGGTGTCATCCGCCCCCCGGCGGCTTGTTCCCCAGCTTGGGGAAGGGCACGCAGATTTTTATGAAGAACAGCCAGCCGAACACCAGGTTGAACAGCGTCAAAAAAACGTTCAGCACCAGAAAGGCACAGATCGTGATGGCGGGAATGTTGAAGCCGCAGATCCAGGTCAGGCCGGTGGCCCCGAGCTTGCCCTTGCCGCCCAGCAGGTCCCGGGTTTTTCCGGACAACAGGTTGTGCATCGACGGTGGCACCAGAAACGCGATGTTGGGCTTGAGTTGGCGCAGCAGGTCGCGGTCCGACGCATCGGGCAGGGGTATCAGCACCGGCGGGCGGGCTTCGGCGTTCTCGAACCAGGGCGCGATCACGAACGGTTCGCTGTCGGCGCTCCAGACGATACGCAGCGGGCAGTGGGCTTCGGGCTTGATGCGCACAAACGCACGCACCAGGTAACGCGCGCCGGGCTCGTCATAACGGCCGCTCTGCGATAGCAATGCCGCCGTGCGCGCCTGCAGGGCGGTGGACATCGCGTCTGCCAGCCCGTTGGCGCGAACGGCATCGAGTGCCGGCCAGCGCGCCGGCATCTCGACCGGGTCCGCCAGGTTTTCCTTCATGAGCAAAATCCGGCAGGCGTCGCCTAGGAATCGGTCGGCCGGCACCGTACGCTGCACGGTCTCGTCGTTACGCAGTACCAGCGGTAATGCAATACCCGCGAGTGCGCGGCGCAGGGGTGCGGAGGCATCGTCGGCCTCGAAGGCGTTGAACTCGCTGGCCAGTTGGCGCAGCAACAAAATGAACCGGTGCATGGCACGGCTGTTGTCCGAAGACACGTCGGCAATGTCGCTGAACTGTGCATCGCTGACTCCATCGGGCGCGGTGTCCGATGGCATTTCACTCGCGTCGAACCAGCCGCCCGCTACGGCTTCTCCCGGAAACGGCAGGTCCATCGCATCGCCGCGCAAGGCCTCGACCAGATGGGCGCGGAACAGCTCGGAACGTGGCCCGAAATCTGCTGCCCCGGCCGCCGCGTTTGCCGGTGCTGCCGCGCTGACCTCGCTGCTGACGGTCGGCACGATTCCGTAAAACACGGTCTTGGCGGCATCGCTACAGACATCGGGTGGCGCCACGAACAGCGCAAGCGTATGTTCGTCGAGCAGCTGGTCGGTGTGCGCGAGGCGCAGGCCGGTCAACTGGCGGTCGATGTCGGCAACCCCGGTCAACTGGCGCTGCAGCCGGTGCTGGGCCAGCGGGTCGCCCGTGGCACCGCCCACCCGTGACAGCGGCACCCAGCCGCGCACCTGGCCGTTGGAACGCATCCAGCCCTCGGGCTGGCCCGAGGAACCGATGCGGCGCACCACGAAGCCGGCCGATTCGATCCGCGCCGGGTCGAGCCGCGGTGTACCCGGTGTGTCGCACCAGACCTCCAGCAGCGCCAGGTGGAACTGGCGCTGGACCGGCTGGAACAACTTCAGCGTGCCCTGCTTGTCGGTCGCATGGGCACGCCGCGCGGCCAGTACGACGCGGCCTGCGGAACTGCGCAATTCATCCAGCGTACTGGCGATGAAGTCGTCGTCGCTGCGCTGCAGGATCGCCGGCCGCTTGTTGGCCTGCATGTCGCGCGGTGCGCCGATCAGGATGTCGTGCATACAGCAGCTCCTACCAGACGTTGCCCGCCCCGGGCGTGTAACTGGCAGATATCACCGTATTGGTCTGCAACACGTCGCACTTCACCAGGCCCGAAAAGGTGGACATGGCGGCGTTGACAGTCACCGTGCCGGCCGTCACGTCGACGCTGCTGGCGGTCACCTGCACCTTGCCGGGCGCCTGCACCGTGATGCCCGACGCGTCCAGCATGATGCGGTTGCCGTTGCTGTCCTCGATCTTCACGCTGCCCGGACCGTCGCGCAGTGTCAGCTTCTGGCCGCCGGGAGTTTCGAGCTGCAACGTTTCCTGTCCGTCCTGGTCGTCAAGGGTCACGACGATGCCGTTTTTGGAGCGGATGCGCTTGAACCGGTTGCGCCCTCCCGGCTCGATCTGCGCCGGCGGCGGGGCAGAGCCGTTCCACAAGCCACCGACCAGCAGCGGATGGTTGCGGTCGCCCTGCGCGAACATGACCAGCACTTCATCGTCCACGTCGGGCAGGAAAAAAGCGCCACGGTCCTTGCCCGCGAAGGCGCTCACCACCCGGGCCCACATGGTCGTGTCCTGGCCTTGCACTTCGGTGAACGACAGCAGCTGGATAGCCACCCTGCTGCGGCTTTCGGGGTCGTTGAGCGACACCACACGCGCCAGAAAGGCGGCCTGGGTCCAGCCAGGCGCGGGGATGAACGGGTCGCGTTTCATGGCGTGGCCAGATACGCGCACTCGGCGCGGAACTCGGTGCGGTAGCCCTGCTGCATATCGAACAGGTGGCAGGCCTGCACCAGGTAGTAGGTGTTGTCGAACTGGACCGAGACCCCCGACAGACGCACGTGCGCACCCACCCGCATGCGGGCATTGCCTTCGGCGGTTCCCTGCGCCCGTACAAAACGGCGCGCACGCTGGTCCAGCGCGGCTTCGGCCACGGCCTGCGCTTCGTCGTCGCTCGACACCACGATGGCGCCGACATGTTCGCTGCGGACCTCGAACAACGCGCGCGCCAGATCGACACCGCTCGTTCCGCTGCCCGGACCGCCGTGGGTCATCGCGCTGGCCGACCCGCTTACCGGGCTGCCCTGCTGCGGGTTCCAGCCCGCCGAGGTGGTGCCGGTGACCTGATCGGCCAGGTCGGCGCTGATCCGTACCCGGGCTAACTGGCTGTTAAGCGTGAGGTCGATGGTGCCGCGCTGCACGTCCTGGCGCGGTGTGACGGTCAGGGCGGTCCCGTTGACTTGCAGGTCGGCATCGACACGCGCGGCGAGGCGGCGCAAGAATCCGAGATCGGTTTCATTGAGCTGCACCCAGGTGGCGGTGGGTGCGCCGAGGCCGCTGACAGTAGGTAACAGACCGAGGTCGGCGGCCACCGTTCTGAACACATCGGAAGGCGCCATGGCGGCATAGACCTTGCTGCGCCGCGTACGCCGCGCGCCGGTCAACGCGTCTTCCGCCAACACCACCAACTCGGGTGGCTGGCCGTAATTGCAGACCATCTCGATCGCACTGACCTTGCCGCGAAAAATCTCGACCGGTGCGGCCGCGTCGCCGGTGCCGACTTGCAGGTCGGCGCCCAGCCGCAGTGCCGACTGCGCGTCGAAAGCGAGTTCGGCCCCGCCGTTGCCGGTAGCCACCCAGTCGGACAGGTGCAGCTCCAGCGTACTCATGCCGCCCTCGGACTCCTCCATGCGCATGGAGGTCAACTGCGCAGTGACGCGTTCATCCGGTTGGCCCGCGATGTGAATGGCGGGGCGGGCGCTGAAGATGGCGGTCTGGCTGAGCGTGGCTTCCGTCATGGCGTTGTTTCCGGTTTCAGTCGTCGCACAGGCGCGCCTGACGTGCGGCGCGCAAGTCCAGCGCGTATTCCAGTTGCGTGCGCAGGTCGGCCGCGGGTGGCGCAGCGGGTGGCGCAGCGGGTGCAGACTCAGCCGGCGCCGTCGTGGGCTGGCGATCAATTTCCGCACTGACTTCGTCAAAGATGATGGGCATGGTCAGCCTTCAAATCCGATGCGCGCATGAAGGTCGGCACCGGTGCCGACGTCGGCACTCAGGCTGGCGCCGCCACTGCGGGAAACACCGGTTGCCCGGCCGCCCGGACCAAACGCAACTGCAGCCGATGCGCCAGCGGCCGGCAGCAGCAGCCCCCGTGCGGTGGCAGCGTTTAGCGACGACGCGCCGGAAGTGGCGGCCACACGCAAGCCGGCGAATGCCGAGCC
>JAYSYH010000278.1:0-3880 GCA_043716645.1 Betaproteobacteria bacterium | reverse complement strand
GCACGCGAACGATCCACTCACCGCTGGGCAGTTGTTCGCCCATCGAGACGTACAGGTCGCGCAGCGGATTGCTGTCCACCGCGGCTTCGGTCATCGGGTTGCTCTGCACGCGGTAGATGCGCTTTTCGGGCAGCAACGTGGCGATCAGCTGGTTGCCCTTGCTGACCTCGATGCTGCCCTGCATGGCCTGGTAGTTGGGACCGGGCACCTGGCGCAGGCCGGTCATCGTGAAGCGGTAGCCGGCGATTTCGGTGCTGTCGCCGGGGCCCATCTTCACGTCGCGTTCGGCTTCGTAGGTCTTGACCATGGCCACGCCGAAGGCGAAGGCCGCCACACCCAGGTGGGCGGCCAGCATGCCCCACACGGCCAGCGGGATCTGCCGCGCGCGGTGGCCGATCTGGCGCACACGACTGCCGGTGGGCAGCAGCTTGTCCTTCATATCCACACCCAGCGCGGCCACGATCCAGAAGGCCATCAGCAGGCCGCCTGTCGTCAGCAACGAGATCCGCCCGGCCCATGCGCCGACGCCCAGAGCGGCCACCACGGCAATCACCAGCGCCGGGCTCAGGCGCTTGGCCAGAGGGCCGATCTCGTCGTGCTTCCAGCGCGTCAGCGGGCCGATGCCCATCACGAAGACCAGCGGTGCCATCAGCAGCGCGAACACAGCGTCGAAGTAGGGCGGGCCGACGCTGATCTTGCCCATGCCCAGCGCGTCGAGAAACAGCGGATACAGCGTGCCCAGCAGCACCGCGCCGGTGGCCACGACCAGCATCATGTTGTTGACCAGCAGCAGCGACTCACGCGAAAGCAGACCGAAGCGCTGACCCAGGCCGACCTTGGGCGCGCGCCAGGCGAACAGCGCCAGGCTGCTGCCGATGGTGACGACGAGAAAAGCCAGGATGAACAAACCGCGTTTGGGGTCGGTGGCGAAAGCGTGCACCGACGACAGCACGCCCGAGCGAACCAGGAAGGTGCCCAGCAGCGACAGCGAAAACGCCATGATCGCCAGCCACACCGTCCAGACCTTGAAGCCGCCGCGTTTTTCACTGACGGCCAGTGAGTGGATCAGCGCCGTGCCGGCCAGCCAGGGCATGAAGGACGCGTTTTCCACCGGGTCCCAGAACCACCAACCGCCCCAGCCCAGCTCGTTGTAGGCCCACCAGCTGCCCAGCCCGATGCCGAAAGTCAGGAAGACCCAGGCGGCCGTCGTCCACGGGCGCGTCCAGCGTGCCCAGGCTGCATCGAGGTTGCCGCCCAGCAGCGCGGCGATCGCAAACGCAAAAGCCACGCTGAAACCGACGTAGCCCATGTAGAGCATCGGCGGGTGAATGATCATGCCCGGGTCCTGCAGCAGCGGGTTCAGGTCGCGGCCGTCGGCGGCGGCCGGAATCAGCCTGTCGAACGGGTTCGAGGTGAGCAGCATGAACAGCATGAAGCCCACCGACACCAGGCCCATCACGGCCAGGATGCGCGCCGCAAAGGGCAGCGGCAGGCGAGCGCTTCCGCGCGCCACGGCCACCGTCCAGATGTTCAGCATCAACACCCACAACAGCAGCGAGCCTTCGTGCCCGCCCCACACCGCGGCCAGGCGGTAGGCCAGCGGCAAGGCGCTGTTGGAATTGCTGGCCACGTAAAGCACCGAGAAATCGTTGCGCACGAAGGATGCGGCCAGCAGCGCGAACGCGATGGCGATGAACAGCGCCTGCCACTGCGCCAGCGGCCGCGCCAGCACCATCCAGCCGGCCAGGCCGCGTTGCGCGCCGACCAGCGGCAGCACGCCCTGGGCCAGGGCCACGGCCAGCGCGAAGAAAAGGCAGAGGTGTCCGAGTTCGGGAATCATGTTGGAAGTCTCGTCTGTAAGCTCATTGCGCTGCCTGCACCAGCGCCTTGGCCTTGGCCGCGCGCTGCATGGCGTCTGCGGCTTCGGGTGGCATGTAGTTCTCGTCGTGCTTGGCCAGCACTTCGCGGGCGACGAAGACGCCGTCGCTGCCGAGCTGGCCCTGCGCCACCACGCCTTTGCCTTCTTTGAACAGGTCCGGCAGGATGCCCTCGTAACGCACCGGCACCGCCATCGCGGTGTCGGTGACGGTGAAACGCACGGTCACGCCGTCGCGTGCCACGGTGCCGGCCTGCACCAGGCCGCCGACGCGGAAGGTGCGGCCCACCGGCGCTTCCCGGGCGGCGATCTGCGTGGGCGTGTACGAGAACTGGATGTTGCTGTTGAAGGCCTGCAGGATCAGGCCGACGCCCACGCCGACCACGGCCAGCAAGCCCACGGCGATGGCGACTTTCTTGTGGCGCGGCTTCATGCCATTTCTCCGGCATCACCTTGCATTGCCACGTCCAGCAGCGCCCTGCGACGCCGCTGCGCGGCCAGCAGCGGCTCGATCAGCATGACCACCAGCGCGGCGGCATAAGAGCCCCACACGTACAGGCCGTAGCCGCCCATGTGGACGAAGTCGGCGAAGGAATTCCAGTGCATGTCGTGTCGTCCTCAAGCGCGGGCTTGCCGCGCCGCCAGGGCGCGTACCCACTCGGTGTCACTCTCACGTTCGAGCACGATGGCGCGGGCGCGGGTGAGAACCACCGCGAAACTGTAGGCCCAGAAGGCGAAAGTCATGAGCAACATGGCAATCAACATGGTCGTGGCCATCTTGGGCGCGCTGTCCATGCTGATGGTGGCGCCCTGGTGCAGGGTGTTCCACCAGACCACCGAAAAGCGGATCACCGGGATGTTGACCGCGCCCACCAGGGCCAGCAGAGCGCCGGCGTTGGCCGCGCGCCGCTCGTCGTCGATGGCCTCGGTCAGTGCGATATAGCCCAGGTACAGCAGCAGCAGGATGAATTCGGTGGTGATACGGGCGTCCCACACCCACCAGGTGCCCCATGTCGGCTTGCCCCAGAAGGCGCCGGTCCACAGCGCCAGGAAGGTGAACATCGCACCGGTGGGCGCCAGAGCCCGGGCGTACATCGAAGCCAGCCGGGCGTTGAAGGCCCAGCCCAGCACCGCGAAGCAGGCCATCACGGCGTAGATCACCATCGACATCCAGGCGGCCGGCACGTGGATGAAGATGATGCGGTAGGCGTCGCCCTGCTGGAAATCGGTGGGTGCGATGCCAAAGCCGATGAACAGGCCCACCGTCGACAGCACGACGGTGGCGGCCCAGAACCACGGTACCAGCCGACCGGCCAGCGCATAGAAGCGCGACGGTGCGGCGTAGGTGGTCCAGCGCAGGCGGGTTGAACTGCTCATGTTTTCAGGGGCGCCGTCAGTCGAGCGAGATGCGCAGGGCGGCGGCCGTGGCCCACGGCACGCCGAGCGCGGTGAAGATCAGGATCGCGCCCATCAACGAGAAATGCGCGCGCGGCGACAGGCCGGCTTCCACCGCAGCCACGGCACCGGTGCCGAAGATCAGCGTCGGGATGGTCAGGGGCAGCACCAGCAAAAAGACCAGCGCGCCACCGCTGCGCAAGCCCAGCGTCAGCGCCGCGCCCATCGCGCCCAGCAGACTGAGCACCGGTGTGCCGAGCAGCAGAGTGGCCACCAGCGCGGCAATGGCCAAGCCGTTCATGTCGAACGCGATGCCCAGCAGCGGCGCCGCCAGCACCAGCGGCAGCCCGGTGCTGAGCCAGTGCGCGCAGACCTTGCCCGCCACCAGCAGCACCAGCGGCTGCGGCGCCAGCAGCATCTGTTCGAGCGAGCCGTCATGTTCGTCGGACGCAAACATCTGCGTTACCGACAGCATGGCCGCCAGCAGCGCGCAGACCCAGACCACGCCCGGCGCGATCTGCCGCAACATCTGCGGCTCGGGCCCCACGCCCAGCGGGAACAGACCGGCAGCGGCGATAAAGAAGCCGAGCGGCAGCAGCGCTTCGACAC
>JAYSYH010000277.1:0-11680 GCA_043716645.1 Betaproteobacteria bacterium | reverse complement strand
AATCGGCCGTGCTGGTGCCTTCGGCGCGCGGTGGTACATCACGCTCTGCACGCGGGCCTCGGCGGTTATCGCCGCGCTCGCCGCGCGGGGCGCGCTCTTCGCGCTCAGGCGCCGGCGCACCGTCAACGGCGGGCAGGTCCACGCGCGGTACGCGTGATTCACGGGGCTCGCGGCCTTCACGCGGCTCGCGGCTCTCGCGATCTTCCGGACGGACTTCGTTGCGGGCTTCGACGCTGCGCTCAGCGCCTCGTTCGCCACCTCGGGCGCCCCGGCCTTCCTTGTTGTCACGGCCGCCGCGTGAACCGCTGCGTTCGCCGCTGCGTTCGCTGCGATCACCGCCCCGGCCGCCACGTTCACCGCGTCGGCCTTCGCTGCGCCCGTCGCCGCGTTTCTCAGGCCCTGCAGCCGCTGCCGAGGCGGCTGTCACCGCTACAGCCGCTGCGGTTACAGGCGCACTCGCAGGTGCGGCCGCCGGGCCGCCGAACAAGCGCGACACCCAACCGAAGAAGCCGCTGCCCGCAGCCGCTGCGGGCGCTGGCGTCGGCAAGGGAGCGGGGCGCGGTGCCACCACGGGCACCGGAGCCGCAACCATCGCCGGCGCCGGTGCCGGTGCCGGAGGGGCCGGCATGTCGGGCAGCACGCCCTTGATCAGCGGTTCCTGCTTGGGCTTGGCCCTCTCATCCAAAGTGCGGCGACGCGTGACGCTTTCCTCTTCGGTCGGCTCTTCGATCATCGTGTAGCTGGCCTGCAGATTCTCCAGGCGCGGGTCGTCGTGGCGCAGGCGTTCCAGCTTGTAGTTCGGCGTCTCGATGTGGCGGTTGGGCACCAGCAACACGGTCACGCGCTGCTTCATCTCGATCTTGGTGATCTCGGTGCGCTTCTCGTTGAGCAGGAAGCTGGTCACTTCCACCGGCACCTGCACGTGCACGGCGGCGGTGTTTTCCTTCAACGCTTCTTCCTGGATGATGCGCAGGATCTGCAGCGCCGAACTCTCGGTGTCGCGGATGTGGCCGGTGCCGTTGCAGCGCGGGCAGGTGATGTGGTTGCCCTCGCTCAGCGCCGGGCGCAGGCGCTGCCGGCTCAACTCCAGAAGACCGAACTTGCTGATGGCGCTGAACTGCACGCGGGCACGGTCGGAGCGCAGCGCGTCGCGCAGCCGGGTCTCGACCTCGCGGCGGTTCTTGCTTTCTTCCATGTCGATGAAGTCGACCACGATTAAACCGCCCAGGTCGCGCAGGCGCATCTGGCGGGCCACCTCGTCGGCGGCTTCCAGGTTGGTGCGGGTGGCGGTTTCCTCGATGTCGCTGCCGCGCGTGCTGCGCGCCGAGTTCACGTCGACGCTGACCAGCGCTTCGGTGTGGTCGATCACGATGGCGCCACCCGAAGGCAGGTTCACCGTGCGGCTGAAGGCTGTTTCGATCTGGTGCTCGATCTGGAAGCGGCTGAACAGCGCCGCGTCGTCCCGGTAGCGCTTCACACGATTGGCCGTTTCCGGCATCACGTGGGTCATGAACTGCAGCGCCTGGTCGTAGATGTCGTCGGTGTCGATCAGGATCTCGCCGATGTCCGCGGTGAAGTAGTCGCGGATGGCGCGGATGACCAGGCTGCTTTCCTGGTAGATCAGGTAGGCGCCCTTGCCGCCCTTGGATGCGCCGTCGATGGCGGTCCACAGCTTGAGCATGTAATTCAGGTCCCACTGCAACTCTTCGGCGCTGCGGCCGATGCCGGCGGTGCGCGCAATCAGCGACATGCCCTTGGGGTAGTCCAGCTGATCGAGGTTCTCCTTCAGCTCTTCGCGCTGCTCGCCCTCGATGCGGCGGCTGACGCCACCGCCGCGCGGGTTGTTGGGCATCAGCACCAGGTAGCGGCCAGCCAGGCTGACGAAGGTGGTCAGCGCCGCACCCTTGTTGCCGCGCTCTTCCTTGTCGACCTGCACCAGCAGGCTGTCGCCTTCCTTGACGGCGTCCTGGATGCGCGCATCGCGGGCGGTCACACCCTCACGAAAATAGTTCTTGCTGATTTCCTTGAACGGCAGGAAACCGTGGCGGTCTTCGCCGTAGTCGACGAAGCAGGCTTCCAGCGAAGGTTCAACCCGGGTGATGATGGCCTTGTAAATGTTGCCCTTGCGCTGTTCGCGTCCTTCGATTTCGGTTTCGAAGTCGAGCAGCTTTTGGCCATCGACGATCGCCAGACGCCGCTCTTCAGGCTGCGTGGCGTTGATCAACATGCGTTTCATGTGCGCTCCCGCGGGCCGTGTCGGCCCGCTTTATCCATGCTCGGCAGCCCTTACAGGCGGGCTGCCTCTTTTCACACAGATGCACGAAAAACGTGGTCGAACCGAAGTCGCGAGTGCCCTGGACTGCGATCACGCCGCCGGGTGGCGGTCAGTGGCGCAGCGTTGGCGCGTGCGTGTCGGCGGGTGCTGCTGCAGGGTGGGTCGCCGTCTGCGCCTGCCCGTACCACTGCGGATCGCGCAGCGGTACCCCCAAGCCTGCGGCAGCCCGGGTATCAGCAGAGCGCCGACGCCAGGTGGGGCAGGTTTTGGGTTGATCGGGATAGAGCGACAACAAGGACGACATGGACTGCTGCGAGCGCGCCGGACGCTGGGTGCAAGACGGCGGCGGACCGGGTCTTGCACCGTGGGATTCACGGTGGCCTCACGGGCTGTTTCTACAGCTGCGAGGGTGGGGTTCTTTGCGTTCTTCTGCCGCCTGCGGCTGCCGTCTGCCGGGTCACTGGGGGGTCCCCGGCCCGATGGCGGTCTCAGGCGTTGCATCACCTATTTGCCAGCACGATATTCGTGCCAAGCCGTCCACGAGAACGCCGGATGAGCCCGGGTAAACTCCGTTAAATCAAGCAGTTACGGCGCATTCGTAGAGGTAATGAGTATAGGCGTGAAAGTCGGCACACCCGCTGCAACCGCTGTGTTGGCCAAACCCGCGGCGAGCCACCTCATCGTGGACGCCGAATCGGCTGGGCAGCGCCTGGACAACTACCTGATGCGCGTACTGAAGGGCGTGCCGAAGACCCACGTCTACCGCGTCATCCGTTCGGGTGAGGTGCGCATCAACAAGGGTCGGGTGCATGCCGACACCCGCGTGGCCGCGGGCGACGACGTGCGCCTGCCGCCAGTGCGCGTGGCCGAGCGGCCCGTGGGCGCACCGTCGCAGGCGCCGCCCCGCGAGTTCCCGATTTTGCTGGAAGACGAGCACCTGCTGGCTATCGTCAAGCCGGCCGGCGTGGCCGTGCACGGCGGCAGCGGTGTCAGTTCGGGCGTCATCGAACAACTGCGCCGTTCGCGGCCCACCGCCAGGTTCCTGGAACTGGTGCACCGGCTGGACAAGGAAACCTCGGGCATCCTGCTGCTGGCCAAGAAGCGCAGCGCGCTGACCCACCTGCAGGACCAGTTCCGCAGCCGCCCGCATGAACAAAAAACCGTCGGCAAGATCTACGCTGCGGCCGTGCTGGGATCCTGGCCCGAAAAGCTGAAGGTCATCGACCTGGCGCTGCACAAGGGCCTGGACGCCGCCGGCGAGCGTCATGTACGCGTGGTGCCGGCCGACCATGAAGACGGCCGCCGTTCCATCACGCTGGTCAAGGTGCTGCAGCGGCGGCCCGACTTCACGCTGCTCGACGTCACCATCAAGACCGGCCGCACCCACCAGATTCGCGTGCACCTTGCACACAGCGGCCACCCCGTCGTCGGCGACCCGAAGTACGGCGATTTCGCGCGCAACAAGCTTTTCGCCAAGCAGCACCGCTTCGAGCGCATGTTCTTGCACGCGCGACAGCTGGCTTTCGACCACCCCGCCACGGGCGAGCGCATCACCCTGCAGGCGCCGCTGCCCGTCGACTGCGCGACACTTTGCACGTTAACTTTGAAGTCATGACTAAACGCCAACGACAGCGCCAATTTGATCTGATCGTCTTCGACTGGGACGGCACGCTCTTCGACAGCACGATGCAGATCGTGCGCTGCATTCAGGCCGCCTGCCGCGATATCGAAGCGGCCGTGCCCAGCGATGAAGCCGCGGCCTACGTCATCGGGCTGGGTTTGCACGACGCCCTGCAGCATGCCGTGCCCGGCCTGCCGCCGGCGCGCTACCCGGAACTGGGCGCGCGCTACCGCCACCACTACGTTGCCAAGCAACACGAACTGGTGCTGTTCCCCGGCACGCTGGCGATGTTGCAAGCGCTGAAAGAGCGCCAGCACTGGCTGGCCGTGGCCACCGGCAAGAACCGCAGCGGGCTGGAAGCCGCGCTGGCCCATTCGCAGTTGGGCGCGTTGTTCGACGCCACGCGCACGGCCGATGAAACCGCCAGCAAGCCGCACCCGCTGATGCTGCAACAGCTGATGGCCCACTTCGACGTGCGTCCCGAACGCACGCTGATGATCGGCGACACCACCCACGACCTGATGTTGGCCGCCAACGCCGGCACGCCGCGCGTGGCAGTCAGCTACGGCGCGCACGAGCCCGATACTTTCGAAGCGCACGCCCCGTTGCACGTTGCGCACAGCACCGCCGACTTGCACGCCTGGCTGCTGGACCACGCTTGAGTCCGGCCGACGCCTGCGGCAAAGTCGCCGATCCGGGCCTGCCCCTGTGTGTCGGCCACGCCCTGGAAGAGCGCGGCAAGGCCTGGGCTTTCGACGTGCTGGAGCACGGCCGCCCGGTGCGCGCCTTCGCGTTGCGGTTCGACGGCACGGTGCACGCGTACTTAAATCGCTGCGCTCACGTACCGGTTGAAATGGATTGGCAACCAGGGGATTTTCTGGATAGCGAGCAGCGCGTCATTTTGTGTTCCATCCACGGTGCTGCCTACGAGCCGGCGAACGGCCGCTGCGTCGGCGGGCCCTGTGGCCGGGGCCGCCTCACCGCCTTGCGCACCGAGGAACGCGGCGGCATGGTGTATTGGTATCCTTCCCACGATATTCGGCCGGCGGCATCCGCCCCTGGTTTGAAGAAAGCAACTGATGAGCACCCCTGATCCGACCGCTGCCGCTGCGCCAGTGGCCTCCCCATTCGAAGCCCCTGTGCCGCAAGCGGTGGTGGGTACGGCTCCCCGCGATGGCGCCACCTCCCCGACGGGCCCGACCGGTCTGGAAAAGGCGCTCGAGCGCGTGGCCGCCGAATTGCTGCACGACCGCCAGAGCGAGCGCCGCTGGCGCAACTTCTTCCGCCTGGCCTGGTTGGCCCTGGCTGCCAGCGTGTTGTGGCTGGGCTTTGCGAGCCGCTTTGCCCCCAGCGTACCGTCCACACCGCACACCGCTTTGGTCGAGGTGCACGGCGAGATCGGCGCAGACAGCGAAGCCAGCGCCGAGGCCCTGGTCGGCGCGTTGAAGAACGCCTTTGAAGACGCCAATGCACAAGCGGTGGTGCTGCGCATCAATTCCCCCGGCGGCAGCCCGGTGCAGAGCGGCATCATCAACGACGAAATCAAGCGCCTGAAAGCCAAGCACCGCAAGAAGGTCTACGCAGTGGTCGAGGAAATGTGCGCCTCGGGCGCCTACTACATCGCCGTCGCGGCTGACGAAATCTACGTCGACAAGGCCAGCATCGTGGGCAGCATCGGCGTGGTGATGGATGGCTTCGGCTTCACGGGCCTGATGGACAAGCTGGGTGTCGAACGCCGGCTGTACACGGCCGGTGAAAACAAGGCCATGCTGGATCCGTTCAGTCCGCTCAAGGAAAGACATGTCCGCCTGAATCAGGCCATGTTGGACCAGATACACCGCCAGTTCATCGCCGTGGTGAAGGAAGGCCGGGGCGACCGGCTGAAGGCAACGCCTGACACTTTCTCGGGCCTGTTCTGGAACGGCGAAGAGGCCATCAAGCAGGGCCTGGCCGACCAACTGGGCAACTTGGATTACGTGGCGCGTGAGGTCATCAAGGCCGAAGACATCATCGACTACACACCGCGCGACAACGTCGCCGAACGCTTGGCCAAGCGCTTCGGCGCCAGTATCGGGGCCGGCGCGATGAAAGCGCTGCACGCGATGGGGCCGCTGCGATGACAGCACGGTGACAGAACCTGCCGCTGTGCCTTTGGCCGAACGCGTGGCCCTGGCCGCGCAGCACCTGTTGCCCAAGCAGGCCTTGACCCGGTTGGCGGGCACGGTGGCGGGCTGGCATGGCGGCGCAGCCACCACCGCCCTGATCCGCTGGTTCATAGACCGCTACGGCGTGAACATGGCCGAGGCTGCCAACCCCGACCCCGCCGCCTACGCCAGTTTCAACGACTTCTTTACCCGCGCGCTGAAGCCCGCTGCCCGCCCGCTGGCAGCGGCCGAGCTGATCTGCCCGGTGGACGGCGCGATCAGCCAGTTCGGTGCCATCGCCGGCGACCAGATCTTCCAAGCTAACTTTCGAGTTAAGGGTCACAGCTACAGCACCACTGCGCTGATGGGCGGCGACAGCGCGCTGGCCGCGCACTTCCACGGCGGCCATTTCGCCACGCTGTACCTGTCCCCGAAGGATTACCACCGCATCCACATGCCCTGCGCTGGCCGTCTGCTGCGCATGGTTCACGTGCCGGGCGTGTTGTTTTCGGTGAACCCGGCCACGGCGCGCGGCGTGCCGGGTTTGTTTGCGCGCAATGAGCGCGTGGTGTGTGTGTTCGACGGCGAGCACGGGCCCTGGGTCAACGTGCTGGTCGGCGCCACCATTGTCGGCAGCATGGCCACGGTGTGGCACGGCGTGGTCAACCCACCCCGGCCCGGTACGCTGCGCGAGTGGGCCTACGAAGGCGGTCAGGTCGATCTGGCGCAGGGCGCCGAAATGGGCCGCTTCCTGCTGGGCTCTACGGTGGTGATGCTGTTTCCGCGCGGCCCGTTGCGCTTCAACCCGGCGTGGACGCCGGGTCGGGCGATACGGATGGGCGAGGCTATGGCGCAGCGCGGCTGACGGTGGTTCAGCTGAACAGACCGGGCGCGTGCGCCGGGAGTCAGCCAAAAAGACCCGGCGCGTGCGCCGGGTCGTCGACCTCGCTGTAGAAGCACGACGGGCACACCGCGCGGTAGCGCTCGTTGCCACCGATCACAACCTGCTCACCTTCTTGCACACGCCGGCCCTGGTCGTCCACGCGCAGATTCATGCTGGCCTTGCGTGCGCAGGCGCAGATGGTCTTCATCTCTTCCAGGTCGTCGGCCAGCGTCAACAGGGCAGCGGCACCGGGGAAAGCGTTGCCGCGAAAGTCGCTGCGCAGGCCGTAGCACAGCACCGGCAGGTGGGCCGCGTGGGCTAGACGGTGCAACTGCCGCACTTGCGTGGGCGACAGGAACTGGGCTTCGTCGATCAACAGGCAGGCGTAGCCCCGCCCGTTCTCGTCCGTCAGCCATTCGGCGTCGAACACGGTCTGTGGGCCGAAGGTCTCGACCGAGCGCTGCAGGCCCAGCCGTGAACCGATGATGCCGGCGCCGGCCCGGTCGTCGTGCGCAGCCGTGAACAGCCGCACCTTCATGCCGCGCTCTTCGTAGTTGTGCGCCGCCTGCAAGAGGTTGGTGCTCTTGCCGGCGTTCATCGCGGCGTAACGAAAATAGAGTTTGCTCACGCCGTGAACTCTACCCGGCGCGAGCCAAGCGCCCGGCCGAGAGCCCTGCGCGGGTGGTTGCGCAGTGAGCCGTTGCGCAGTGGGCCGTTGCGCAGTGGGCCGTTGCCGATCAGGCGGTCAGCAGGCCCCGCGTCTCGATGAAGCGCACGACGGTTTGCAGGCCCTGGCGGGTGCGCAGATTCGTCATCACGTAGGGCCGCCGGCCGGCATGGTCGGGGCGCATGCGCTGCGTGTCGGCCTCCATCACCTCCAGGCTGGCGCCAACGTGGGGCGCAAGGTCGATCTTGTTGATCACGAAGAGGTCGCTCTTGGTGATACCGGGGCCGCCCTTGCGCGGAATCTTCTCGCCCGCCGCAACGTCGATGACGTACAGCGTCAGGTCGCTGAGTTCGGGGCTGAAGGTGGCCGCCAGGTTGTCGCCGCCGCTTTCGATGAAGACGATGTCGGCATCGGGAAACTTTTCCAGCAGGCGGTCCACCGCCTCCAGATTGATGGACGCGTCCTCGCGGATGGCAGTGTGCGGGCAGCCGCCGGTTTCCACGCCGACGATGCGTTCAGGGTCCAGTGCACCGGCCACGGTCAACAAGCGTTGGTCTTCCTTGGTGTAGATGTCGTTGGTGACGACCACCAGGTCCCAACGGTCGCGCATGGCCTTGCACAGCATCTCGACCAGCGTGGTCTTGCCAGAACCGACCGGGCCGCCAACGCCCACCCGCAGCGGCGGCAGCTTCTTGGTACGCCCAGGAATGGTGTGCAGCCGGCTCAAGCTCATGTTATTTGGTGGTGTAGCCGCGGCCGTCCATGCAGGCGTCGACAGCGCGCATGAAGACCTGCGAATCGTTCAGCGCGGCAGGCTGTGTCGTCGCCCAACGGTTGCAGTCCTGGCGGTCGGCTTCAAGCTGCTGTGCCGTCTGCCCGTTGCGCGGGTAGATCACCGGCTCGGGCCGCACCGGCTGCAATGGCAATGGCGCGAGCAATTGCGCGGGCAATGGCGCGGGAGGCATCACGACGGTTTGCGGCGGCTGTTCGATGATCACCGTCGTGGCAGGTGGGTAGTACCAGGGCGCCGCCAGCAGCAGCCCGGTGCCCACGCCCAGGCCCACACCCCAGCCCCAGCCGCCGCCGCCGTAGTAGCCGCCCCGGTAGTAGCCACCGCGGTTGTAGCCGCCCCGGTAGCCATGGCCGCCGCGGTAACCCACGTTGACCACGCCTACGGGGCCGACCGCGGTGCTCACGCGGTAGTCGGCGACGCTGTTGACGAAAGGCGCAGAGACGCCCACGCCGACAGCCAAACCGCCCGACTGGGCCGAGGCCATTGCACCTGTCAGCAGCGCGCACGCAGCCGCAAACCGGGTCAGCAGCAGCATGGAAAGTGGTGAGTTCAACATCGCAGAATCCTCCAGACGAGACTGGCCCATGATGCCGCGAACGCCAGGCCGGTGTCGGTGGTGCTTGCAAAGTAAGGTGAATGCCGTGTAACCCAGGGCCGCGGACGTGCGCGTCAAACGCCGCCGCCATTCAAGATCGAAACAACCGCGAATACTGCGCTTCGTGCTGCGCGCTCAGGATGGCCAGCAGCGGGCTGTGGGCCTGGCGTTCACCGTCGGGCATGACTAGCGCGCGCTCGACGGCATCGGGGATGTCCGCCGCCAGTTGCGCCAGGATGCGCTGCGCCGCCGACTGCCCCAACGGGACCGCCTTCATGGCCGCCTGGGCCATGTTTTCCGCCCAGCCCCAGGCACAGGCCAGCAGCGCGCCGCGGGCGTCGCCGCCGGCGAGCACCGCAGCCAGCGCAAACGCCGTGGGCCACAGCGGTGCGGGCTGCAGTGCGGCCAGCGTGGCCAGGCGTGGGTCGGCGGCCTGCGGGCTGTTGCGCAGCCACTCCAGCAGGCTGCGGCCCATCTGCTCGGCCTGAGCGCGGAACTCGGCACTTTCGCGCGTGCAACGCAGCCAGTGGTTCAGGGCAGCGATGCGATCAACGTCGTGCGCCTGCCAGGCCGCGCAGGCCTGGGCCACGGCCGGCAGGTCGGACCGCGCCAGCGTCAGCGCCAGCTGCGCCTGCAGCCAGCTGGTGGCCTGCGCCTCGGTGGTCACGCGGCCGCTTTCGACGGCCGCTTCCAGGCCTTCCGAATAGCTGAAGCCGCCGACCGGCAGCGCCGGCGACGCCAGCCACATCAGCTGCAGCCGCGTGGCCGTGGTTTCAGTGCCCGTGCTGGCCGCCGTCGTGCGCATGTTCCGGGCCGTGGCCACCCGCCTGCGCGACATAGGCGCCCGACTCGGGCTCGAAAGCCGACTGCACTTCGCTGACGATCAGGTGCATAGCGCGCAGCATGTCGGCCAGCACGGGGTCGCGTTCCAGCAGCAATCGGTCGGGCTGCAGTTCCAGCGGCACGTGGCGGTTGCCCAGGTGATAGGCCGCGCGCAGCAGATCGAAGGTGCTGCCGTGGGCGGGGCAGGTTCGTACCACCAGCACCGGTTCTGTGGCCGCCGTTATGCGCACGAGTGTTCCGTCTTCCACCACCAGCACGTCGCCGCCACGCACCACGCTGCCGCGAGGCAGGAAGACCCCCAAAGCACGGCCACTGTCATCTGCAAAATCAAAACGGCTCTTGCAGCGCACGTCCCACGGCAGTTCTGCCTGGGTGGCCCGTTTGAGCAGGGCCGGCGCCAGGCCGTGACCCCGTGGAATTTGCTTGTTGACGGTCAGCATCGCGAGATTGTGGCGTGGCAGCAAGTCGCTCGTTCGTGATCTGCGCATTTCACGGTGCGGAGCGCTCTGCACAGAATGGTGACATCTCGAAACGCAGGGGTGGCCACGGTCGGCTGCGCTTTCGATGCCTTGCGGAAGGTGGCCTCCGGGTCAGCCGCAAATTGCCGGATCGACACGGCGCGTGGGGCTCGTCGAGCCCACCGTTCAGTCTTCGCCACCCAGGAATGCCACGCTGCAAGGCTGGCTGAATACGGGCGGCGGCACGTCGCTGTGGAACGGCGTGTCGCTGAAGCCAGGGCTTGATCCCCAGCGAGCGCCTGATCCTCAGCGAAAGCAGTTCGCTGGGCGAACGCTGAACGCGGGTCAGCCGGCCGAGCGGCGCACCTGCAAGGCCGGCGCCAGAGTGCGCACCGGGTTGGCATACAGCGTGGCCAGCACGTCCCAGAAGGCGCGTGAAATCGGCGGCCCGTTGCCGAAGCCCTCGAAGTGCGTGCCCAGACCCAGCGCATGGCCCAGTTCGTGGGTCACGATGTCCTGTGAAACGTCACAGCGGCCGTTGCCCAGGTTGACCCAGGCGACGGTCTGGTTACGTTCACCGCTGGGCGACGTGGCGTTGACCACGTTCGGCAGCCCCGCGCCTGTAGCCACGTTGGCGCAATAGCTCTGGTAATCGGTGCTGCCACCGGGTACGTAGCTGGTCAGGTAGCTGATGCGCAGGTGGCCGCCGCTGCTGGGCGCGCTGGCCACTTCCACCAGCGTCAACTCGCCCGGCAGGTGCTGGTTGATGGCGGCGATGGCGTTGCGGGCCTTGCCGGCCAGTTCGATCTCTGTAGTGCCGTTCGGTGCGGGGATGTAGACGCTGACCACCGCCGCTGCCGTGCCGGTGCCCACCCAGCGGTTCGTGCCGGTTCCGGCGTTGCCCAGCCCGTTGATGTTGGACGCGGCCACGAAGCTGAGCACCTGCGCGTCGCTGACGCTGGCGCTGGCGCTGGCGTCGTCGCTTTTGCCCCCACACGCGGCCAGGGTGGCCAGGGTGGCCAGAGCGGCCGTCAAAGCCAAGGCCGACGAGCTTGAACGCCATCCACCGGATATTTTCATGAGGTCTTTGCCAGAATGCGGCGCCAGTCGCCACGGAAAATGATCTTAGTCAGTGGGCCAGTGAGGGCCGTCGCCCCTAGACCCAACCCGCGGTCAAAACAAAAAGTACTTCGGCGCCAACGGCAACACCGTGGCCGGCTCACAGGTCAGCAACTGCCCATCCACACTGAGCCGCTGCTTCAGGCCCAACGCACCGCCGATAGCTTTGTCCATCGCGGCCTTGGATGCTGGCGTTGGCGTCGCCCATCAGCGCGGCGGCGATGAAGCCGCCCTTCAGGATCAGGCTGGGCTTGACGCCGAAGAAGGCCGGGCGCCACAGCA
>JAYSYH010000276.1:0-11690 GCA_043716645.1 Betaproteobacteria bacterium | reverse complement strand
AGCAACAGCAACAGCAACAGCAACAGCAACAGCAACAGCAACAGCAACAGCAACAGCAACAGCAACAGCAACAGCAACAGCAACAGCAACAGCGACAGCGACAGCGCAAGCGACAGCGCAAGCGACAGCGGCGCGCCAGGCTCCACCGTTCAGAGCGACAACCAGGATCACTGCTCCATGAAAACCGCCTCATCCCGCGCCGAGACGTCCATCGATGGGCTGTACCGGATCGCGACGGTTTCGCAGCTCACGGGCATCCCGGTGCAGACCATCCGGGCTTGGGAATCGCGTCACGCGGTCGTGCAGCCGACGCGCAATGCGGGCAATGTCCGCCTGTATCGGCGGGCCGACATTGAGCGTCTGTTGCTCGTCAAAGCCGCCGTCGATGCCGGGCAGGCCATCAGCACGGTTGCCGCCTTGACCGACCGGCAGATCAAGGCTCGGTTCAAAGACGCGCCACCGTTGGCGGTCAAGACGCAACGAGACGGCTGCAAAGTGCTGGTGGTCGGACCCGCACTGGCGTCCGTGCTCAAGGCGGCGTGGCGGGCAAGGTCTGACGTGCGCGTGCAGGCCTGTTGGTCTGCCCTTGCCGACGCTGAGGCGAAGTCGCTGACCTCGGTGGACGCCGTCATCGTCGACGCACCGGTGCTTCGCAACGACCTGCCGGCCGCTTTGCGGCAGTTGCGTTCGGCCACCCAAGCGCCGGTGGTCATCGTTATTTATGGCTTTGGCAGCCGACAGATCCTGTCCCGGCTGGACAACGCCAACGTCATTGCACTGGCATCGCCCGCCGACCCCGCACAGATCGCCCGCATTTGCCAACTCGGCCTGTCGATTGACCCCACGCCGCCGGCAGCTTTCTCGCAAATGTTGATGCACTCGGCCGCGCCGCGGCGGTACGACGATGCGTTTCTTCAGCAGCTCAGCCAAATGCCTTCCAAGGTGCAGTGCGAATGTCCAAATCACTTGGCTGACCTGTTGAGCAAACTCAATGGCTTCGAGCGCTACAGCCTTGAATGCGAGAGCACGAATACCAAAGACGCAGCCATGCACGCGATGATGTACAGCGCCAGCGGACATTGCCGCGAACTTCTTGAAGAAGTATTGCGCCGGCTGATGGCCCACGAAGGCATCGCCGAGCCCAAGGCCTAGTGCAACGCCGAGCAAGTCCTCTGCTGGTATGAGGCATGCATTGTTTCCATCATGAAGCAACAGACCCTTGCCATGGCCGCTGATCAAAACGCCGAGTACGAAAAGTATTGCAAGCCGACCAAGCGCGATACGTTCCTGGCGAAGATGGAGCTGCTGGTCCCGTGGGCGGAGTTGTGAGGCGTGATTGAGCCGCACAAAGTCGCACAGAGCCGCACAGAGCCGCACAAAGCCTCACAAAGCCTCACTACCCGAAGGCCACCACGCTGCTGAAGTTCCGCCGCCTGCTGGAGGCGCACAAGCGGGGCGCAGCGCTGTTCGCCAAAGTGGGCGAGGTGCCGCAGACGCAAGGCCTGAAGGTGGGCAGCGCCACGATCGTGGACGCCACCATCAGCGGTGCGCCCAGCTCGACCAAGAACGTCGACAAGCAACGCGACCTGAAAGACAGCCTGGCGCGAAAGAAACTCACACCGTCCGTGTCGCGCCTGTGGCGACGCCAACGCTACGAATAAGTAGTGGCTGCCATATCTTTTGCGTCTCCCGAACGGTTCGACCCAGCATCGAGCCAACGCAGCAGAACTTCATAGAGCTGATCAACGGCCAAGGGCTTGGTGACGAAGTCGTTCATGCCTGCTGCGGCGCATGCCAACCTGTCGTTGTCGTACGCATTGGCAGTCAAAGCCACGATGGGGCATGCCTGCCAAACGGGCAGCGCCCGAATGGCACGGGTCGCTTCAAGCCCACCCATCTTCGGCATCTGCATGTCCATCAAAACGAGGTCGTAGGCCTTCTCAGCCGCCATGCGAACGGCCTCGCTGCCGTCGGTCGCGGTGTCCACGACCAAGCCAGCGCCATCCAACAACGCCACCGCGATCTCGAGATTGACCAGGTTGTCCTCGGCCAACAAGATCCGCGCTCCTGCGTGGCGTTGGCGCAGCTGGGTCTCGGCGTCGGCCTTGGAATCCCCATGCCGTGAAGGCTGGACGCCATCACCTCGCCGCAGGCGAGCCGTGAACCAGAAGGTGCTGCCGACGCCGGGTTCGCTTTCGACCCCAGAGTCGCCGCCCATCAGTCTGGCCAGTCGCTGGCTGATCGCCAAGCCAAGGCCGGTGCCGCCAAACCTGCGCGTAATGGTTGCGTCGGCCTGTCCAAACGCCTGGAACAGCCGTGGAAGTTGTTCGGCAGTGATGCCGATGCCGGTGCCCGACACAGCAAAGCGGATCAACAGCTCGACGCCGTCGTCTTCCAACACTGTCGCGTTCAGAGCGATCGAGCCCGTCTCGGTGAACTTGACCGCATTGCTGGCAAAGTTCAAAAGCGCTTGACGCAGTCGCGTCGGGTCGCCCTGCAACGCCGTCTGGCCTGCCGGGTTTTCGACATGCACGCTCAACCCCTTGGCGCGCGCCTCTTCAGTGATGATGGACCGCACACCGTCCAGAACTTCCGCCAAGCGGAAGCTCGTGTTTTCGATTTGCACATGCCCCGCCTCGATCTTGGACAGGTCCAGCACGTCATTGATGATGGACAGCAAATGCTGGCCCGCCGCGTCCATCTTGTGCAGGCGCGCGTGTTGAACCGGCGTGAGCGGCTCCCGCCGGAGGAGGTAATTCAGGCCCACGATCGCGTTCAGTGGCGTTCGGATTTCATGGCTCATGTTGGCCAGAAACGCGCTCTTTGCCCGGTTGGCCACGTCAGCTTGCTGACGGGCTGCAGCCAGTTCCGCCGTCCGACTGACTACAAGCTCTTCCAGATGGTGGCGGTGGCGTTCGAGTTCCGAGTTCATCCTGGTCCTCTCCGCTGCGGCCAGCTCCCGTGCAGTCACATCCGTAGCCAGCACAAGCCGGGCTGGGCGGTGGCCGTGGTTCAGCGGGTGCGACACGATCTCGACTTGAATCAGGCTGCCGTCTTTGCGCCTGTGGATCCAATGACCCGAGTTCCGTTGGCCACCGCGCCATGCGGCCACATGTTCACGCAAACGCGGTGCGTCTTCCGGCGGGCGGATATCGGCAATGCTCATCGCGAAAAACTCTTCGTGGCTGTAGCCGTATTGCGCCACCGCAGCGGTGTTGACCGCCAGGAAGTTCAAGGTCTCGATATCGAAGACCCACATTGGCTGCGGATTGCTGTCAAACAATTCGCGGTAGCGGCGCGCGCCATCCAGAAGCGCCGCCTCTGCCTGCTTGCGCTCGGTGATGTCGTGGAAAGCACCCCGCAGGCGAACCACTTTGCCGCCTTCGACCACGCAAACGCATTGGGTGCGGACCCAGATGTGCCGACCCTTAGCGGTGATCAAACGTAATTCCAGGTCCCAGGGAATGCCTTGGTCAATGGCCGACTGCATGGCAAGCTGGATGATCGGCAAAGCCTCGGGCGCATAAAAGCCGATAGCCTCGACCAACGACGGAGTGACCGGGGGGTCGACCTCATGGATCCGACAGGTTTCTGGCGACCAATAGGGTTGCATGGTGCTGAGATCGAGTTCCCAGCCACCAACCTTGGCCATGGCACTCGTGCGTTCGAGTACCTCGGTCAATTCCGCCAGCGCCAGGCGCGCAAGATAGGCTTCAGTCACGTCACTGAAGACCAGCACGACGCCTACGATCTGCCCATCGGCATCGCGTATGGGCGCGGCACGGTCTGAAATGTGGTACCGGCTGCCGTCTCGGGCCAGCAGTAAGGTGTTGTTTGTCAGCCCCACCACGTCGCCGGTTTGCATGACCCGCTGGACCGGATCCATGACCGCGTTGCCGGTAGCGGCGTCGACAATGCGAAAAACCTTCGACAGCGACAAGCCGCCGGCCTCTGCCAGGGTCCAACCCGTCAGGCGTTCGGCCGCGGTGTTCATCCGCGTGACCTGACCGTTGAGGTTGGTGGCAATGACCGCATCGCCGATGGACTGCAGCGTGATGGCAAGGTCCGCTTCGCTGCGCCGCAGCTGCTCTTGCGCCTGCCGCCACTCGGTGACGTCGGTGACCATGGCCAGCGCGCCGGCGTAGGCCCCAGCGTCGTCGCGCATCGGTTGCGTGGACATGCGCACCCACAGTGGACTGCCGTCGCGCCGCTGGAAGCAGAAATCGTGCTGCTCGGCAATGCCGCGGCGGCAACGCTCGAGGTTGCTGTCGTTGATGGCGGCACCACGCGCATCCATGAAATCGGCAAGCAGTCGGCCCACCATGTCAGCCGGCGCATGACCCAGCATTTGCCCCATGGTGGCATTGACGAAAGTGGTGCGGGCCTCGGTGTCGATGATCCACATACCTTCGGTGGTGGTTTCGACGATGTCCCGGTAGCGCCGCTCCAGGTGGCGCAGCGCATCTTCGACATGGTGCTCGCGTTGCATGTCACGGGCCGCTTGAAGCCAAACCGCACGGCCGTTCCACGTGAGCGGTGCGCTCGTCAATTCGAATGTGCCCACTGCCCCGTTGCGATGGCGCAACCGCCAGACCGAGGGCCCGGGCGCGCCCAAAGGCGGGTTTGCCTGGGCCGGGGCGTTCGCCTGCCCCAGACCGGATGCAGTCAGGGGCACCACATCGACTGCCTCACCCGCCAATACTTCTTCCACGCGTTGGTTCAGGAATTCGGCCTCGGCGTGCCCGAAAGCCGTTACCGCTGCAGCATTCACGGCCAGCACCCGGCGGCTCTGGGCATCGACCACCCAACTCGGCAAGGGGTGGCAATGGAACAGCACGTCGGCTTGCGGCAACTTCATAGCGGAATCCTCGAACAGCAGAATGCGGCCGCCTATGCGTCGACCAGGTCACCACAAACAGATTGTTACCGCAGCGGGGGCAGCCGCCTGCGCGCGGGCGCCACCCCACCGGCTTTATTTGTTCTGGTGCGGTTCAGCCGTGCGCAGACATCAGCTTCAGGCTCGCTCCACGCATGTTCGCCGCGGATCCTCTCGCGACGAATCGGAAATCAACCGCACATGCACTCTACCTTGTGCGCACCAATGGCTGGCATTGAATTCAGTGCGCGCAGGCGGGCACGCCGGGCCAGCACCGGCTGGCAGCCTACCGAGCTTCGAGCTCGAGTACCCGTGCCCTCGGCCAGGCGAGTTGCGCTGGTTCCTGATGCGGTGTCACCTTTGGTGGGCGAACGGCCCGGCGCCGTGGTCTCGCACGAAAACATCACGGGGCGCTGGCAGCTTGAACAGCAGCGCGCGGGCCTGATTGCAGAATTGATGGCGGCCAATCGTGAACTCAGCGAATTCGCCTATGTGGTGTCGCACGACTTGAAAGCGCCGCTGCGCGGCATCAGAGCAGCATGTGAATCCCGCATCGCTACGACGAACAGTGCGACGGCTGGGTGTCGGACGGCCTGCATACGCGCGAAAGTCAACCGGCAGCGGTCAACGCCGCTGACATCGTTGAGGAGGCCCACCTAGCCGTCGAAGAGGCCAAGCAATTGCAGGCCGCCGATGGGCGGTTTGTGTCGGTCTACCGCGCGATGGTTGAACGCATTTCGGATTTAGCGCCCTGCTGAGCGGGCGTCGCATGGCCTGAAGCGGGCGCGGGTGGGCAACGGAATGCAAGTTTGATTGCTGTCGAAATGCGGTTGCATCGAACGCCGGCGGGAAGCGTGCATGCGCTGCTGCTTCCAGCAGGGCATACCAGCTTGTGCCGCGCTCGACTTCGACTGTAGATTTGCCGATCGACATTCCACGCTTGGAAGGTAATTCATGACTTCGTTCAGTCGTCGGCAGTGGGTCGCGGGCATGGGTGCCGCTTTTGCAACCGCAAGCATGGGCCCGATGGCCCGCGCTGCGATGGGTCCTGACGACAAGTTCGACCTCGTCATCAAGGGTGGTGAAGTCCTCGACCCGAGTCAGGGGCTGCGCGGCAAACGCGACATCGGCATGCGCTATGGGCGCATCGAGGCGCTTGAGTCCGACATTCCGGCAGCGCGCGCGCTACGGGTCATGAATGCCGCCGGTCGGCTCGTCGTGCCAGGTCTGATCGACCTGCACGCACACGTTTTCACCAGCGGCATCGGCATTCCAGCCGACGAACTGGTCCTTTACCAGGGCACCACCACCGCCGTGTCCGCGGGCGACGCGGGCGCCAGCACCTTCGCCACCTACCGGCGCTACGCGACAGCGCAGTCACGCACGCGTATTTTTGCCTTCGTGCACATCGCCAACATCGGTTTGTCGGCATTCCCGGTCGGCGAGCTCTTCAACATCGACTTCGCGCAAACGGAGGCCGCGGCCAAGGCTCTCGCGGAGAACGCCGACGTTGCGATCGGCATCAAAGTCCGGATGTCGCAGAACGTGATCGCGCGACACGGCATCACGCCGCTGCAACGTGCGATCCGCGCTTGCGAACTCGCGGGCACCAACGGCCGCGTGATGTGTCATATCGGTGGCGTTGAAACTGTGGAACTGATGTCGCTGATCCTGCAGACGCTGCGGCCCGGTGACATCCTCACGCACTGCTATTCCGGCGCGCCCAACGACGATGGCAAGTTCACCAACATCGTCCAGGGCGGAAAGCTACTCCCGGCCGCCCTTGATGCCAAAGCGCGTGGCGTGCTGTTCGACGTCGGCCATGGCGGCGGCAGCTTCGACTACACGGTCGCTGAAGCCGCAATCGCGCAGGGTTGCCCGCCCGACACGATCTCGTCCGACATCCACGTGTATTCGGGCAACTCTGCCGGGCAGCCCTACTTGACCAACGTGATGAGCAAGTTCCTCAACATGGGCTATTCGCTGGAGCAAGTGGTGACCATGGTGACGGCGAACCCGGCGAAGATCATCAACCGCATCCCCAAGCACGGCACCCTGCAACTCGGCGCACCAGCCGACGCCACGCTGCTCGATGTGGTGGACGGGCCGGTCGAGTTCGTTGATACGAGGGGCAACAAGCGCAAGGGCAAGGTCTTCGTCAAACCGACCAACACCGTGGTGGCCGGCGTCGCCTTCGGCCAACCCTACCAGGCACCTTTTTCGACGCGTTAGGCTTTAGGCCAGCCGCCCGCAAGCCGCGCATCAGCGCAGCACGCAGGTGGACGCTGCCGTCGAGTTGGCAATTCAGGGGGTCAGCCTGAACGCCGCAACGGCCTTCACCAACTGCTGCGCCTGGTGCTTCAGGCTTTCCGCAGCGGCGGCACTTTCTTCCACCAGTGCGGCGTTTTGCTGCGTGACCTGGTCCATCTGGTTGACAGCGGCTCCGACTTGCTGCACGCCGTTGCTCTGCTCGGCACTGGCCGAGGTGATTTCGGCCACGATGTCGCTCACGCGCTGGATCGAGCCCACGATCTCGCCCATGGTCTTGCCGGCCTGATCGACCAGCGCAGTACCCTGCTCGACCTGTTCGACGCTGCGGCCGATCAGCGTCTTGATCTCCTTGGCGGCCTCGGCACTGCGCTGCGCGAGGCTGCGCACTTCGCTTGCCACCACGGCGAACCCGCGCCCTTGCTCACCGGCACGCGCGGCTTCCACAGCTGCGTTCAAGGCCAGTATGTTGGTCTGGAAGGCGATGCCGTCGATGACGCTGATGATGTCGCCGATCTTGCGGCTGCTGTCGTTGATGCCCTGCATGGTGGTGACCACCTTGCCCACCACCTCACCGCCTTGTGCGGCGACCGCTGAGGCGCCTTGAGCCAACAGGTTGGCCTGCCTGGCGTTGTCGGCGTTGTGGCGCACCGTGGTGCCTAGTTCTTCCATCGTGGCTGCAGTCTGCTGCAAGGCGCTGGCCTGTTGCTCGGTGCGGCCAGAAAGATCGGTGTTGCCGCTGGCGATCTGAGCACTGGCGGTGGCCACGCTCTGGGCGTTCTGCCGCACCGCGTACACCGTGGTGGACAGCTTGTCCGACATCGCCTTCAACGCCGCCATGATGCTGCTGGTGTCGTTGGCACGCAGCGTGATCGGCGTGGCCAGGTTGCCAGCCGCGACAGCGTCGGCCACAGCCTTCAGTTCGCGCGGTTCGGCGCCCAGTTGACCCAACACGCGTGTCAGCCACACGCAAAAGCCGATCAAGCCGGCGGTGACCGCCAGCGCCAATCCCAGCGTCAAGTTGCGCACGCTGCTGGACTGAGCGGCCGCGTTGTCCAGGTCTTCGGACAAGCGTTGGTTCTGGCGCAACTTTTCTGCGGCCAGCGGCGCCAACAGTTGATTGCGTGCGGGCACCAGCTTGTCGGCCAGGAAGGCGAAAGCTTCTTCTTTGTTGCCCTGCTGGATCAGCTTGACGGTGTCACCGGCCAGCGCCAAAAAGGGCGTCATCAGCGCGGGCAAGGGCTTGAAGGATTCGCGCCCTGCCGGCGTGGACATGGCCCTGCCGAATTCATCCAGCTTGGCTTCCAGGAACTTGGCCTTCTCGGCCACGTCAGCCAACGCCGCATCGCGCTCGGCCGGGGTGCGCGCCAGGATGGCGTGGCGCAGTTGCAATGAGGCACGGGTGACATTCAGCTCCAACTCGCCCACGCGCAGCAACTGGGGTGCACGCGTGGTGCGAACGAACTCGGCGGCTTTGTTCACCGCGCTCAACTTGATGCTCACCACCACCACCAGCAGCAGCATGGCGCCGATCAGGACAGCACTGAACAGGACCATCAACTGCTTGAGGGTGTAGCGGGATCGGTACTGCATGGGAATTCCTTCTATCTACTTCAAAGGATCGAGCGGATGTCAGGCGGTCGTGCTCGACGCAACACCTGAACCCAACGGTATCGGTGGTTGACCCAAAATCTTGAATGGCACCTGGTTTTCACAGCTGCGACCTGCACCGGGTGGGCGTTTGTGTGCTTCCCTGCAGACCGATGTCGGCCCTGAACCATTGCCGTTTGCCATTGACTGCGTGCGGTGCGCCTCATCGGCAATGACGACGATGTTCCGGCGATCGGACAACACCGGGAAGGCGTCTTCGTCTTCGCCGGCATGAACTTCTGAATCGTCGCGAACAGGTGTCGCCCGAAGGCCGGTTCGACAGCAGTGCCCGCAATTCCTGGCGCGAGCTGGCCTGCACCGTTCGGGGTCGGCCGACAGCGAATTCAGCAGCGCAGCGGTGCCGTCGGAAATCACCAGCACTTCGTTGAAGTGGAAGGCGTCCGCGATCTGTTCCTTGTAGGTCTGGATGGCGCGGCGCAGCCGGTCGACCAGCAGCACTTGGCGGTAGCTGGCGGTAGCTGGCGTTAGCTGGCGTTAGCTGGCGGTAGCCCACATCGGCCAGTCAGCCCAGCACTTCCTGCTCCAGTTGATCTTCGGTCAAGGCGCCTGCCTGGCGGCGGTGTCAGCGGCTCAGCAAGTCCACATAAGCCCGGTAGCTGTAGCTGCGGTTCTTCTTCTGGCGTTGGCGAACATGCCCAGTAAATACCCGTAAACCTGGCCCAGCACGTCGCGCGCTTGGCGGACCGATATTTGGTCGGCCGTGCCGAAGCCGATGGTGGACACCAGGTCCACCAGTTCACCCAGCTTGCCGTCGGGCAACTGCGCCCGAGCGAAGCGCTTGTCCAGGATGTTCTTGAGCATCGGGCCACCTGCTCAGTCAGGCCGGGCTCAAGGCCGACAAGGCCGACAGCGGTGCGGTCACTCTGAGCCAACGCGTTGGCTCGGCCGCCAACCCCACCATCCACCTTCACTGCCTGGTGCTGGCAGGCGTTTACCGGCGTAGCGCCGACTGCACGCCGGACTTCGTCAAAGCCCCCGCGCCAACCGACCAGGCGCTGCAGGCGATATTGCACAAGATCACTACCCGACTGATGAAGCTGCTTACCCGTCGGGGGGTGTTGGTCGAAGAGGAGGGATCGACGTACACGGCCGACAACGACAGCGATTCGGACGAGGCTCGCGTACTCAGGCCGCTGCAAGCCGCGGCGCGTACGTACCGCATCGCCTTCGGTCCGCGCGCTGGCCACCACGCATCTGGCTGCGCGCCCGCATCACCGACGGCCTGCCATTGGCACGGGCAAGGTGCAGAGGCCACTGCTGAGGCAGCGACAGCCGCGAGCCGGGCTGAGGATGGAAGGCGCTGCCGTCGACGAACGGGCTCAGACCCGACCCAAGTCAGGCCGGCGCCGGGTGCTGTACCGGGCGGCGCCGGTTGGCGCGTAAAACGCCAGCGAAAAGACCCAGCCCGGCCAGCATCAACGTCCCAGTCGGAATCTCCGGCACTGGCGAGGTCACGACGTTGTTGAAGACACCCGATGAGGACGTGAACGTGACCCCCATCGGAACGACCACGGCGAAGGTGGGCGGGTCCTCTAGATCAGCCAGGCGGGCCAACGGGCCGTTCAGATACGCCTCGAGTTGCGCGCCCAGCTTGATCGGCACTCCGTCGAACGCAGTGAAGTTGTAGGTGACGCTCGCCGGAACGCCCGTGGCAGACGTGAACACGTTGAATCCCACGTTGGCCATTGAGTCGCCAACTATGAAACTTGCCGTACCGGTCGCAGCCGCACCAATCACCATGCCAGTTAGATACAGCGTCGAGGTCAGCGTCGCGCCGCCGGACGGCAGGCCACGGAACGTGAAGGTGTCCCAAAACGTGGCGGCCGCGTAAATTGGACTGTTTTCCGTACTGGTGCTGGAGCTCGCCCACGCCGTGAGTACACCAGTGCCCAAGGCTGCGCTGGCGCGCGTGTGCCAGTCGTTGAGGGGCCTGTCGAAGTTTGCGCTGGCAGCGAACTGTCCACCACCGCCGACAATCGCACTGCCGCAACGGGAATGCGCGTCTGCCGCCGCTCCGAACGTTAAGGTCCGATCAAAAACGGTATTGATCACGCAGACGGCTCGTGCCGGGCTTGCCGCGGAAACCATGGCCAGCCCAACGGCAGTCAAGAATGTTTTCTTCGTCATACGTTTTACTCCCGCAAATGCCCATTATGAAAACCGCAACACGGCGCCTGAAAGGTCTCGCCTTGACTCCAAGCCCGTCGCCAGTAGCTGTTCTGCATGTTACGGACGGTCTTGTTGAACCACAACCTGCGCCTGAGGGTGCAAAGTTTGCTGGGCACGCGACCAGGAGAGTGTGTGGTGGCGGAGGGCGCGTTGGGCATATCGGGCCTTGCGGTCATTAACTGACTATCAACCCCGCCGGTGTTGTGCTGCGGCCGCGGTTGCACCTAATTCGGTTCCACGGCGTGCTGACTCCCAACGCCGAGTTGCGCGCGCTGGTGCCGCAAGAGCCCGGGTCGCCGACGCAGGCCACACGGACCGCTGAGTGCGACGCGGACTGCGCGCACCACCGCCCGGTGCGGCTGAGCAGGGCCAAGCTGCTCAAGCGCCTGTTCGAGCTGGACCTGGAGCACTGCCCGGACTGCGGTGGTGAGCCCAAGATCATCGCGGCGATCTGGGAGCAGCCGGAGATCGAGAAGATCCTCACGCACCTGGAGTTGCAGGCCAGGGCGCCGCCGCGCTCACCTGCGGCACTCGGCCGGTCGCCGTCAACCAAAAAAGACCTCACTCACAGCCTCGACCCATGGCGGAAGCTGTCAAGCTATTTGACTCGGCCCTCAAACAGTATCAAGCCGCGTACTTCACGAAGCGGTCTTGGAAGAAGCTTTTCACGCGCTCAGGTTTGGTCTGCAAGGCAGTCATGTGGTCA
>JAYSYH010000275.1:0-11712 GCA_043716645.1 Betaproteobacteria bacterium | reverse complement strand
GTTGTGAGAGAAAGCCGACGCGCCGCCAACCTGCAGGCTGGCGTTGCCGCCCGCATCGCTGGTCGCGCTGTTTGTCTTGCACTTCGACAACGCGGCGTTGAAGCGGTTGTCGAAGGCCTGCTCCTGAAGGATTAACAGGTCGCCTTTTCAGGCCGCCCGATCTTCGACGTTTTCAGCCGCCAAGCCGGCCGTGGCCGCGACCGTGGTGTCGGCTTTCAGCGAAGAGGCCGCACCTATGGTCTTGAAACCGGAGTTCAGGACGTGCAGGGCGGTCAGGGGGGAAACCGAAGTCTTCGTCGAGCCCCGTCAGGCCCCGTCAGGCACCGTCAGCCCTGACGACGCACTTGCCAGAAGCGTCGGCCAACGCCGGCAGCCAATGCCGCTCCAAACATCAGGGCCGTGGCGGGCTCGGGCACCACGGTGATGGCCGCGCCGCTGTTTTCGTAGGCGTAGCCCAGGATGCGAACCGAGCCGGCAACCGGCACGGCCGCCGTTTGCGACACCACCAGGTAGCCGTAGTTGCTGACGCCGGTTGCTTCGTTCAGAAACTTCAGACCGAAGTAGTTGATGCCCGGCGTGGCCACGGTGGCATTCGAGACGCCACCGTTGAAGGTGGACGCCGCACTCACGACCGTGCCGATGGCCAGCGGCGTGGCGATGGACGCAGCGTTACCCACCACACCGCCCGTGGTGGGTGGGGTGAACAGGCGAAAAACCGCCGGTGGCGCTGTGGACCCGGTGAAGTACGGGTTGATGTCGTAGCCCGAACTGAACGCGGCGGTTGCCATGCCCGTCACCAAATTCAGATACATGCCGTCGATGCTGAACGGCACGGTGGACAAGGCATTGGCCGAAAAGTCCACGGCAACGACCACCGCGTGGCTGCTTTGCGAGGCCAGGGCCGCCCCGGCCACGGTGGCGCACATCGCCAGTCGCATCACGCGCTGCCCAAGTCGAACTTGTACGGTCATGTCGAAACTCCTGATGGTTGATGCTTTCAGCGTGAAGGTCAGCCCCGGTGATGTCAATCGGGAAAAGTCGCAGGGCGACGCGGTGCCGCCGTCAAACCAACGCCGCACCGCAACCGCGCTGGGCACAATGCACGGCATGGACAACGAGCCGCAAAAACTGCTTGAACCGAGCGCCGCTGCTGACAACCGCAACACGGCTTTGCTCAACACCTGCGTCGCCGTCACCGTGGCCTTGCTCGCCACCTTCATGGGCGTGTGCAAGGTCAAGGACGACAACATCGTGCAGGCCATGCAACAGGCGCAGGCCGACAAGCTCGACCACTGGAACTTCTACCAGGCGCGCAACATCCGGCAGGAACTTTCCGAGGCGACCGCCACGCAATTGCGTTTGGCCCGAGGCGGGCGTTCAGCCATCGATGTCGCCGCTTACGACGAAGCCATCGCCCGCTATGAAGCCAAAGCCGCCAGCGAAGCGCAAAAGAAGGCCGTACTCAAAGCACAGGCCGAGCAGGACCAAAAAACCTACGACAGTTTGAACTTTCGCGACGACCAGTTCGACCTTTCCGACGCCGCCCTGGCGATTGCCATCGCACTGCTTGCCGTGGCCGCCCTGACCCGGATCTGGTGGATGTACTGGCTGGCCTGGGCGCCCATCGGCTTTGGCGTGCTGATGGGCGTGTCGGGCTTGCTCGGCTGGGCGCTCCATCCGGATGCCTTGACCCGGCTGCTGTCCTAGCACGTGCTGCCCGGCTCGCAGGCCCAAGGCCATGCGGTAGACAGCACGGCAGATCGAAAGTGACAGCTTGAAGGGAAACCAAACGCTGTCTGGCGCTGACGATCAACGTGATCAACGTGATCGGCGCGACGCCGCGCTGAGCGGCCTTGTCCGCGCCGTTGGCGGCGCTACCGCGCGGGTCGTCGCCCGCTGAATCAGCTCGGTCTGCAACTGCAGGGATGACGGCCGATTGCCGGCAGGCTGCGCCATCAGCAAATCGATCAGGGCCTTGCCGGCAGCCTCGATGGGTTGGCGCACGGTGGTCAGCGGCGGTTGGCAGTAGCGTGCCAATCTGATGTCGTCGTAGCCCACCACAGCCACGTCCTCGGGAACACGCTGTGCCACTTCGGGCAAGGTCGTATCGCCCAGAAAGGCGATCCGGCTGGCGCCTTGCGCGAACAGGTGTTCGGCGGCGATGCGCCCGCCTTGCACGTTATCGCTGCCGACGGTTTGGCCACCACGCAGTTCAGCGGCCAGCAGTGGGACGCACCCAACGGTTGGGCACCGTTGCAATGGATGGCGGTGGCCGGCCTGCGCCAGTACGACCAGCTCCGGTTGGCCCAGACCATTGCGACGCGCTGGCTCGGCGTCGTTGAACGGGTCTATCAGCAGACCGGCAAGCTGATGGAAAAGTACAACGTCTGCGAAGGCCGCCCAGGCGGCGGCGGCGAATACCCGGGGCAAGACGGGTTTGGTTGGACGAATGGCGTGGCGGCGGCGCTGAGCGGATTCAGCCCGGCACCCTGTTGAACTGCACCTGCAGCACAAGCACTTGCGAAAGACCCCCCGCCGGGGTGCGCTGTGTGGGCCGGCGCACGGCATTCCATCAACTTGCGCACTAGGGTCGATCGGTGACTCAGGCGAGTCGGAGGTCTACCCGATGTTGACGATCCAAAAGCAGCTTGCGCTGCCGACCCGAGCGCTCGAGTTGATCTCCAGGAAGTGCCACGTGTCGCAAAAGGAAGTGACGCGGCTGTATGAAGACGAGCTCGCACACCTTGGCGCAGATGCCCGCATCACCCGCTTTCTGCCGATTTTCGCGATGCGCAAGGTCGAAGAAACCTTGCACCACCGGCGCTCTGCGGGTTTGCACCTTGCGGTCGGGCATTCCGGGTGTGATGAATGCGTCGGCAACCTGGGGAAGGTCGCCAGCGCGGACGGCACCCTGTCCGCCAAGACCAAGGAAATGCTCAGTCAGGACCCCGAGATGAACCATCGCAAAATTCAGCCATGAAAATGAATCTCGTTCAGGCCACCATGCTCCTGGCGCCGCTGTTCGGTGCGCTGCCGGGATGTGGCGCCGAGGTGGCCGGCACTGCTGCGACGGTGGCGGCGACGCAGGCGGCCCAGGCCAGCCAGGCTCAGGCCCGGCAGGCAAAGATCGTCGAGGATCTCAACCGGGCGCAAAACGCAGCCGCAGCGCGTGCAGCCGGCGCGGCCAGCGCGGCGGACGAGGCCAGCAAGTAGGCGGTGCTGGTGGTCGGCACTGGTGGTTGGTGGTTGGTGATGGGTGATTGGTGATTGCTCAAGGCTGCCTGCATTCACGGTGCCGCCGGCGGGTCCGCCGCCTCGCCCAGCAACCGGGCGGTGTCGGCACCCAGCGCGGAACCAGCGCGGCCGGGCAGCCGTTGGCCGTCCAGCTTGATGGGGCTGGCCAACACACGCAGTTCGGGGTCGGCCGGGTGTGGCAGCGCCTGCAGCAGACCGTTGCGTTGCAGGTACGGGTTGTCCAGCGCCTGTGCCAGGCCCAGCACGGGCGCGATGGGCAGCTTGCCGGCCAGTGCGGTCAGCCAGGCGGTGGTACTGCGTTGGACGAATTCGACGTTCAGCAGAGCAATCAATTCAGTGCGGTGTTGGCGGCGCGCGGCCACCGTCGCAAAGCGTTCGGCGCGCAGGCCCGGGTTGCCGATCTCGTCGACCAGCAAGTCCCAGAATTTGGCTGTCATGCACATCACGAAGACATGGCCGTCGGCGCTGGCGAACAACTGGCAGGGTACCGTCGTCGGATGGGCCGACTGCGGCTGCCGGGTGGTGACGCTGCCGCCGTTCAAGTACCAGGTGGCCGGGTAGGTCAACTGGAACAGCGCCACGTCGAACAGGCTGACATCGACATCGCGCCCGTGGCCGGTCTTCATCGCACCGATCAGTGCCGCCAGCAGGCCCATGGCCAGCGTCACGCCGGTCATGTAGTCGACCATCGACAGCCCCATGCGCGTGGGCGGGCCGTCGGGCTCGCCCGTCAGGTGCAGGTAGCCGCACTCGGCCTGCATCAGGTAGTCATAGCCCGGCCACGCGGCGCGCTCGTTGTCGCGCCCGTAGGCCGACAGGTGGGCGCAGACGACACGCGGGTTCAGCGCCTGCAAGGCGGCATGGGTCAGGCCCAGCCGGGCCGGCTGGTCGCCGCGCAGGTTGTTCAGCACCGCGTCGGCGCTGGCCACCAGGCTGTGGAAGCTGGCACGGCCAGCGTCGCTTTTCAGGTCCAGCACCACGCTGGACTTGTTGCGGTTGAAGGTCTGGAAAAACTGGCTGTCGTCGGGGCCCAGGAAGTGCGGCCCGGTGGCGCGTGACACGTCACCGCCGCCCGGCGCTTCGATCTTTATGACCTCGGCGCCCAGGTCGGCCAGGTGCAGGCTGCCGAACGGCCCGGCGCCGTATTGCTCGACGGCCAGGATGCGCACGCCGGCCAATGGCAAAGCGCGTGGCAGGGGCAGTCCGGCGGCGTTCATGTTCAAGCCGGGTGCCGCGCAATCAATTGCTTGGCGATGATGGTTTTCAAAACCTCGTTGGTGCCTTCGCCGATGCACATCAGCATGGCGTCGCGGTAGTAGCGCTCGATCTCGTATTCGGTGCTGTAGCTGTAGCCGCCGAAGATGCGCATCGCCTCGCCCGCGCAGAAGACGCCGGCTTCGCTGCCGAAGTATTTGGCCATCGCCGCTTCCATGTCACAGCGCTCGCCGCTGTCGTATTTGCGCGCGGCTTGCTCGATCAGCAACTTCGCCGCTTCGACCTGCGTGGCCATTTCGGCCAGCTTCAACTGTATGGCCTGGTGCTGGCAAATCGGCTTGCCGAAGGTCATGCGCTCTTGCGCGTAGCGCAAAGACAGGTCCAGCGCGCCTTGGGCGATGCCGCAGCCGCGCGCCGCCACGTTGATGCGCCCGAGTTCCAGCCCGCCGGCTATCTGTGCGAAGCCCCGGCCTTCCACGCCGCCCACCAGGCGGTTGGCCGGCACGCGGTAGTTGTCGAACACGAGTTCGCAGGTGTCGATGGACTTGTAGCCCAGCTTGCCCATCTTCTTGGCCACGACGAAGCCGTCGGCTTTTTCCGCGATGAGCAGGCTCATGCCCTTGTGGCGCGGCTCGGCGCTCGGATCGGTCTTGACCAGCAACAAGATACCGTGCCCGTTGCCACTGTTGGTGATCCAGGTCTTCGCACCGTTGACGACATAGTGGTCGCCCTCCAGCCGCGCCGACGTGCGGATGGCCTGCAGGTCGGTGCCGGCATTCGGTTCGGTCAGGCCAATGCCGCCGCGGAATTCGCCGCTGGCCATGCGCGGCAGGAATTCGGCTTTCTGCGCCTCGGTACCGAAGCGCTCGATGGCCGAAGCCATGATCAGGTGCGAATTGAAGATGCCGCTGGGTGCCATCCACGCTGAAGCGACATTGATGACGATGCGTGCATACACCGATGCCGACAGGCCCAGCCCGCCATGGGCCTGCGCGATGGTGGCGCCGAACAGGCCCAGCGCCTTCATCTGCTCGACCAGCGCGTGCGGGTACTCGTCAGCCTGATCGAAGCGCCGGGCCACCGGGCGCACTTCCTTGTCCACCCAGGTGGCAATGCTGTCGAGCACCGCCCGTTCGTCGTCGGCCGTCCAGGCCGTGCTGTGGTTGTTCATCTCAGTAATTCACCTGGTCTTCGATGCTGTGGCCGGCTTTGGCAACCAGCATGGTGCGGGTGAAAGTGCACACCACAACGCCGTGCTGATTGAAGCCGGTGGTCTTGACCGTGACGATGCCGGCAGTGGGGCGCGACGCCGAATCGCGTTTGGCCAGCACTTCCGATTCGGCCGTCAGCGTGTCGCCGGCAAACAGCGGGTGGGTCATGCGGATGTCGTTCCAGCCCAGGTTGGCGATGGCTTTCTGCGATACGTCGGTAACGCTCATGCCGACCATCAGGGCCACCGTGAAGGGGCTGCAGACGATGCAGCGACCGAACTCTGAAGCCTTGGCATATTCGGCGTCGAAGTGCATCGGGTGGGTGTTCATCGTCAACAGCGTGAACCAGGTGTTGTCGGTTTCGCTGATGGTCCGGCCGGGGCGGTGTTCATAGATGTCGCCAACGGTGAAATCCTCGTAGTGACGGCCGAAAGTTTCGCGGTAGCGCTGCGCGCCCACCTGCTTTGTGTTCTGCACCATCTGCTTCAGCCCCCTGTGTCGATTCGGTCGCCGCCCAGGCGCAGCACGCGCTGCGCAGCCAGCAGCACGGGGCGGTCGACCATGCGGCCCTCCAGCATGAATGCACCGGTGTTTTCGCGCGCGGCCTGCACCACCTGCCGGGCCTGCACCAGGGCTTGCGGCGTGGGGCACAAACCGGCGTGTACCGCCGCCACCTGCGCGGGGTGGATGACGGCCTTGGCGGTGCAGCCCAGTGCCACGGCGCGTGCGGTTTCGGCCTGGCAGCCTGCGGCGTCGTCGATGTCGAGCCAGGGCACGTCCCACACGGCCAGGCTGCGTGCTGCTGTCAAGGACGCCGCCGCGGTTGCCACCGCGGTTGCTGCCGCCAGCACCAGCGTGGCACGCGCATGCAGCAAGGGCTCCCAGGCAAAGGCACAGCCCAGGTCGGCGGCCAGGTCGGCGCCACCCAGCATCAGGGCTTGCACCTGCGGGTGGACAGCAGCGATGTCGGCAGCCGCCCGCAGGCCACGCGCACTTTCGATCAGGGCCACCAGCGGCAGCCCCGGCAGTTGCGCCGCCAGCAAAGTCATGTCGTTGGCGCTTTCGGCCTTGGCCAGCATCACGAAAGCAGGCCGGGCAGCCGCGTCCTGCAGGGCCAGCAGGTCGCGCAGGCCATCGGCCGTGTGCAGGCCGTTGAGGCGCACGCCGTAGGGGTGGGTCAAGGGCTGTTCGCCCAGCCACGCCACTAAAGTCGACCGCGCGGCGGCCCGCGCGGCTGGCGGCACCGCATCTTCCAGATCGATGCACACCAGGTCGGCACCGGACGCACCGGCCTTGGCGTACCGGTCAGGCCGGTGGGCTGGCACGAAAAGCACCGATCGGGCGGCTTGCAGCAGTGTCATGCTGGCGGTGGCGCAGAAGGTACGGGCACGGGTGCCGCAACGGACGCCGCGAAATGTTCAGCCACCGCGCGGCGGGTGGTGACCCAGACATCGCTGGCACCTGGGCTTGCGCCGGCCTGCGCCACGTGGTCGAGAAAGCGCTGCAACGCGCCGATGCGGCCCGGCCTGCCGATGATGCGCAGGTGCAGCCCCAGCGACATCATGCGCGGCGCGGTCTGGCGTGCGCCCGCGGCCCGGCCTTCGGCCAGCAGCACGTCGAAGCTGTCGCAGGCGTACTTCAACCACATGTCGGGCGTGTAAGCCGGTGCGATCCACATCTTCATGTCGTTGCTGTCCAGCGCATACGGCACGATGACCATCGCGCGGTCCGACCCGCCCACCTCACCCCAGAACGGCGTGTCGGCGCTGTAGTCATCCATGTGATACAGAAAGCCGGCTTCCTGCAGCAGCCGCCGCGTGTGGTCGGTGTGCAGGTAGCGTGACAGCCAGCCCACCGGTCGGGTGCCGGTGCTGGCTTCGATGCTGTCGGCCGCGCGGCGGATGAAGGCGCGTTCTTCGGCTTCGTCCATGCGGAACTGGTGCACCCAGCGCCAGCCGTGGGCGCAGGTTTCGTCGCCACGTGCGCGGATGGTCTGCGCCAGTTGCGGCGCGCGCTCCAGTGCCTGTGCCGCCGCAGTCCAGGTGGCCGGCAGGCCGTGGGCGTCCAGCAAGGCCACGATGCGGCGGGCACCTTCGTTGATGCCATAGCGGTAATTCGATTCGTTGCCATGCATGCGCACCGGCCTCTTCAACACCACGCCCAGTTCATCCACCGGCTCGGGCAGCGGGTCGCCCTCGGCCAGGCTGTACTCGGCGCCTTCTTCGACGTTGACGACGATGCACAAGGCCAGCCTGGCGCCGTGCGGCCAGGACCAGGGGGCCGCTGCAGCGGGGGCCATCTCAATGCACCTCTTCGCCGCCCGAGACGTTCATCGCCTCGCCGGTGATGTACTGCGCCTGCTCGGAACACAGGAAGGCCACAGCGTTGGCGGTGTCGCTGGGGAGCCCAGCTCGGCCCAGCGGGATGCGCGCGCGCATGTCGGCCAGGTAGTCGTCCACGGACTTGCCCAGCAACTGCGCGAAGTAAGCGTTCTGCCACGCGCCAAGCCCGGTGGTGACGTGGTTGGGGCATACCGCGTTGACGGTCACCCGGTGGGCTGCCAGTTCGATGGCCGCGACCCGCGTCAGGCCCACCAGCCCGTGCTTGGACGCGCAGTAAGCGGCCGCATGCGGAAAGCCCGACTTGGCGGCCTGGCTGGCGATGTTGACGATGCGCCCGCCGCGGCCCTGGCTGATGAAGTGCCGGGCCACCGCCTGCGTGGCCGCGAACACACCCCGCAGGTTGACGCCCAGCACGGTGTCCCATTCGTCCAGGCTCATGTCGACGATGGGCTTCATCACGTTACCGACACCGGCGTTGTTGACCAGGATGTCGACCCCGCCCCAGACCCGCACGGTGTCGGCCACCAGCCGTTCGACAGCCGCGCCGTCCAGCATGTCGCAGGTCAGCGCCAATGCCTGCCCGCCTGCAGCGGCGATGTCGGCGACCACGGCCTGCAACTCGGTGCGCGGCGCCGCGTCTTGTTGCAGGTCCACGGGCTGGTCTGCGGGCTGGTCTGTAGGCACCTCGGTCGGCAAATCGGCCAGCACGACCTTCGCACCTTCGGCCGCCAGGCGCTGCGCGATCGCTGCCCCCAGTCCGCCGCGGCGTCCGGCGCCGGTGACGATGGCCACCTTGCCATGCAATTCAGGGTACTGGGCCACGCTGTTGTGCTTGTACTGACGATCGGCCGAAGGTGTGCAGTTGCTGCGCCGGATGCGTCAAAGCGCTTCGGTCAGGATGAACAGCGGCTGATCTGCAAAAGCCTGAAACTGTGCCGACACCGACTGCATCGTCGGCGTACCGATATCGACGCCGAGCTGCGCCATGTCGTTGATGCGCAGCACCTCGATGTATTCGTATGGTGCAGGCCCGCCGGTCAGCAGACCGCTGGCCTTCAACACCTCGAAACGGTCCACCGAAGACAGCGCACTGGCGGTCGGCAGATCGACTTCGCGGGCCCAGCGCTCGTAGTCGGCGCGGCGGCTGGCGTCTTTCAGATTGAACAGCACGATCAGGGTGTTCATGGGTTTCCTCGGCGGGCATTATCACTACTTGTCCGGACAAATCATAGCAGCCGAAGATAGGCTGTCAATTGCACCGGCAGCGTGGCGGTCACGCTATTCTGCAGCCGCGCAGCCTTGCCGCTATTTGTCCGGACAAGTATCATAAAATGATGACGACGCCTTCGTTCAGCGCGCGCCCGGATTCGCTAGATTGGTTTGTCTCGCCAGTTTCTTCAGTCTCGCCAGTCTCGCCAGTCTCGCCAGTCTCGCCGGACGCGCCGGCATCGCCGGTCCAGCCCCTGCGCCGGCGCGGCGTGTTGCAGGCGGCAGCGCTGCTGGCCGGCGCCACCTGCGAGCCTGCCTTTGCCGTGGCCAGCGCAGGCCCTGCGCGCACTGTCGATGCCGATTTCATCTCGCTCGGAACCGGTCTGGCCGGCCTGCATGCGGCACGGCAACTGGAAGCCGGCGGCCTGAGCGTGCGCGTGCTGGAAGGCAGTGCGCGCATCGGCGGGCGCGCGCACACGCTGGACAACCTGCCCGGTCACCCAGAAACCGGCGGCAACCAGATCGGCGCGGCCTACACGCGGGTGCTGGCCAGCGCGAGCCAGCTCGGGCTGGTGCTGGCCAGCGCGAGCCAGCTCGGGCTGGTGCTGCAGCCCACGCCAGCCTCGCCGCTGCTGCGCGATGACGGCCTGGTCGGCGCCAGCCCGCTGGCCTCCATCACGGCCTGGCGTGAGCCGGCCCATGCCGGGCTGGACCTGCCCGTGCTGGGCGAACTGCGTGCGCAAGGCCTGGGCGACGCTGCACTGCGCCTGCTGGCGGTGAACAACAGCTATGGCGACACGCTGGCCGACACCTCGCTGTTGAACCTGTACGGCGTGCAGCGCAACGGCGTCGAGTTGATGAAGACGCCGGGCCCGGTGTTCAACATGGCCGGCGGCAACCAGCGCCTGCCAGAAGCGATGGCCCGCGCCCTGCGTGGCGAGGTGCTGCTGAACCGCCGCGCGGTGGCGCTGGACAGCCACGCCGCCGGTGTCAGCGTGAACAGCCACGACGGCCACGACGGCAGCCGCTACCGCACGCGCTGGGCGGTCTGCGCCTTGCCCTTGCCGGCGATGCGCCCTGCGGCGCATCTTTGCGCAAGACCCGCAGGGCAGCGGCCGCGCCCAGACGCTGACGGTTCGGCTCAACGGCCACGGCACCATAAGCTGGGACGAACTGGACGATGGCGAGGCCGCCCGCCGTGTGGCCGACGAACTGGCGCGTATCTACCCGTCGTCGCGTGGCGCCGTGCGGCGTGCATTCTGCGGGCGAACACACCGGCCTGGCGCTGCGTGGCCTGGAGGCGGCCATGGAATCGGGCGAATGCGCCGCCGCCGAGATCCGCGCACTTTGATCGTCCATCGTCCATCGTCCATCGTCTTGACCCGATCGTTCATCGCCTGACGCCCACCGGAGTCCCCACACCGTGAGTCTTTGCACCGACCTGCCGATCCGCAACCCGCGCAGCGGGCTGATTGATTACCAGATGCCCGTGCACCCTGCGGCTGCAGTGGCCGAGGCGGCTGCCGCGCTTCGCGCAGCGCAGCCGGCCTGGGCTGCGCTCAGCGTCGCCGCACGGCTGGCCGCCATGCTGCAACTTGCCGAAGTCTTGCTGGCCGATAGCGACGCGCTGGTGGCCGCCTTGACGGCCGACACCGGCCGCCACCACGAGTCGGTGCTGGAAGTGCAGGGTAGCGTGGGCACCATCCGGCGCTGGCTGGCCGACGCGCCGGCGCTGCTGGCCGATGAGGCGCCGCGCCGCTCGCGCATGCCGCACATCGTCATCGAACAGCACCGCCGACCGTATGGCGTGGCCGGCATCATCAGCCCGTGGAACTTTCCACTGTTGCTGTCGCTGATCGATGCGATACCGGCGCTGGTGGCCGGTTGTGCGGTGCTGATCAAACCGTCGGAAGCCACGCCGCGTTTCGTGCCGGTGGTGCAAGCCGCGTTCGCCCGCGTGCCCTTGCTGGCGCCGGTGGTGGCCTGGGTCACCGGCGCCGCGCCGACCGGCGAAGCGCTGGTGCGCCACAGCGACGTGGTCTGTTTCACCGGCAGCGTGCGCAGCGGCCGCCAAGTGGCGCAGGTGGCCGCCGAGGCCTTCGTGCCGGTGCACCTGGAACTGGGTGGCAAAGACGCGGCCATCGTTTGCGCCGATGCCGACCTGCCCGCCGCCGCGCGGGCGCTGGCATGGGGCAGCATGGGCAGCGCCGGGCAAAGCTGCATGTCCATCGAACGCTGTTACGTCGACCGGCGCGTGCACGACCGTTTCGTCGCATTGCTGGCCGCCGAAGTGGCTGCCTTGCGCCCGTGCTGGCCCGACATCCGCCAGGGCCAGATCGGCCCGATCATCGCCGCCGTTCAAGAGCCTATCGTGCGCCGCCATCTGGCCGACGCGCTGGCGCGCGGCGCGCGCGCCGTCACGGGCGGGCAGGTGGTGCAGCACGATGGCGGTGTGTGGTGCCAGCCCACGGTGCTGGTCG
>JAYSYH010000274.1:0-11714 GCA_043716645.1 Betaproteobacteria bacterium | reverse complement strand
ACAGCGGCGACTACACGGCCTTCCACGCGAAGATCCGCGCCGGCATGGCAGCCACGCAATCGCCCAACCTTTTTGTGCTGGGCGGTGCGGCGGCCTTTTTGAAGCAGGTGCCATTCGCAGTGTGAAACCACGGCCCTGGCGGGCCGAGGTCTCGCTTCAGCCCTTCACACCACCGGCGGTCAAACCCGACACGATCCACTTCTGCGCCAGCAGGAAGACCATCGTGATCGGCAGGCCGCTCAACACCGCCGCGGCCGCGAAGTCGCCCCACAGGTATTTCTGCTCGTAGAGGTAGAACTTGCTGCCCACCGCCAGCGTCAGATTGGGCTCTTCACGCAGCAGGATCGAGGCCACCGGGTATTCGATGATGGTGCCGATGAAGGCCAGCACGAAGACCACCATCAGGATGGGCACGGCCATTGGCAGCAGCACCAGGCGGAAAGCCTGCCAGTGCGTAGCGCCGTCGACTTTGGCGTTTTCTTCAATCTCCAGCGGAATGGTTTCGAAGTAGCCCTTGATGGTCCAGATGTGCATGGCCACGCCTCCCAGGTAGGCCACGATCAGGCCGGCATGCGTTTCGATGCCCAGTGCGGGAAGTTGCGTGCCGATGCCCTCGAAGATGGCGTAGATGGCCACCAGCGCCACGGCCACCGGGAACATCTGCAGCAGCAACATGCTGTTCAAGATGAGTTGCTTGCGGGCGAAATGCAGGCGCGCAAACGCATACGCGGCGGTGGTGGAAATGGCCACGATCAGCACGGCTGAAATCGTCGCGATCTTGATGCTGTTCCAAAGCCACAGCAGCACCGGAAACGGCGGCTGCACCAGCGTGCCGTCGGCCTGCGTGACGGGCATGCCGAGCGCCAACTGCCAGTGTTCGAAACTGATGGTGGACGGAATCAGCGACCCGGTGGCGAAATTGCCCGGCCGCAGCGAAATGCTGACGACGGCCAGCAGCGGGAACAGCGTGAAGGCCAGCAGCACCCACAAGCCCGCGTGCGCGCCGATGACGCGCCAGCGGCCGCTTCTGCCCGTGACGATGGCCATGTCAACGGCTCCTTTCGCTGCGCTGCGTGATCTTCAATTGCACCAGCGCCATGATCGCCACCATCACGAAAATCAAGGTGCTGATGGCAGCGGCCAGGCCGAAGTTCTGCCCGCTGTCGGTGAACGCGATGCGGTAGGTGTAGCTGACCAGGATGTCGTTCGTGCCGGCCGGCAATTTGGTGTTCAAGTAATCGGGCCTGCCGTCGGTGAGCAGACTGATCAGCACGAAATTGTTGAAATTGAAGGCGAAGGCGCTGATCAGCAGCGGCGTCAACGGCTTCGCAATCAGTGGCGCGGTGATCTTGAAGAAATTGGTCAGTGGTTTGGCACCGGCAATCGCGCTGGCTTCGTACAGATCGGCCGGTATCGCCTTGATCAAGCCGGTGCACAAAATCATGATGTACGGGTAACCCAGCCAGGTGTTGACGATCAAGATCATCACCTTGGCCAGCAGCGGGTCGGCAAACCACGCCGGGCGCACGCCGAACAGCGCGTTCAGGATACCGTTGATCTCGCCGAAGTTTTGGTTGAACAAACCCTTGAACACCAGAATGCTGATAAAGCCCGGCACCGCATACGGCAGGAACAGCAACGTGCGGTAGAGCGCGCGGTATTTCAGGTTCTGCCATTCCAGCAAGACGGCCAAGGTCATGCCCAGCGCGGTGCTGAACAGCACCGTCAGGGCAGCGAACAGCACGGTCCAGATGAAGATGCTGACGAAAGGGCCGCGAAAGTCGGCGTCCAGCAGCATGCGGCTGTAATTGGCCAGGCCGATGTTGACCTTGAAGCCGGGCTGCATGCGTTCGCCACTGGCGGTTTCGAAATAGCCGGTGTTGCGGTTGGCGCGGTAGGTGTTGCCGGTGATGACCTGCGTCAACGCGCCATCGGCCTCGGCTTTCCAAAGCGGGGCGATCGGGCCGAACTCGCGCAGCCCGGCGTAACGGATGCGCTTGCCATCGGGCAATTGCAATTGCAATGCGGCGAGTGCGTCGCGGTGGGTGATCAGCTCGCGCAAATTCAGCGGCGCGGCCAGCATGGTGGCGCCCGGTGGCTGCATCACGACCGGCGCTGCGGCCGCAACGGCAGCGCGCAAACTCAATGGCGGCGACACCAGTGCCTCGTCAGTCGCGCCTTCGTGCGGGGCCAGCCTCAGACGAAAAGATGCGCCTTCGGCATGCAACGTGTAGGGCCGTGACTGCGTTTCGTCGGCAAGGGTCTGCTCCAGCAGGTAGGCCCGCGCCCGTGCTTCTTCCAGCAGGTTGTTCGACGCGTAATTCGTGAACCCGATCTGCACCGTGTACAGCAGCGGGAAGGCCACGAACACCAACATCCCGGTCACGCCCGGAAACAGGTATTTCCAGGCCACGCTCTGCGCGGTGGCATAAACGAACAGCGCACTGCCGCCCACCGCCAGCACGCCCACGGCGGCCAGCGCCTGCCCGACGGCCCACAGGCTGAAGACCAGCCACATCAGGGCCAGCGCCACCAGTGTGGCCATGGCCCGACCGGTCCAGACGACCGACAAGGATGCGGTTGGACTCATTGGCTTTTCATGCGCGCTGCCGCGCCGTCGAGCGCCGCCTTCGGGGCCTGACGACCGTTGCTGATGGCCTCCAGCGCAGCGTCCATCGCCGGGAAGAAACGGCCCATTTCCGGGATGTTCGGTATCGGCTCGCCGCGCTGCGCATTGGCCATCGTGGCGACGATGCGCGGGTCGGCGCTCAGTTCCTTGAAATACGCCTTGTTGGCCGGCGTGCCCAGCGGCACATCGGCTGAAATCGTCTTCAGGCTTTCGACTTTCAGCAGGTGGTTCTCGATGAATTCACGCGCGATGTCCTTCAGCTTGCTGGGCGCGCTGACCATGCAGCCCAGCACGCCGACGAAGGTCTTGCTGGGCTGGCCGGGCACCACGGCGGGCACGGGCGCCACGCCGAAATCGATGCCGGCCTTCTTGGCGTTTTCCCAAGACCACGGGCCGCTGACCATCATCGCCACCTGGCCGCGTGCGAAGCCGGCTTCCATCTCGGCGTAGCGCGCGCCTTTGGGCATCGTGCCGCCGGTGATCAGGCGGTCGAGCATTTCTGCGCCCTTCAACGCGCCGGCCGTGTTCACACCGACGTTCCTGCTGTCGAGTTCGCCCTGCGCCGTGCGGCCGAAGACGTAGCCGCCCGGCCCGGCCAACAGCGGCCAGCTGAAGAAGGACTTGTTGTAGTCCCACAGGATGGCGCTGGTCTTGCCGCCGCTGGCCGCCTTCAGCTTCTGGTCCAGCGCGATGACCTCGTCGAAGGTGGCCGGCGGCGTTGGCACGAGTGCGCGGTTGTAGATCAGCCCGATGGCCTCGATGGCCAGCGGGTAGCCCCAGACCTGGCCCTTGTAGGTGAAGGCCTGCCAGGCACCAGGATCGATCTCGTCACGCACGCGCGGCGGCGGCTTGATGGGCACGATCAGGCCCGAACGCGCCCATTCGCCAGTGCGGTCGTGCGGCCAGCAGAAGATGTCGGGGCCCTTGCCGGCCGCAGCCGCCGCGCCAAACTTGTCGGGCGCGCCTTCGGGGTGCTGCACGACGACCTGCACGCCGCTGAGCTGCGCGAACTGGTCGCCGACCCTCTGCAGGCCGTTGTAGCCCTTGTCGCCGTTGATCCAGACCAGCAGGCGCGGCGGGTTGGTGGCCTGCGCCTGCGCTGCCACCGGCAGGGTCAACGCGGCCAGACAGGTGGCCACGGACGCAGCCACAGTCGCAACCACAGACGCAACCACAGACGAAGCCACGCGGACCTCAAGCCACATGGCGGTGCAGGGCCGCAGCGGCGCGCTGGAAGGCCCGGCCCTGCGCGTCGAAGAGGTAGGCCTTCTCGACCGGCACGCCCAGCGGCAGCACCGCGCCGGCGTCGATCCGGCGGTCGCCTTCGACCGCGCAGGTGATGACGTCGTCCAGCCCCGGGTTGCTGCAGTAAGCGTAGGTCATGCTGCCGAGGGATTCGACGAAAGTGACGGTGGTGTTCAGTGCGTTGTCGGCCACGCCGGCGCGCAGGTGTTCCGGTCGCACGCCCAGCGTGACCTTGTCGCCGGGCCGGGCACTGCCGGCATCGACCGCGCAACGGATGCTCTCGCCGCCGCCCAGTTTCACGGTCGCGCCGTGGGCCGTGGCTTCCTGCACCGTCGCGGCGATGAAATTCATCCCCGGGCTGCCGATGAAGCCGGCCACGAACAGATTGCACGGGTGTTCGTACAGGCCCATCGGCGTGCCGACCTGTTCGATGCGCCCGGCCTGCAGCACCACGATGCGGTCGGCCAGCGTCATCGCCTCGATTTGGTCGTGCGTGACGTAGACCATCGTCGTCTTGAACTGTTCATGCAGCTTGGCGAATTCGTAGCGCATCTTCACGCGCAGCGCGGTGTCCAGGTTGGACAGCGGCTCGTCGAACAAGAAGACCTCGGGCTTGCGCACGATGGCCCGGCCGATGGCCACGCGCTGGCGCTGGCCGCCTGACAGGTCTTTGGGCTTGCGCTGCAGCAGGTGGTCGATGTGCAGGACCTTGGCGGCCTGGTTCACCGCGGCCTCGATCTCGGCCTTGGGCACCTTCGCCAGCCGCAGGCCGAAGGCCATGTTCTCGAACAGGTCCATGTGCGGGTAGAGCGCGTAGCTCTGGAAGACCATGCTGATGCCGCGCTCGGACGGCGGCACGTCGTTGACCACCCGGCCGCCGATGCGCAGTTCGCCTTCGGTAATATCTTCCAGGCCGGCAATGGTGCGCAGCAGCGTGCTCTTGCCGCAGCCGCTGGGGCCGACGAAAACCATGAACTCGCCGTCGCGGATGTCGAGGTCGATGCCCTGCAGGATCTTCACGTCGCCGTAGGCCTTGCCGACCCCGGTCAGTTTCACATCGGCCACTGAGCTCCTCCGGCAGACATTCGCAGACATCCGCAAACAACCGCAAACACCCGCAAACGCGTGGATTTGTATTGAATATACAAGTCGAAGTTGCCGCCAACAATGAGCGTTCACCCCGGTTCGGAATCAACAAAGCCGGTAAATCAACGACTTAAGGTACCCCCGAAGCTCAGCGCCGTAGCAAAACTACACGACCGTCTGACCCTAGTGCTGCACGCGAAACACCCGCACCGACTGCGGCTGCAAGGTCGCACGGGCGCTGCCGTCGAGCCCGATGCGCAGCGCTGCTGCGTCGGCCGGCCACAACGGCTGCAAGGTTCCTTGAGCCGGCAGCGCCTGCAGGCTGGCGTCAACCTGGGACCGGCCGTAGTTGATCAGCACCACCGTCGTTTCGTCGCCCAGGCGGCGCTGCCAGCTGGCGGTTTGCCCGCTGACCGCAGCGGCTGCGTAGCCACCGCGCGCAATGCTCGGCAGGGTGTTGCGCAGCTTCAGCATCGCCTTGTAGAAATTCAGGATCGACTGCGGGTCGGTGGCCTGCACGGCCACGTTGTGTGTGGCCACGTTTGCCGCCAGTGCGCGATAAGGCGTACCGCTGGTGTAGCCCCCGCGCGCGGTATCGGCCGTCCAGCTCATCGGCGTGCGCAGCTGCGGGTCACCGCGCAGCGTGGCCGCACCGGCCATGCCCACTTCCTCACCGTAGTAAAGGTAGGGCCGGCCCGGCAGCAGCAGCAGCGTGGCGGCAGCCAGCTTCAGCTGCGCCGTGTCGCCGTGCAGTTGGTCGGCCACACGGCGGCCGGCAAAGGCGTCGTGGTTGGACAGAAAAGTGGCCATGCTGGCTGGCGCGGTCTTGAAATAGTCGCTGACCGCCTGGATGGCGCGCACGTCGCCGCGCGCTGCGCCGATCAACGCCGGGCTCAGGTCGAAGGCGAAAGCACTGCCGCAGGCGGTCGCGGCCGCGAAGCCGCGCCCATCGGCAGGGCTTTCGCAGACGATGGTGCGCTGCCGGTAGGCGTCGGCCAACGCGCGCATGCGCGCCATCAGCGGGTAGTTCTCGGGCTGGTTGTCCCAGGCTTGCGGACCGTTCTCGATCAGGTGGCCCACGGCGTCGAAGCGCAGGCCGTCGACGCCGCGGTTGAACCAGAAGCGCTGGTTGTCTTCGTGGAAGGCGACCACCGCGGGCAACTTGAAGTTGAAGTCGGGCATGGTGTCCGAGAAGCCGGCGAAGTAGGCACCGTGCGCGCTGCGGCGCCAGGGGTTGCCGCCGTAAATGGACCAGCCGCCGGGTGCCGGGTCTTGCCACACGTACCAGTCGCGGTAGGCGTTGCCGGGGCCGCTGAGCGACTGCTGGAACAGCGGGTGGCTGGCGGCGCTGTGGTTGATGACGTAGTCGATGACCACGCCGATGCCGCGCGCGTGCGCCTGTTTCAGCAGTTCGTCGAAATCGGCCAAGGTGCCGTAGGCCTTTTCGATGGCACGGTAGTCGGCCACCGCGTAACCGTGATCGCCGTCCTGGCTGGCCGTCACGGGCATCAGCCACAAGCCCTTAACGCCCAGGTCGCGCAGGTGGTCCAGGCGCGATATCAAACCGCGCAGGTCGCCGATGCCATCGCCGTCGCTGTCCCGGTAGCTGCGCACGAAGATCTGCATCACGCCGCCGCTTTCCCAGCCCGCGTCCAGCGTGCTGCCGGGGTCGGCAAAAGGGACGGCTGAGGTGTCCACGGCAGGTAGCGCGGCCGGCAACATCGAAGCCGGTGGCTGCGGCCCGGGCCCTGTCGGGCCGGTGCACGCGGCCAGGCCCAGCCACAGCGCGAGCCCAGCCGACGCGGTGCAGGCGGTCGCCCAGTGTGTGTGAACTTTCATCGCCGTGATTCACCTGCAAGTCGAAACCCACCGAATGATGACCGCGTTCAGAACGCTGGGTTCGAGCGCATTCCCGGTGCTTCCTCGCCTTGTGGTCTGGCTACATTCAAGCGATGAAATCGAACCTGTTCATCGCCGTTGCGCTGGGCTGGGCCGGTGGCGCAGCGGCGGCAACCGCAGCCGCTGAGCGGGCCGACTGCGACGCGCCGGCCCATGCCACGGTGTTGCAGGCCGGGCCCGGCGACACGACCGCTGCCGCGCATTGGCTGGCGCGGGGCCGCATCCGCTGGCCTGGACTGCCGCCTGCCGCTGCGGCGGGCGGTGGCTACGCGCTGGCTGCTGCACGCCAGGGCGCTGCGCCGGCCGCAGAAGCACAGCCGCCGGCCGACCCACCCGAGCGGCTGCCGTTGCTGGTCACCACGCAAGCGCTACCGGCGGCACTGGCCGCGCGCTTCGCCTTCGTCGCACCTGGTGTGGACCTGCAACTGCCAGCCGCCGCGCTGGCCCGCGTGCCCGCGCTGCTGCGCGGCGCGCTGCAGCTGGTACAGATCGACGCACAAGGCCGCATGCTGCGCGCCACCGGTCTGCAACTCGCGGGCGTGCTGGACGATGTCTACGCCCGTGCCGCCACGGTGCCCGATCTGGGTGTGACGGTGGCGCGCGGCCACACCGCCTTCTCGCTGTGGGCGCCCACCGCGCAGCGCGTGGCGCTGTGCCTGCACGCCGACGGCAACGCGCCGGCACGGCACCTGGTGACGATGCAACGCGACGCCGCGACCGGCGCCTGGAAAGCCAGGCTGCCGGGTGACCGGACCCATCAGACCTATACCTATCTGGTCGATGTCTACGTGCCCGGCACCGGCTGGGTGCGCAACCGCGTGACCGACCCGTATTCGATCAGCCTGAACGCCGATTCGAAACGCAGCTGGATCGGCCGGCTCGACGCGCCCGTGCTGCAACCCGCGGGCTGGACCGACGCGCCGCAATGGCACAGCTTGCGGCCGATGCAGCGCGTGCAGGCGACCACCGATCTGGTCATCTACGAACTGCACCTGCGTGATTTTTCGGCCAGTGACACCAGCGTTGCGGTTGCGCGCCGCGGCAAATACCTCGCCTTCACCGACCGCGCATCGAACGGCATGCGCCACCTGCAGGCGCTGGCGGCGGCGGGCGTCACCGACGTGCACCTGCTGCCGGTGTTCGACTTCGCCACCGTGCCCGAGCAAGGCTGCACCACGCCCGATGGCGCCACGCTGGCCAGCGCCACCGCCGACAGCACCAGCCAGCAGGCCACCGTGATGGCCAGCGCGGCCGGCGATTGCTACAACTGGGGCTACGACCCGCTGCACTTTGGGGCACCCGAAGGCAGCTATGCCAGCGACGCCACCGACGGCGCGGTGCGCGTCCGCGAATTCCGCGCCATGGTGCTGGCGCTGCACCGGGCCGGCCTGCGCGTGGGCATGGATGTGGTCTACAACCACACCAGCGCGGCAGGGCAGAACGTGCACTCGGTGCTCGACCGCGTGGTGCCCGGCTACTACCAGCGGCTGAATGCGCAAGGCGCCGTCGAAACCAGCACCTGCTGCGCCAACACCGCCACCGAGCACCGCATGATGGCCAAGCTGATGGTCGACACCGCCGTGGGCTGGGCGCGCGACTACCGCATCGACAGCCTGCGCTTCGACCTGATGGGCCACCAGCCGCGCGCCGCGATGGAACAACTGCAGCAGGCCGTGAACCGCGCCACGGGCCGCCACATCCACCTGATCGGCGAAGGCTGGAACTTCGGTGAAGTGGCCAACAGCGCCCGCTTCGTGCAGGCCAGCCAGGGCAGCCTGCACGGCAGCGGCATTGCCACCTTCAGCGACCGCGGCCGCGACGCCGTGCGCGGCGGCGGCTGCTGCGACAACACGCCCAAGGCCGTTGCCACGCAGGGCTGGTTGAACGGCCAGTTCTACGCGCCGAACGGCGGCGCAGCCGGTGCCGCCGCCACCCGCGACGACCTGTTGCGCAGCGCAGACCTGGTTCGCGTGGGACTGGCTGGCACGCTGCGAAGCTACCGCATGACCACGCGCGACGGCAGCGTGAAGACCTTGGCCGAGATCGACTACGCCGGCCAGCCCGCCGGCTACGCCAGCCAGCCCGGTGAAGTCGTGAACTACGTCGAGAACCACGACAACCCGACGCTGTTCGACGTCAACGTGCTGAAGCTGTCGCCAGCGACGACCCGCGAAGACCGTGCCCGGGTGCAGGTGCTGGGGCTGGCCGTCACGGCCTTCAGCCAGGGCAGCGCCTACATCCACGCGGGCGTGGAGCTGCTGCGCAGCAAGAGCGGCGACCGCAACAGCTTCGACAGTGGCGACTGGTTCAACCGCCTGGACTGGACGGCCAGCGACAACCACTACGGCAGCGGCCTGCCGCCCGAGGCCGACAACGGCCCGCTGTGGCCGGTGCTGAAGCCGCTGCTGGCCAACCCGGCCATCAAGCCCGGCGCGGCGGACATCGCGTTCACGCGGGATGCGTTTCTCGACCTGCTGCGCATCCGCAGCAGCAGCACCTTGTTCAGGTTGCGCACCGCCCACGAGGTGGCGGCGCGGCTGACCCTGCACAACACCGGCCCGGCGCAGGAACCGACGGTGGTGGTCGGGCAACTCGACGGCCGCGGCCTGGCCGGCGCCGGCTTCGCCGAACTGCTGTACGCGATCAACGTGAACCCGCATACCGTGATGCTGCCGCTGCCGGCTTTGCGCGGCCGCGCCTACCGCTTGCACCCGGTGCACCGGGCGGCCGGTGCGGCAGACAAACGCCCCATCGAAGCCTCGCGTTGGGATGCCGACAGCGGCACGCTGACGCTGCCGCCGCGCACCGCACTGGTCTACGTATCAGGCCCAGCAGAAGCCGCAGAACCGGCTTCGCCGGGCCGCAGGCGAGCGACCCCCCTGGGCGGTCAGAGGGCCACGGCTCCAAGCCCGCCAGCGCGGGCTTGGACGGCCCGAGGGCCAACTGCCACTGGCAGTTGGCGGGAGCGCTAGCGCGCCTGGCGGCTCAATCACTCAGTGGCTGTGCAGCTTCTCGCCGGCTTTCAATCGGTACACGGTGCCGCAATACGGGCACTTGCCTTCACCGGCCAGCACCACGTCGAGAAAGACCTTCGGGTGGCCGCTCCACAGCGGCATCTTCGGATTCGGGCAGAAGGTGGCGCCGTTGGCGGTGAGGTCGGCGGCCAGCAGTTCGACCACGGCCTTGGGTGCGGGGTTGCTCATCGGGTGCCGCCCGTCAAACCGCAGTCAGCCAGGCCGCGTATTTCGGGTTGCGGCCGTTGACGATGTCGAAGAACGCGGTCTGGATCTTCTCGGTGATGGGCCCCCGAGTCCCCGCAAATTCGCCGCCACCCAGTTCGATACGGTCCAGCTCGCGTATCGGTGTTACTTCGGCCGCGGTGCCGGTGAAGAAAGCCTCGTCGCTGATGTAGACCTCGTCGCGCGTGATGCGCTTTTCGACCAGCTTCAAGCCTAGGTCGTTGCAGATGGCCAGGATGGTGTCGCGCGTGATGCCGTTCAAGGCGCCAGCCGACAAGTCGGGCGTGTAGACCACGCCTTTCTTGATCACGAAGATGTTCTCGCCCGCGCCTTCGCTGACGAAGCCGCTGGGGTCGAGCAGCAGGGCTTCGTCATAGCCTTCGTCCGTCACTTCCATGTTGGCCAGGATGCTGTTGGTGTAATTGCTCACCGCCTTGGCCTGCGTCATCGTGATGTTCACGTGGTGGCGCGTGTAGCTGCTGGTCTTCACGCGGATGCCGCGCTGCAGGCCTTCGTCGCCCAGGTAGGCGCCCCAGGGCCAGGCCGCGACCATCAGGTGAATGTCGTTGCCGCGCGGGCTGACGCCCAGCTTCTTGTCGCCGATCCAGACCAGCGGGCGCAGGTAGCAGCTTTCCAGCTTGTTCTCGCGCACCACGGCGCGCTGGGCCTGCATCACCTCTTCAGGGCTGAACGGGATCTTCATGCGCAGGATCTTGGCGCTGTTGAAAAGGCGTTCGGTGTGTTCTTGCAGCCGGAAGATGGCCGTGCCTTTGCTGTCCGTGTTGTAGGCCCGAACGCCCTCGAAGGCGCCGCAGCCGTAGTGCAGCGTGTGGGTCAGCACATGGATCTTGGCGTCGCGCCAGTCGACCATCTGGCCGTCCATCCAGATCTTGCCGTCGCGGTCGGACATCGACATAGGAATTCCTTTGATTCGGGGGCTTCGGGGGAAGGCGTTGATTCTAGGCAGCGGCCCGGTGCAGGGCCCACTCGGTGAGGCGGCCACTGCGCAGCACGACGCGCACTTCGTCACCACCGACGTCGGTCCAGGCGTAGTGCTCGGCGGCGCCGGGCGGCGCGTCGCCCGCTGACGGAAACGGGAACGGGATCGGCAACGGGATCGGCCGACCCAGGCTTTCCGTGACCTTCAGGATCTGCGGCAGCCGCATGCCCTTCACCAGTCTGGCCTGCAGCATCACCGCATTCGGCACCTGGCCCATCGGGTTGCTGCCGGCCGTGCGCAGCACCCGCACTGCGCGGCTGAACTGCAGCAGCAGCCAGAAGGTGACGGCGGTGAAGGCCAGCGCCACGCCGGCCCAGCCGTAGCCGACATAGCCGACGACGAAGGCGGCCAGCGCCAGACCCCAGCTGACGGCAGGGTGGTTCATGCAGTGCTCACAGACAATGACACGGATGGATGGCTTGCAGACTTGGGTGATCAACCTCGACCGGGCGCCCGAGCGGCTGGCGCGCATCAGCGCGCAACTGCAGGCGCTGGCCTTGCCGTTCACGCGCCTGTCCGCCGTCGATGCCCGCGCCCTGAGGCCCGAACAAATGGCCACGCTGGACGGGGTGGCGTACCGCCGCAAACACGGCATGACGCCGGCGCTGGGCGAGCT
>JAYSYH010000273.1:0-34032 GCA_043716645.1 Betaproteobacteria bacterium | reverse complement strand
GGCGCCAGGCCCAGCGTGCCGACCACCAGCGGCACCACGCCCGCACAGGCCACCGCTGTGGCCCACAGGAAGCCGCGCGCCAGCGCCGCACGGACGGCGGGCTCGGCCCGGCCCGGCGCTGCCCACAGGCCCGCACCACCCAGACCGGCGGTCACGTCGAAGTCGGCATCGAACGGCTGACGGCCCCTGAACGGGCGGGCGGCGCCCTGAAGCGTTTGCTGCTCGGCCATTTCCTTGTCGAGCATCGCGGCTTCATCCGGGCGGGCGGGCCCGCTGCAGCTGCACGCATGTGGCCAGCGCCACCTGGCGGGCCGCAGCGGCAAAATCGGCAGCGCTGTCGGCCAACTCGGGGCTGCTGCTGGCGTACAGCACCGCCCGCGATGAACTGACGACGATGGGCCCGCCACTGCGCCAGCCCGCCAGCACGGTGGCAGCGGCGTCACCGCCCTGCGCGCCGATGCCCGGTATCAGCAGCGGCAGCGTGGGCGCCAGTGCGCGCACCCGCGCCACCTCGGCGGGGTAGGTGGCGCCGACCACCAGGCCGAGCTGGGCGCCGCCGCTTTGCGCGCCCCACTCGCCGGCGGCCAGGCGGGCAATTCTTTCGTACAAGAGATCGCCGTCCAGCAGCATCTGCGACTGCAGGTCGCTGCCGCCGGGGTTGCTGGTGCGGCACAGCAGGATCAAACCTTTGCCGCTGTGCCGCATGTAGGGCTCGATGCTGTCCAGGCCCATGAAGGGCGACAGCGTCACTGCGTCGGCACGGTAGCGCTCGAACGCTTCGCGGGCGTACTGCCCGGCGGTGGCGCCGATGTCGCCACGCTTGGCGTCCAGGATCACCGGCACACCTGGCGCAGTGGCATGGATGTGCGCAATCAGCCGTTCCAGCTGGTCTTCGGCACGCTGCGCGGCGAAGTAGGCGATCTGCGGCTTGTAGGCGCAAACGGTGTCTTGCGTGGCGTCGACGATGGCGGCGCAGAAGTCGTAGATCTTCGACGCATCGCCAGCCCAGGGGCCCGGAAACCTCGCCGGCTCGGGGTCGAGGCCGACGCACAGCATCGACCTGTTGCGCGCTTGCGCTGCGACCAGCTGCGCACGGAAGTCAGCGGCCACGGCAGTCACGCTTTCCAGCGCAGGGCCAGTGTCTCGGCCAGGCCGGTGTAACGGGCCGGCGTCATCGCCAGCAGGCGCTGCTTGTCCTCGTCCGGCAAGGCCAGGCCACGGATGAAGCCCTGCATCAGGTCCTGCGTTATCGGCTGCCCGCGGGTGAATGCCTTCAGCTGGTTGTAGGGGTCGGGCAGGCCGTGGCGGCGCATGACGGTCTGCACCGGCTCGGCCAACACTTCCCAGGCGACGTCGAGGTCGGCCGCGAGCGCGGCAGCGTTGACTTCCAGCTTGTCCAGCCCGCGGCCGAGGCTGTCGCAGGCCAGCAGCGTGTAGCCCAGCGCCACGCCCATGTTGCGCAGCACGGTGCTGTCGGTCAGGTCGCGCTGCCAGCGGCTGACCGGCAGCTTGTGGCTCATATGCCCGAGTAGCGCGTTCGCCAGGCCGAAGTTGCCTTCGGCGTTCTCGAAGTCGATGGGGTTGACCTTGTGCGGCATCGTCGAGGAACCCACCTCACCCGGCTTCACGCGCTGCTTGAAATAGCCCAGCGAGATGTAGCCCCAGACGTCGCGCGACCAATCGATCAGCAGCGTGTTGGCCCGCGCGACGGCGTCGAACAGCTCGGCCATGTAGTCGTGCGGTTCGATCTGGATGGTGTACGGGTTGAAGACCAGGCCCAGTTGCTGTTCCACCACTTTGCGGCTGAAGTTTTCCCAGTCGAAACCGGGGTAGGCCGCCAGATGCGCGTTGTAGTTGCCCACCGCGCCGTTCATCTTGGCCAGCAGCGGCACCGCGGCGATGCGCGAGCGCGCCGTGGCCAGCCGCGCCGCGACGTTAGCCGCTTCCTTGCCCACGGTGGTGGGGCTGGCCGTCTGGCCGTGGGTGCGGCTGAGCATCGGCAGCGCGGCAAAGTTGTGGGCCATCACGGTCAGCCTGGTCTGCAGCAGGTCCAGTGCCGGCAGCAGCGCGGTTTGCCGCGCGGCCTGCAGCATCAGCGCGTGGCTGGTGTTGTTGATGTCTTCGCTGGTGCAGGCGAAGTGCACGAACTCACCGGCGCGTTCCAGTTCGGGGTGGTCCCTGAAGCGCGACTTGATCCACATCTCGACGGCCTTGACGTCGTGATTGGTGGTCTTCTCGATGTCTTTGATGGCCTGCGCGTCGGCTTCGCTGAAGCGCACCACCAGCGACCGAAGCAGGCCGCGGGCGGCTTCGCTCAGCGGCGCGAATTCGGCAAAGCCGGCATCGGAAAGCGCGATGAACCATTCCACTTCGACCCGCACGCGGTGGTGCATCAGGCCGTATTCCGACAGCAACGGGCGCAACGCACCCAACTTGCCGGCATAGCGGCCGTCCAGCGGTGAAAGGGCGAACAGGGGCGAAAACTTCATGCTCGATTCTAGGCGGCGAGACCCCGCGCAGCGGCGTCACAGGCGCCGCGGCAGCCTCACCCCAGGAAGGCCCACAGCCCAACCACGGCCATCGCGAGGGCCAGCGCGAAGCCGTACAGCACCATCACGACAAAGGCGCGCAGCAGCAGCAGCCACCAACGCCCGCCGTAGACCCGCTTCATGGCCAGCAAGGCGTAGAGGGGCACGGCCACCACGCCGGCGAAGGCCAGCGGGCCGACCCCGGTCAGGATCAGCGCCAGCGCCAGGAACCAGCAGGTGTGCAGGTGCAAGGCGAACACCAGGTGCTCGGTGTAGCGCAGGCGGCGGTTGGCGTAGACCAGCCTGAGCCACAGCGCGAAACCGGGCAGCAGCAGGAACATCGCGGCGCCCAGGTTGCCCAGGAAGCGCTCCTTGGTCGCGTTCGCCTCGACGGCGACGAATTCGGGGCTGACGTCGATCCGGCGCTGCACGCGCTGGCACAGCCACTGCGGCAGGTTCTCGCAGAAGAAGACGCCTGCGCGCAGCCCGGCGCGGCCGCCGCCCAGGCCGATGCTCATGGTGCTGGTCTTGTTTTCCGCGGCGATGGTGGCCGCGGCATCGGGCTTGATCACGATGGCGTCCGAGCCCAGCAGGCGCACCCCCAGCAGCACCAGCACGCTGACGGTCAGGTACAAGCGCAGCGGCAGCACGTAGTGCTTGCGGCGGCCGGCAAGGTACTGCCGCGTCAGTTCACCGGGCTTGAACAGCAGCAGCTTCAACGTGCGCCACAGCGCGCCTTCGGTGCTCAGGTAAGCGCCGCCGAACTGCTGCGCGAATTCGCGTACCGTGGGCGGCAGCACCTGGGTTTCCTGACCGCAAGCGGGGCAGAAGCGAGCCGGTACCTGTGGCCTGCGGTCAGCCAACGGCTCGCCGCAGTTCGGGCAGCCGGCGGACGGCCGGGCCGGGGTCGAAGACAGTCCGCCATCGCGCATGCCACGACGGTAGCGCATCACAGCCAGCCGCTGTGGCAGCGCAAGGGCTCAAGCACAGGGCTGCAGGCGCCGAAAACCTGCCAGGCAAACGCTCACGCGCGACAACCCACGCGCGACAACGTGTTGATCTGCAGCCACCTCCCGTTGCCCTGCCGTCGCCAGCCAACCGGGCTTGTCGCCCTCGACGGTCAACCACCACCTCGGTTTGGTCTTCAAGAAGCTGGCTGTCAGCAACCAGGTGCAGTTGTTGCACGCGATGCGGAGGCGGGCATGTGCATGAAGCTGCGGGCCGGGCAGCGGCACGCGCGCCGACTGTGGGACGCGCTTCGTCAACCTGGGCGCTGCCCAGTCTCAGGGTGTAAGAGTTGACTGTTATCGCGCCGGCCGGATGGCCACTTACGATCAGCGCCATGCTTTTGACCGATGACCCCGGCCGCGCCGCCTGGCAGCTCTTCACCCGGCTGGGCGAGGCTCAACTGCTGCTGCCGGCTGCCGCCGTGGTGGTCTGGTTGCTGGTGCGTGAAGGCGCCGGTGCCACCAGTGCCACCATTGCCACCAGTGCCGCCGGTGCCGCCCCACGCGGGCTGGCCTTGCAGTGGCTGTCGCGCCTGGCCACCGCCGCCGCGCTGACCACGGCCAGCAAGCTGGCTTTCATCGGCTGGGGCCTGGGTTCGGCGGCGCTGGATTTCACCGGCATCTCGGGCCACACCACCTTTGCCACCGCCACCTACCCCTGGCTGGTGGCCACTGCCATGCCGGCCGCCTGGCCGCTGGCGCGAAGGGCCGGGGCGCTGGCCGGCTTGGCGCTCGGCGCGGCGGTGGGCCTGTCGCGCCTGATGCTGGACACGCACTCGGTGTCCGAGGTGCTGGCCGGCGTGCTGGTGGGCGGCTGGGCCGGTGTGCTGGCGTTTCAGCTCGGCCCGCTGCGGCCTCACTGCAACGGCTGGCTGGCGCCGCTGATCGGGCTGTGGTTCGTGGCTGCGCCAGCGTATGCGCCACCATCACAGTCGCATGCGCTGGTCACCCGGCTGGCGCTGGCGCTGTCGGGCCGCGCTGTGCCGCACACGCGCCAGCAGTTGAAAGCACGTCAATCTGCCGGCGCGCCGTCAGCCACCGCGCCCTCGGCCACGGTGATCGGGCCGCGGCCGCTGTAGCGGTCCAGCGCCAGGTAGATCACCGGCGTGATGTACAGCGTGATGGCCTGACTGAAAACCAGGCCGCCGCACACCGCCAGGCCCAGCGGCTGGCGCAACTCGGCGCCCGCGCCGATGCCCAGGGCAATCGGCAGCGCGCCCATCAAGGCCGCCAGCGTGGTCATCATGATCGGCCGAAAGCGCAGCACGCAAGCTTCGTGGATGGCCTGTTCTGGCGTCATGCCACGGTGACGCTGCGCGTCCAGCGCGAAGTCGATCATCATGATCGCGTTCTTCTTTACGATGCCGATCAGCAGCAGGATGCCGATGGTCGCGATCAGCGTCAGGTCCTGGCCGAAGATCATCAGCGTCAGCAGTGCGCCCACCGCCGCCGACGGCAGACCGGCCAGGATGGTCAGCGGGTGGATGTAGCTTTCGTACAGCACGCCGAGCAGCACGTAGATCACCAGCAGCGCGGCCACGATCAGGATCGCCTGGCCGCCCTGGGTGTCCTTGAACACCGCCGCGTCGCCGCCGTATTTGGCGATGATGGAGGCGGGCATGCCCAGCGCTTCACGCGCGGCGTCGATCTTCGCGGTGGCGTCGCCCAGGGCGGTGCCGGGCGCCAGGTTGAAGCTGACTGTCACCGCCTGCAGCTGGCCGACGTGGTTGATGGACGTGGCACCGATTGCCCGTTCCACCGTGGCGAAGGCCGACAGCGGCACCAGCGTGCCGTTGCTGCTGCGCACGAAGACGTTGTTGAAGGCGCCCTCGTCGCGCTTGGCTTCGGGCGCCACTTCCATGATCACCTGGTAGCTGTCGGTGGGCAGGTAAATGGTCGACACCTGGCGTTCACCGAAGGCGCTGTACAGCGCGCTGCGGATGGCGTCGATGCTGACGCCCAGCGTGTTGGCGCGGTCGCGGTCGATCTTCAGGTTGGCCTGCAGCGCACGCAGCTGGCTGTCGCTGGTGACGTCGCGGAACATCGCGTCGCCGCGCAGCCGGTCCTGCAGCTTGCCGGCCCAGTCGCCCAGTTCGTCGGCACGCACGCTCTGCAGGATGTACTGGTACTGCGCCTTGCTCTGCCGCCCGCCGAGTTGCAGGTTCTGCACCGGGCGCATGAAGACGTTCAGGCCCGCCACGTCGCGGAACTTGCGGCGCAGGCCTTCCACCACCTGCTTCATCGGCTGGCGCTCGGCGCGGTCTTTCAGCGTGATGAACATGCGCCCGGTGTTCTGCGAGCCCCCGCCGCCGTTGAAAGAACTGACGGCCAGCACGTTCGGGTCGCTGCGGGCAATCAGCGCCGCGCGTTCCTGCAGCTGCACCATCGCCGGGAACGAGGTGTCTTCGGCCGACTCGGTCGAACACTGGATCTGCCCGATGTCTTCTTCAGGGAAAAAGCCCTTGGGGATGATCATGAACAGCCATACCGTGGCGATGAAGGTCAGCAGCGCCACCAGCAACACGAACTTGCGGTGGCGCAGCGCCAGGTTCAGCGTACGCGTGTAGGCCGCCAGCAGGGCGTTGAAGCCGCGTTCGAAAGAACGCACCACCAGCCCCGGCTTCTTCTTGTGCTGCTCGTCGGTCAGGAAGCGGCTGGCCAACATCGGCACCAGGGTCAGCGAAACGAAGGCGCTGACCAAAATCGACAAGCCCACCACTACCGCGAATTCGTGGAACAGCAGGCCGATGACGCCGGGCATGAAGAAGATGGGGATGAACACCGCCACCAGCGACAGCGAGATGCTGATGATGGTGAAGCCGACTTCGCGCGCGCCCTTCAGCGCCGCCTGGAAAGGCTTCATGCCTTCTTCGACGTGGCGCATGATGTTTTCCAGCATCACGATCGCGTCGTCGACCACCAGGCCAACGGCCAACGTCAGGCCAAGCAGCGAGATGTTGTCCAGGCTGTAGTTCATGCCCCACAGCAGCGCCACCGCGCCGATCAGGCTGACCGGCAAACTGAGCGTGGGGATGACGGTGGCCACGAAGCGGCGCAGGAACAGGAAGATCACCAGCACCACCAGCGCGATGGTGCCGATGAGCGTCAGCGTCACGTCGTGCAGGGCTTCGCGCACCGATTTCGACCGGTCGTTGACCGGGTTCATGCCCACCGATTGCGGCAGTTGCGCGCGCAGGCCCGGTAGCGCGGCGCGTACCGCGTCGACCACGCGCACGGTGTTCGCGCCGGGCTGGCGCTGGACGGCCAGCGTGATGCTGTTTTCACCGTTCAGCGTGGCCCAGCTCTTCAGCGTTTCCAGGCTGTCCTGCACCTGCGCCACGTCTTTCAGCCGCACCGGGTTGCCGCCTTTGGTGCTGACGATCAGCTCGGCGAATTCGGCCGCGTTCTGCAGCTGCTTGTTGGCCGTCAGCGTCAGCGTCTGGCGCGGGCCTTCCAGCGTGCCCACCGGCGTGTTGACGTTGGCCGCACGCAGTGCCGCGCTGAGTTCGTCCAGCCCGATGTTGCGTGCCGCCAGTGCCTCGGGCAGCACGCGCACGCGCACCGCGAAACGCTTGGCGCCGAAAATATTGACCTGGGCCACGCCTTCGATGGTCGACAGCGTGGGCGTGATCAGGTGTTCCGCGTAGTCCTGCAATTCGGAAGGCGCCAAAGACGGCGACGTCATCGCAATGAACAGCACCGGCGCGTCGGCCGGGTTGACCTTGCGGTAATTCGGCGGCGAGGTCATGTCGATGGGCAGCGAACGCTGCGCGCGCAACAGCGCGGCCTGCACGTCGACCGAAGCCGCATCGATGTCGCGGCCTTCCTCGAATTCCAGCGTCAGGTTGGTGCTGCCCAGCGTGCTCGACGAACTGATGGTCTTCAGGCCCGGAATGGTCTGGAACTGCTTCTCCAGCGGCAAGGCCACGCTGGTGGCCATGGTCTCGGGGTTGGCACCGGGCAGGCTGGCGCCGACGCTGATGACCGGCGTGTCGTAGCTGGGCAGCGCGGCCACCGGAATGCTGCGGTAGCCGATGGCGCCGGCCAGCACGATGGCCAAGTTGAGCAGCACCGTCATAACCGGACGGCGGATGAAGAGTTCCGAGAAATTCATGGTGCCGGTGCCCCTTTGCCCTTGCCCTTGCCGCTGCCATTCCCGCTGGCCGCATCGCCGCCCTCGCGCGCGCGCTCGACGACATTGGCGCCCGGCCGCACGTTCTGCCGACCGTCCATCACGATGCGCTCGCCGGGCTTCAGGCCACTGACGGCAACGTCGTCGCCCTGCGCGTACAGCACCTGCACCGGGCGCGACGCCGCCTTGCCGTCGCTCACCGTGTAGACCAGCGTGCCGCGTGGGCTCTGGATGATCGCGGCCTGCGGAATGACCACCGCGCCCTTGATGACGCTGGCCGTCATGGCCACGTTGACGAAAGCGCCCGGCCACAGCTTGCCGGCGGCGTTGTCGAACACCGCCTTGGCCTTGACCGTGCCCGAGGTCGGGTCCACCGCGTTGTCGACGAACTTCAGGCGGCCCTGGAGCGCGGGCACGGCAGGTGGCGCGGCTGGACGGCCGGCCCCACTGGCACCGCTGGCACCACCGGCACCACCGGCACCACTGGCTCCGCCGCCCGGAGCCAGTGGTGCCGCAGGCACCAGGCCCGTGGGTGCGACTGCCGACAGCACGCCGGCGTTGTCCGGCGGCATCGCGTTGACCAGCGCGCCGCCGTCCTTCAACGCCGCCAGCGCGTCGGCCAGGTAGCGCTGCGGCAGGCTGAAGGACACGGCAATGGGGTCGAGTTGGGTCAGGCTGACCAGCGTGGTTTCGTTGGCCTTGACCGAGCTGCCGGCGAAGACGTTGATGGCACCCAGGCGCCCGGCGCCGGGCGCACTGATACGCGTGTAGGAAAGACCCAGCCGCGCGGCGTCCAGCGCCGCCTTGTCGGCCGCCACGGCGGCGGTTTGCGACTGCACATTGGTCTGGTTGGTGTCCAGCGCGCCCTGCGAGATGAAGTTCTGCGCCAGCAGTTCCTGGCTGCGCTTCAATTGCCTTTGCGCATCCGCCAGCGCGGCTTCATCGCGCGCCAGCTGCGCGCGGGCCTTGGCCACGTTGGCCTCGTCGGCGCGCGGGTCCAGCGTGAACAGCAAATCGCCCGCCTTGACGAACTGGCCTTCCCTGACATGAACCTTGGTGATCAGGCTGGTGGTCTGCGGCTTGACGTCCACACTGGACAGCGGGGCGACGATGCCGGTGCCGTTGATCAGCACCGGCAGGTCGCGCACTTGCGCGCGCACGGTGGTGATGCCCACGGGCGGGGCGGGAGCGACCGCCGGTGCGGCAGCAGCAGGGCCCGATGCGGCCGCCGCACCGGCCGGGGCCGACGCAGCACCAGCGCCGGCCGGGTCGGCCGGCTGGCTGCAGGCGCCGAGCAAGCTGAGCAAGCCGAGCAGGCCGGCCACCGACCGTGCCGGCCTGTTCGAGAACGGCGTCATCGAAGGGCGAAAAGACATGTTCAACATCCGGTATGGAAAGCACATTCAGCGCTGGGCTGACGGCAAGTTGGCGACAGCCTAGCCATTCAGGCCGGCTGGAAAGCGCGCTGTAAAACGACCAGGCCCGCATGCAGGGTCTGCAGTTCGGCGGGACTGCAGCCCCCCAGGGCCCGGGCGAATTCGGCCCGCGCGCCAACTTCGATGTGCTGCACCTGCACCTGGCCGGCGGCGGTAGCGTGCAGCGCCGAACGCCTGCGGTCGGTCGGCGCGGTGCCGGGAGCCACGGCGCCGGCGCGAACCAGGCGGTCGACCATCACCGACGCGGTAGGCAGGGTCACGCCGAGAAAAGCCGCCACCGCGCTGACCGAACTGCCTGGGCAGCGGGCGATGAAATTCAAACAGCGAAATTGCGGCACCGACAGCGGGTCGCCCACCTGCAGCCGCATCGCACCGCGCATCGCGTCCATCACGACCGGCATGACGTCCAGCACGGCTTTAGCGCAATCCTGCGGGCAAAGGGTGGGTTCGCGCACGCGCATCAAGGGTAAGGCCATTACTTCGCCAGACTAAGCATCTGCCGAGGGTATCACTGCGCCCGATCGGCGCGCCGCCGCGCAGCGCTGGCCTGCATCGCCCCGCGGTGTTGCACCTTGCGGATACGTCTTGTTGCAAGGTGACACGGTCTGGCCTGGTGTGGCCTGGTGTGGCCTTTCAGGACCCCTTGCCAAAGCAGGGCCAAGTGCCGACGATTGCACCGGATCCTCCACACACAGTAACCCCAAGGGCCAGCCATGCCGAATGCAACCCCCAACCTCACAATGGCGTTCTCATCGAAATCGCCCATGGCGTCGGCCACCGTGGCGTGCCGCCTGCCGGCATGGGTGCCAAGAGTCGAACGGGCACTGGCGGCCGCACTGACCACTGCGCTGACCACTGCGCTGACCACTGCGCTGACAGTCGCCGGCCCCGCGCACGCAGCCATCACGCTGTTCGAAGCCGCTGCCGCCACGCCGGCCGGCGTAACCGCCACGCGGGACGCCTTCCGCGTGGCCGTGGGTGGCGGCGCGACAGCCGGCGCCAATGGCGATTTCGGCGGCCTGCGCCGCGAGATCAACTGGGACGGCGTGGGCAATGCCTTTGCCGACCCGGCCGCCCTGCCTGCCGATTTCTTCAACGTGAATTCACCGCGCGGCCTGGTGCTGGGTTCACCCACCCCTGGCGCCACTTTCGCGGTCAGCGCGAACGCCGGAGGCGCCACGTCGGCCTTGTTCGGCTTTGCCGGCGACCTGCAAACCTTCAGCGCACAGCGCCTCTTCGCCACGGTGGGCAGCCGCTACACCGACATCCGGTTCCGCGTGCCAGGCACGGCCACGCCGGCCACTACCGCAGCTTTCGGTGTCGTTTTCGTCGATGTCGAAGCCGACAACGCCACCGACTTCACCACCGTGGAGTTTTTCGGCGTGAACGACGCGCTGATCTTCAGCCGCCGCGCGCTGGTGGCAGGCAACCAGGGTCTGAGTTTTCTGGGCGGCGTGGCCACTGCGGGTGAACAGATAGCCCGCGTGCGCATCAGCACACCCAACAACTTCCTGATCAGCAACGGCGTGCGCGCCAATGAAGTCAACGACTTCGTGGTGATGGACGACTTCCTGTACGGCACACCGTCGGCCGTGCCCGAACCAGCTGCCTGGGCGCTGGCCTTGCTGGGTCTGGGCGCGCTGGGCTGCAAATTGGCCCGCCGCTAGTTCAGAACCTCGACCACCGCCAGGCCCAGACCAGAGCCCGGCCGTGTTTGCGGCCGCACACCCGGCTCGGCCAGCGTGGCGGCGGCCAGCACGGCGCGCACGGCGGCGTCGGCAGACGCTGCGTCGGCGGCGTGCACCACGGCCAGCGGGTCGCCAGCTTGCAGCCCGGCGCCCAGGCCGCTGACGTGGCTGAGCCCGACGCGCGGGTCGACGCGGTCGCTGGCCAGGCGGCGGCCGCCTCCCAGCCCCACCACGGCCCAGCCCAACGCGCGCACGTCCCAGGCGGCCAGCACACCCGCGCGCGGCGCTGACACCTGGCGCTGCACCGGTGCTGTCGGCAAGCCAGCGGTCTTGAAGACGTCCGGCGGGCCGCCCAGCGCCGCCACCATCTGCGAAAAACGCTCGGCCGCCGCACCACTGTCCAGCGCCGCTTCAGCCTGGGCCTGCCCGGCTTGCACGCTGACGGCCAGGCCGCCCAGGTGCAGCATCTGCGCGGCCAGCGCCAGCGTCACGGCGTGCAGGCGCGGGTCGCGTTGGCTGCCGTTCAGATAGTCCAGCGTTTCCTGCACCTCCAGCGCGTTGCCGGCGGTCGTGCCCAGCACCTGGTTCATGTCGGTGATCAAAGCCCGCGCCGACAGCCCGGCGCCCTGCGCCACTTCGACCAGGCTGCACGCCAGCTCGCGGGCCAGTTCCAGCGTCGGCGTGAAGGCCCCGCTGCCGACCTTCACGTCCAGCACCAGCCCTTGCAGACCGGCCGCGAGCTTCTTGCTCAGGATGCTGGCGGTGATCAGCGGCGCGCTTTCCACCGTGGCCGTCACATCGCGGATGGCGTACAGCCGACGGTCGGCCGGTGCCAGCGCGCTTGACGCGCCGACGATGGCGCAGCCCGTCAGCCGCAGCGTTTGCAGCAGCTTGGCGCGGTCGGGCGTGATGCCGTAGCCGGGCAGAGATTCCAGCTTGTCCAGCGTGCCGCCGGTGTGGCCCAGGCCGCGGCCGCTGATCATCGGCACCACACCGCCACAGGCCGCGATGATTGGCGCCAGCATCAGGCTGACCTTGTCGCCCACGCCGCCGGTGGAGTGTTTGTCGAGGATGGGGCCGTTGAAGTGGGCATCGGCCCAGTCCAGCACCTCGCCGGAATGCGCCATGGCCTGGGTCAGCAGCACGGTTTGGTCGCGGCCCATGCCGCGCAGCAAGACGGCCATGGCCATGGCAGCCACCTGGCTGTCGCTCCAGCTGCCATCGGTCACGCCCTGCACGAAGGCCGAGATCTGCGCCGCCGCAAGCACCCCGCCGTCGCGCTGGGTGCGGATGATTTCCTGGGCCAGCAGCGGCACGTCAGCCAAGGATCGTCCCTTTCGTCCCTTTCGTCCCCAGCATCAGTTCAGGCGGGTGATGCGGTTCAGCGCGCCCGGCGACAAACCTGGGTTGTTCTGGATGAACAGCTCCAGCGCGTCCACATCCATCATGCCGGTGATGCGCTCGGTGCCCTCTTTCAACGCCAGGTAGTTGTCGCCGCCACCGGCCATGAAGGCGTTGACGCTGACCCGGTACTTGGCTGTGACCACGATCGGCTGGCCGTCGAGCTGCACGCTGCCCGGCACGATGCGTTCGCCGACCGGGCGGGCAACGTCCCAGCTGTAGCCGAAGCCCCGGCTGACCTGCAGCACGCGGCCGCTGACCGCGCCTTCGGCCTGGCCGCGCCACTGTTGTTCCAGCAACTGCAACAGCTGCGCGCCGCTGACCGTCATCGTGACCATGTTGTTGTAGAACGGTTGCACCGAGAAGATGTCCTCGTAGCGCACCTGGCCGTCGGCCGCCAGGCCCAGCGCGGCGCGGATGCCACCGGCATTCATGAAGGCGATTTGCGCCCCGGCACTGCGCGTGGCGGCCAGTTGTGCGTCGGCCACCACCTGGCCCAGCACGCTTTCGCCAGCCCGGTTGGCGTCGCGCGGCAGCGGCGCGGCAATGCGGCCCACCACGCGGCGGGCCAGCGGGCCGGCTAGCGCGTCGTACTGGTTGATCAACGCGGTCTGCCGGGCATCCTTGGCGTAACTGGCGTTGCGCACGATCAGGTTGTTGGCGCTGGCGCTGACCACGTCACGCGTGGCCGGGTCCAGCACCAGGTCGATCTCGGTCACGACGGTGCCGTACTTGTCGCCGCTGGTGACCAGGCGGCCGTCGATGCGGCAGTTGTAGGCGCGGTGGGTGTGGCCGCTGACGACCAGGTCGACGGCCTGGTCCAGCTTTTTCACGACGTCGACGATGGGCCCGCTGATGCCCGGGCATTCGTTGTAGTCGCCCACCGGCACGCCGCCCTCGTGGATCAGCACGACGATGGCCTCGATGCCCTGCGCGCGCAGCCCGGGCACCAGTGCGTTGACGGTGTCGGCCTCGTCGCCGAAGCGCAGACCGGCCACGCCGGCGGGCACCACCATGCTGGGCGTGGCCTGCAGCGTCAGGCCGATGAAGGCCACCGGTATGCCCTGGAAGGTCTTGATGAAGTACGGCGGCAAGATGGTCTGGCCGGTGGCCACTTCGACCGTGCTGGCCGCCAGGTACTGATAGCGGGCGCCCTTGAAAGGCGTCGGGCCCTTGCAGCCTTCGCCGGGGTGGCAACCCCCGTTCTGCATGCGCAGCAGTTCGCCCAGGCCTTTGTCGAATTCGTGGTTGCCCACCGCACTGGCTTCCAGCCCCATCAGGCTCATGGCCTCGACCGTGGGTTCGTCGCGGAACAGCGCGCTGAGCAGCGGCGTGGCGCCGATCAGGTCGCCCGCCGCCACGAAGATGTGGTTGGGGTTCTTCGCACGCAAGCCGGCCACCGCGGTGGCCAGGTATTCGGCACCGCCGGCTTCGACGTTCAGCGTCTTGCCCGGGTTGGCCGGGTCCTGGATGCGGATGCCGCCGAGCGGCGGCTTCAGGTTGCCGTGAAAGTCGTTGATGGCCAGCACCTTGACCTGCACAGGGGCAGCGCGGGGCGGTGGCGCCGTGGCACAGCCGGCCAGCAGGAAGGCCAGCAGGAAGGCCGGCGAGGCAGCCAGCAAACGGGCGCCGAGGATAAGCTTGAAGTCGGGACGGCGCATGGTGGGTGGCGTTCAGTAGGTCGATGAGGAAGCCGGCCGGGCGGCACCCGACAGCAAGGCTTCGATGTCGTTCAGCAGGCCACTGGCGCCGATGCGAAAACGGGCCGGCGTGACGGCCGCGTCACCCAGCATCGCGCGCGTCAGGCCGATGTAGACGGCAGCGTCGGCCACCGTGCGGATACCGCCCGACGGCTTGAAGCCGACACGACCGCGTGCCTGCGGGTCGTTGGCGATGGCTTGCAGCAGCACGCGTGCGGCTTCGGGGCTGGCGCTTTGGGGCGTCTTGCCGGTGCTGGTCTTGAGGAAGTCGGCACCCGCGTCCAGCGCGATGCGGCTGGCCTGCGCCATCAGCGCCGGCCCCTGCAGCGACCCGGCCAACTCACCGGTTTCCAGGATCACCTTCAGGCGTAGGCCCGGGCAGGCGCCGCGCACGGCGGCCAGCAGCGCGGCGGCAGCGCTGAAGTCGCGGTAGGGGAAGACCACATCGACCTCGTTGCCGCCCGCCGCCACGATGGCCTGGGTGTCGCGCACGGCGCGTGCGATGTCGCTGCTGCCGTCGGGGAAGTTCGCGACGGCAGCCACCGCAACCGACGCCGGCAACAGGCTGCGCGCCTGGCGCACAAAACGGGGCCAGACGCAAACGGCAGCGGTGTTGCCGAACCGCCCCTGCGCCCGGGCGCACAGCGTGGCGATGTCGGCGGCCGTGTCGCCGTCGTTCAAGCTGGTCAGGTCCAGGCAGGCCAGCGCGATGCGGGCGGTGGTGACCGGGTCCGTGGAGGCAGCGAGGTCAGCGGGATCACCGAGGTCAGGGGCAGCAGCCATGTCGTTCACACCTCCAGGTTTTGCACCACGGCGGTCAGCAAGGCCACCGCGCGTTCGCTGGCCGCAGCAGCGGTGGCCAGCGTGTGGGCGTGGCTCAGCGCCTCGTCGGCCATGCCGGCGGCCATGTTGGTCATCAACGAAATCGCCAGCACCTGCATGCCGGCATGGCGGGCCAGGATGGTCTCGGGCACGGTGCTCATGCCCACCGCGTTGCCGCCCAGCAGCCGGAACATGCGGATTTCGGCCGGCGTTTCGAACTGCGGGCCCATGAACCACGCGTAGACGCCCTCAAAAACCTTGCTGTTCAGCGCCGCAGCGGCAGCGTGGGCTTGGGCGCGCAGGCCAGCGTCGTAGGCGTTCTGCATGTCGACGAAACGCTCGTTGCCAAGCTCACCGAACAGCGGGCTGCGCTGGCTGAAGTTCAAGTGGTCGCTGATCAGCATCAGCGAGCCGGGCGGCATGGCCGGGTCCAGGCTGCCGGCGGCATTGGTCTGCAGCAGCACCGTCACGCCCCAGGCGGCCAACGCGCGAATGGCACCCTTCATGCCATCGGCCTCGCCCGTTTCGTAGGCGTGCTTGCGGCCGCCCAGCACGGCCACCCGGACGGCCGGGCCGGCCTTGCCGACACCGCCGCCCACCGTGCCCACGCGCACCACGCCGTTGTGGCCGCTGACGGCCAACGCGGGGAAGGCGGGCAGATCGCCGTAAGGCACGTCGACGGCGTCTTCGATGCGGTCGGCAAACGGGTGCCAGCCCGAGCCGAGCAGCACGGCGACCTTCGGGGCCTGCGCGCCCAGGCGCTGGCGCAAGACGTCGACGGCGGTGTCTATGGGCAACTTCGGTGGCGTGTTGTTCATGGCAGTTCAGGCGACTTCAGGTGTTGAGGGCCGAAGTTGTTCGGCAGCAGCTGGCCCAGGGTGTGGGTGGCGCGCACGCTGTCCAGATCGGCGATGGTGACCGGGCAGTCGTCAGCGGCGAATTCACGCAGCTTCTGGCGGCAGCCGCCACAAGGCGTCACGGGCTCGTCGGCGACACCGCAAACCGCCACCGCCACGATGCGCCGACCACCGGCGGCCACCATCACGGCAATCGCCGAAGTCTCGGCACACCAGCCCTGCGGGTAGGCGGCGTTCTCGACGTTGCCGCCTTGGTGGATGCGGCCCTGTTCGTCCTGCACCGCCGCGCCCACCTGGAAGCGCGAGTAGGGCGCGTAGGCCTGTTCGCGCGCGGCCCGGGCGGCTGCGATCAATGCGGCATTCGGTTCGGGTGGGATCAATTCAGTCTCGCTTCAACGTTCTTTGACATAGGGCCGGCCCAGCGCTGCCGGTGCCACCGCGTGGCCGATGAAACCAGCCAGCAGCACGACCGTCAACAAGTAGGGCAGCGCCTGGATGAACTGCACCGGAACTTCGCCACCACCGAACAAGTACGGGGGCAGTGGCACGCCCTGCAGCCGGATGGCCACAGCGTCGAGAAAACCGAATAGCAAGCAGGCCCACAGCGCGCCCACCGGATGCCACTTGCCGAAGATCAGCGCGGCCAGCGCCATGTAGCCGCGGCCGGCCGTCATGTTCGGAATAAAGCTGGGGTTCTGCGCCAGAACCAGGTAGGCGCCGGCCAGCGAACTGAGCACGCCGTTGATGGCCAATGCTTGATACCGCAGCTGCTTCACCGACACCCCGGCCGCATCCACCATCGTCGGGTTCTCGCCGGCCGCGCGCAGCCGCAAACCGAAGCGCGTGCGGTACAGCAGCCACCACACGCCAGCCACCAGAGCGAACGCGCCGTAGACCATTGCGTTGTGGCCAAAGAAGGCCAGCGACAGCGTCTTGCCGACGAAAGGCACTTGGGCCACCCAATCACCCGCGCCGACGAACCAGCGGTCCAGCCGCACGCTTTCGGGCAACGGCGGCGTCTGCCCGCCCTGCGCGAACCACGCAATGCCCAGCACCACGCTCAGGCCGCCGGCCGTCATCGTGATGGCCATGCCCAGCACGACCTGGTCGCCGCGGTGGCTGACGCAGGCGTAGCCATGCAGCATCGACAGTGCCACGCCCACCGCCAACGCGGCCAGCAGCGCCAGCATCAGGCTGCCTGAAACCACGCCGACGGCAGCCGTGGCAAAAGCCGTCATCAGCATCTTGCCTTCCAGCCCCAGGTCGATGACGCCCGCGCGTTCGCACATCACGCCGGCCAGCGCGCACAGGATCAGCGGCACCGACACGCGCAAGGTGCTGGCGATCAGCGTGCCGATCAGCACCTCATCCATGCTGGCGGCCTACACCCCGCATTTTGGGAAAAGCACGCCAGGCCTTGAACAACAGTGGCGCTGCGACTTGTGCCATCGCCCCGGCGAACAGCACGATCAGGCCTTGCAGCATGAAGACCATGTCGCGGCTGAAGCCGTTGATCTCGAAGGCCAGTTCCGAGCCACCCTGGTACAGCACACCGAAAAGAATGGAAGCCAGCACGATGCCCGCCGGGTGGTTGCGCCCGATCAGGCTGACCGCGATGCCGGCGAAGCCCGCGCCAGCCACGAAGTCGGGCAACAGGCGGCCGTGCACGCCGGCAATCTCGTTGACGCCCACCAGGCCAGCCAGCGCGCCGGAAGCGGCCATCGACACCACCATCAGCGCCTTCGGTTGCATGCCGGCGTACAGCGCGGCGTCGGGTGCAAAACCCACAACACGCAAGGCGTAGCCGGGTTGCGATTTCCACAAACCCAGATAGCACAGCAGCGCCGCGCCCAGGGCCAGCAGCAGCGTCAAATTCAGCGGCGTGCGTGGCCATTCGATGCCCAACGCCGCCAGTGCTTCGTGTACCCCCGGCATGTGGGCCGACGGCGCGAAGGCGCGGCTTTCGGGCGTCATGTTGCCGGGCTCCTTCAGGCCGTTGACCAGCAAGTAACTCAGCAGCGCCGCGGCAATGAAATTGAACATGATGGTGGTGATCACCGTGTGGCTGCCACGCCAGGCCTGCAGCGCACCCGGCACCGCGCCCCACAGGCCGCCGAAGAGCGCGGCCGACAACACCATGATGGGCAGCATCAGCCACGCTGGCAGGTGCGCGCTCCAGGCCAGCGCCGCCAGCCCGGCGCCCAGTCCGCCCATCACCGCCTGGCCTTCGCCGCCGATGTTGAACAGCCCGCCATGAAAGGCCACCGCCACGGCCAGCCCGGTGAAGATGAAGGTGGTGGCGTAGTACAGCGTGTAGCTGATGCCGGCCTGCGAACCCAGCGCGCCTTTGGCCAGCAGCGTCAGCACCTGCAGCGGGTTGAAGCCGACCAGAGCGACGACGGTGCCGGCGACGATCAGCGCCAGCGCCAGGTTCACCGCCGGCAGCAAGGCCACGTCCATCCAGCGGGGTAGTTCGACGGGCTGCGCGCTCATCGCAAGGTCCGCCCGGCCGCCCGAAGCGTCTTGCGCATCCCCCTCGGGAAGCAGCTAACGAAGCGAGCTTGGGCGCCCATCAGTGCGCTCCACCCATCAAGCGGCCGAGTGCCGCTTCCGTGCACTGTTCGATCGGCAATTCACCCGTGATGCGCCCGCCGTTCATCACCACCACGCGGTCGGCCAAGGCCAGGATCTCGTCGAGTTCAGACGACACCACCAGCACCGCGCCACCGGCGTCGCGCATGGCGCGGATGCGGCCGTGGATGAATTCGATGGCGCCGATGTCCACACCGCGCGTGGGCTGGCCCACCAGCAGCACCTGCGGTTCGTGCAGCGCCTCGCGCGCCAGCACCAGCTTCTGTTGGTTGCCGCCGCTGAATTGGCTGCTGCGCAGTTCTGGGTTGCGCGGGCGCACGTCGTAGCGTTCCATCATCGTGGCGGTGTGCTCGCGGATGGTCTGCTGGCGCATCCAGCGGCCTTGCCAGAAACCGCGGCTGTAGCACTTCAACGCTTGATATCCCAGGACTGCCGATTCCCAGGCCGCGAAGGGCAGCACCAACCCGCGCCGATGGCGGTCTTCGGGCACGTGGGCGATACGCCGATGGCGCGCCGCGCGCGTGCTCATCCAGCGCGTGGGCGTGTAGGCCGCGTCACCGACCTGCAACTGGCCTTGCGCCGGCGCCATCAGGCCCGACAGCACGTCGAGCAGTTCGCTCTGGCCGTTGCCCGAGACCCCGGCTACGCCGACGATCTCGCCGGCGCGCAGCGTCAGGCTGACGTCACGCAGGCGCGCCACCCCCAGCGCGTCGGTCCAGTTCAGGCCGCGCGCTTCCATCAACACCGCGCCGGGTTGGGCTTGTTGGCCCGAACCTTCAAGCCCACGGCCGAGGTTCACGCGGCGCCCGACCATGGCTTCGGCCAGGCCGTCGATGCTGGTGTCCTGGATGGCGCAATCCAGCACCACCTGGCCCTGGCGCATCACCGTGACGGCGTCGCACAGGGCCATGATTTCCTTCAGCTTGTGCGTGATCAGCAGGATCGTCGTGCCGCGCGCGCGCAGGCCGCGCAGGGTGTCGAAGAGCGCGTCGGTTTCCTGCGGCGTCAGCACCGCCGTCGGTTCATCCAGGATCAGGATGCGCGCGCCGCGGTAAAGCGCCTTCAGGATCTCCAGCCGCTGGCGTTCACCCACCGGCAGCTCGCTCACCAGTGCGTCCAGGTTCACGTGCAAGCCGGTGCCCTGCATCAGCCCCTCCAGCTGCACGCGCACCTGGGCGCGGGCCGCCTGCAGGCGCCAGCCGGGTTCGGCGCCCAGCATCACGTTGTCCAGCGCGCTCAGCGTTTCCACCAGCATGAAGTGCTGGTGGACCATGCCGATACCCAGGCGAATGGCCTCGCGCGAATCGCTGATGCGCGCGGGCACGCCTTGGACGGCGATGTCTCCGCCGTCGGCCTGGTAGAAGCCATAGAGGATCGACATCAGCGTGCTTTTGCCCGCGCCGTTTTCGCCGACGATGCCGTGCACGGTGCCTGTAGCCACCGTCAGGTTCACGTCGCGGTTGGCGTGGACGGCACCGAAGCGTTTGTCGATGTGCTGCATCAGCACTGCCGGCCCCTTGCTCACCGGCGCCGCTGAGCGACCCTCAGCGAGGGTGACGGCGGCAGCCATCACTTGCAGGAATTGGCGACCGTGAAATCGATGACCTTGATCTTGCCGCTGACGATGTCGGCACGCGCCGCATCAACGCGCTTCTTCATCTCGGGCGTCACCAGCTTGGCGTTGTTCTCGTCGATGGCCACGTCCACGCCGCCTTCCTTCAGACCCAGCGACGTCATGCCCGGCGTCACGGCCTTGAAGGCGGTGTAGACAGCGACGTCGACGCGCTTGACCATGCTGGTCAGCATGGTGCCGGGGTGCAGGTGGTTCTGGTTGCTGTCCACCCCGATGGCCAGCTTGCCGGCGTCCTTGGCGGCTTGGTAGACGCCCATGCCGGTGCCGCCGGCGGCCGCGAAGACCACGTCCACACCCGAAGCGAATTGAGACTTGGCCAGCTCGGCGCCGCGCGCCGGGTCGTTCCAGGCGCCGGGTGTGGTGCCGGTCATGTTGGTAGTGACCAGGACTGAAGGGTTGGCGTACTTCGCGCCTTGCTCGTAGCCGCAGGCGAACTTGCGGATCAGCGGGATGTCCATGCCGCCGACGAAGCCCAGTTTGCCGGTCTTGCTGGCCATCGCGGCCATCACGCCGACCAGGAAGCTGCCTTCGTGTTCTTTGAAGATGATGCTCTGCACGTTGGGCAGCTTGACCTCGGCGTCGATGACGACGAATTGGGTCTTCGGGAAGTCCTTGGCCACCTTTTCTGCCGCACTGCCCTGGCTGAAGCCGATGCCCACGATGGGGTTGGCACCGCGTTCGGCCATGCGGCGCTGGGCCTGTTCACGCTGGGCCGGGTTGGCAATCTCGAATTCCATGTAGGACTTGCCGGTTTCCTTCTTCCACTTCTCGGCACCGTTGAAGCCGGCCTGGTTGAAGGACTTGTCGAACTTGCCGCCCATGTCGAAGATGACGGCCGGCTCGGCCAGGGTCAAGGCGGGGGCTGCGGCCAGGGTGGCAGCCAGCAAAGTGCGCTTCAGCAACATGGGCATGGATGCAACAGATATGGAATGGACCGTACAGGATAGCAAGAGACTGCAGGTTCGAAGCCAGTCTCAAGCCGCAACCTGCACCATCGGCAGGAACCCCCCGAACCGGGGGTGGGTGGCCTGAGTCTTGTGATGGGTACAGGCGGCGTAGTGGGGGTGCGCTTAACCACTCTGCACGCCAACCGGACACCACCATGCCATCACCGCTGGTAACGAGACCGGTATGGCGGTGCCCATGTTTTCAGCCTTGAACGTCCGGTTCACCACGCCTGTGCATGCTTTCGGCATCGACTTCGCCAAGCCCCAAGCCACTTTGCCCCGCCTGTCGACGTGGCAGCCTTCCTGGGCGTCAGCAGCACGCGGGCTTTCACCAACGTGCAAATTCGTGAAACCGTGGGCGGCACCAGCCCTGAGTATTTCGGCCAGGTCTACACAGCAGCCACGCTGCCGGCGCCGGCGCCAGTGCCGGAACCGGGCGCATGGGCGCTACTGCTGGCGGGCATTTGCGGGCTTGGCGCAGGCAGTCGCCGACGTTGGCTAGCATGCAGCGATGCCAACGCCCACCCAACCGACTGATGCCCGCCGCGAAGGCCTGGTGGCCCACACCCGCGGCCTGCCCAAGGTGCTGCTGCATGAACACCTGGACGGCGGCCTACGCGTGGGCACGCTGCTGGACTTGCTGCGCCAGCGCGACATCACCAGCCCGGCGCCCGACGAAGCCACGCTGGGCGCCTGGTTCAACGCCAACGCGAACGCCGGCAGCCTGGTCAAGTACCTGGAAGGCTTTGCCTTGACCGTGGCCGCGATGGCCACGCCCGCCGCGATGGAACGCGTGGCTTTCGAGGCCGCCGAAGACGCCCGGGCCGACGGCGCGCTGCTGGCCGAATTCCGCATCGCGCCGCTGCTCTTCGAGTTCTACGGCGTCAGCGGCGAAGCCGCCGTGGAAGCTCTGCTAGCCGGCTTGGCGCGCAGCAACTTGCCGACGGGTTTGATCGTCTGCGGCATGCGCCACGAGCCGCCTGCGCAGACCGAACGCGCCGCGCGTCTGGCCGTGGCCTATCAAGGTCAAGGTGTGGTGGGCTACGACCTGGCCGGTGCCGAATTCGGCTTTCCACCCAGCCTGCACGTTGCCGCCTTGAAGATCGCGCGCGACGCCGGCCTGGGCATCACGCTGCACGCCGGCGAAGCCGACGCCGCCGAGCGGGTCGTCGAAGCCGGCCGCCTGGGCGCCACCCGCATCGGCCACGGCGTGCGCCTGGCCGACGCGCTGCACGATCCGCATGCCCCGGCCCGTCGCCACCTGGTGGACGAGGTGCTGGCGATGGGCCTGCATCTGGAGGTCTGCCCGACCAGCAATGTGCACACGGGCGCGGCGCCGTCCATCGCGACCCACCCGATCACCGAGCTTTGGCAGGCCGGCTTCTCCTTGAGTTATCACACCGACAACCGGCTGATCAGTTGCGTCACGCAGAGCGAAGAAGCGACGGCACTGCTGGCGCACACCCCACTGAACGAGGCCGACTTGCTGGCGATGGCCACGCAGGCGGCGCAGCATTCGTTCCTGCCGGCGGGCGCGCGCCAGCAGGCCATGGCCGCCATTGCGGCCTACCCGTCCCGCTGAGCCATCGACGGGCCTGCCGGGCACGGGCTGTCGGTCTGTGCGGCTCGTGCGGCTCGTGCGGTTTGTGCTTTGGCCCCGCGTCATGCCGCGTCTTCATCTTGTACGGGTTGTTACGCACAACCCGCCAACGGCGAAGCGGCGAGATCCGTTGAGAGAACCTGGGCGTCGGCCCGCCAAGCAGGCGTTGCCGACCATCAGATTCATCCACCGCGCACCGCTCGCGAACCGAGGCCGCACCATGCACCCATCCCCCGCCCCACGCCGCCGCTGGGCCCCGCTCGGCCTGCTGGCCACGACCGCGCTGCTGCTCAGCGGCTGTGGCGGCGGTGCGTATGTGGAAATAGAAGGGCCGCCGCCAGAGATCACCCTGACCACCTCGGTGACCGATGCCTTGCGTGGCCAGCCGGTGCAACTGGCCGCCGCCGTATCGGCGTCGAACGGTCTTGACCACGTGGACTTCTACCGCATCGATTACGGCCGCTCCGTGTTTCTGGGCAGTACGGGCCCTGCGCAGCCGCGTTGGGACACGGCGATTCCGATCAATGCCGCAAGCCAGGTCAGCTACTTCGCGCAGGCTTGCGACCTGGCGGGCTACTGCACCAGCAGCCGCTCACAGACGGTTTATGTTTACCCCTGAGCGGCCTGCGCCGCGCTGGACGATGCGCTGGACGATGCGCTGGCAAATACGCTAGACGACGGCCGCCTGCAGGTAACGGATGGTGCCGACATCGGCGTCGATCTCCACCTCCAGGCCAACCGGCAACGTGAACTTGCGCTTGATGTGGCCGAACAGCGCGCCGCTGTAGACGGGCACCTTCAGTGGCTTGACGAAGTAGTCGTCGAAGACCTCGTCCAGCGTCAACGTGCCGTACTGGCCGTCGCCCGGCGTGCAGTTGGTGAAGGCGCCCAGCACCACGCCAGCCAGGCGGTCCAGCGCGCCGGCCAGCTTCAGCGTCGACAGCATGCGGTCGCAGCGGTAGATGGCTTCATTGGTTTCTTCCAGGAACAGGATGGCGCCGTCGAAAGACGGCCAGTAGCGCGAGCCGGCCATGGCAGTCAGCACCGTCAGGTTGCCGCCGACCAGCGGGCCGCGCGCGCGGCCGCCGCGCAAGGTCTGCGTGCGGTTGTTGCGCGGCACCAGCGCGTCTTCGCGTTCGGACTCGTTCGCGAGCGTTTGCGCCTTCGCCTCCATCACCGCGCCGCGCAGCCACTGCACGCTGAAGGCGTTCCACTCGGATGCGCCCACCGGGCAGTGGAAAGTGACCAGACCCGTCTGTGTGTTGACGGCATTCAACAGCGCGGTGATGTCGGAAAAGCCACCCAGGAACTTCGGGTTGCGCGCGATCAGCGCGTAGTCCAGTAGCGGCAGGATGCGGTTGCCGCCCGAGCCGCCGGTCAGCGCCAGAACGCCCTGCACGCCGGTGTCGGCAAACATCGCGTTGATGTCGGCGGCGCGCTGCGCGTCAGTGCCGGCAAAGGGGCCGTAGCGGGCCCGCAGGTTCGGGGCTTCAAGCACCCTGAAACCCAGCGCCTGCAGCGCTTCGGTGGCCAGCACGTAAGGCAGGCGTTCGAAGACCGCGTTGGACGGATTGACCAGCGCGATGGTGTCGCCGGGCTGCAGGCGGCGCGGGCGCAGGACCGGTAGACGCTGGGCAGCTTGCGCCGACGGCGACGCGGCCCAGCCCGGGTTGCCGACGGTGCCCACGGTGCCGGCCGCGACGGCGTTGGCGGTGATGAAGTGGCGGCGGGTTGATGTCATGTCAAGGCCTCAAAAACGTTCAGAAAATACGCGGCAGTTCACGCCGCACGCGGTCGCGGTCGCCGTGGTCGAAGTGCCACCACTCCGTGGGGATGCCGTGAAAGCCGCCGCGCGTCATCGCATCCGCCAGGCACTGGCGCTGCTCGACATGGGCCGGTGTCAGCACACCGCTGGCCAGGTGTTCGGCGTGCAGCGCGGGGTGGGACGCCAACGCCATCTCGTCGAAGCCGCTGCCCATGTCGGACTCGCCGCCCTGCGGGTCGATCAGCGTCACGTCCACCGCCATGCCGTAGCTGTGGATGGAGCCACGCACCGGGTTGGCGAAGTACAAAGCCGCCGCGGTGCCGGTGACATCGGCCCAGATGGCTTCCTGCACGCGCTGCGGGCGCAACGCGTCCAGCACCAGCAATTGCCAGCCAGGGCGCTGCGCGGTCAGCCACGTGGCGGCGGTTTCCAGGCCGCACGCCGCCTCGCCACGCAGCCAGGCGCAGTCCAGCCCCACGTAGAGCACGCGGCCGGCGAAGTTGTTCGCGGTGGCGTAGCGCAGGTCATGGGGCACGCCGCGCAGGCTGGCCAAAGGGCGGAAAGCCGGGTCAGTGGCAATGTCTTCAACGCGGATCATGGCGGGGTCATGGGCGCTTCACAGCCTGTAGACGTCCTCGAAATCCACCCCGCCATTGGGCGCCATCACGAAGCCCTGCACGTCCTTGCGCAACGGGATGTAGACGGCGCTGTGCGCCATCGTGATCCACGGCCGCTCGCGCTTGAAGATCTGCTGCGCGCGCACGATCAGCAGCATGCGCTTGGCATCATCCACCTCGGCCCGCGCGCCTTCGACGAGCGCATCGAATTCGGCGTTGCAGAACTTGATGCCGCCACGGCTGGCTGCACAGGTGAGGTTGGGCGCCAGGAACTCGTCGGCGGCGGCCACGTCGGTGCTCCAGCCGCTCATGTAGATGTGGTGTTCGCCCTGGTTGGCACGTTTCAGGTATTCGCCCCATTCGAACGTCAGGATGCGCGCCCGCACGCCGATCCTGGCCCAGTCGGCCTGGATCATCTGCGCCATCAATTGCCCGTTGGGGTTGGTGGGGCGGCTGATGGGCAGCGCCCACAGGTCGATCTGCAGGCCGCTCGGGAAGCCCGCTGCACCCAGCAACTGCCGCGCGCGGTCGGGGTTGAACTCATTCTTCAAGCTTTTGTCGTAGCCGGGCACGGACGGGGGGAACGCACTCACGGCCTGCATCGCGTCGCCGCGCGGAAACAACACCTTGAACAGCGCGTTGCGGTCCACCGCAATGTCCAGCGCCTCGCGCACCAGCCGGTTGTCGGTGGGCGCACGTTTCATGTTGAACGACAGGTAGCTGATGTTCAGCGCCTGCACCTTGTGCACCACCACCTGCGGGTGGCCGGCAAGCGCGGTGATGTCGACGTCGCGGATGGGCGCGGCGATGTGGCATTCGCCGCGCGCCAGCTTCTGCACGCGCACGTTGGCTTCGCGGCTGATGGCGAAGACCAGCTTCTCGGTGCGCTGCACGCCGCCCCAGTAGCCGGGGTGGGCGGTGTAGCGCAGCACGTCGTCCTTGCGGTAGCTCTTGAACTGGTAGGGGCCGGTGCCGACGGGCTGGTTGTTGATGGCGCTGGCCCGGCCCTGGCCCAGCAGCTGCGCGGCGTATTCAGCCGAATGGATGGCGGCGAAGGTGCCCGCGAAATAGCTCAGGAAATTGACGTTGGGCTTGTGCAGGCGGAAGCGCACTTCGCTCGCGCTGAGGCGGTCGATGCCGGCAATCATCTTGTCCAGCCCCAGGCTTTGCGGGTAGACGAAGGTGGCCGGGAAGGCCAGGTTGAACGGCGTGGTCGGGTCGATCAGCCGCGTGAAGGTGAAGAGCACGTCGTCGGCGTTGAAGGGCCGAGTCGGCTTGAAGTAGGCCGTGGTCTGGAAAGCCACGCCGGGCCGCAGCTGAAAGGTGAAGGTTCGCGCGTCGGGCGACACCGTCCACGCGGTGGCCAGGCGCGGCTGCAGTTCGGCGGTGCCGCGTTTGAAGTCCAGCAAGCCCTGAAAGATGGGCCGCGTGGCGTTGGCGGTGCTGCCGGCGTCCCACAGGCTGGGGTCGAAGCCTTCGGGGCTGGCATCAGCGCAGAACACCAGCGGTTTGGCGGCAGCTCGGACGTCAACGGGTGCGATGGCCAACGCACCGACGGCCACCAGACCCGCCAGCAGGGCGCCTGGGCTGTAGCGGCACCACGGCCTGCAAACTGGGCCATATCGGGGAGGCAGGGTCACGGTTTCATCATAGCTGCGGGCCTGTGCAGGCCAGTGCGAGCCCGGCCACAGTGCCCACCCCGGGCTTAACCCGGAATGCCGATGCGCCAACCCGGGCCGCTGCCACAACATCACGGCGCATGCACAACTGCTTCAACCCCCTGCCGCCGGCCTTGCTGGCCCAAATGGCCGATGCGCTGATGTGGCCGCTGCTGGTGCTGCGTGCCGACGGCCGCCTGCTGCACGCCAACCGTGCCGCACGTCGGCTGCTGAACGCGCAGCAGACGATCACGCTGCTGCCCGACCGGCGCCTGGGCCTGCTGCCAGCCGACCGGCAGCCCGAGCTGCAGGTCGCCCTGGCGGCCGCCCGCCAAGGCCGGACGGTGGCGCTGACTTGGCCGGGCACAGGCGCCACCCCGGGTGCAACAGGCAGCCTGAGTCCGCTTGGCGACCCGCGGGCCGCCGCGCCCGGCGGGACCGAACTGCTGCTGGCACTGTCCGTCACCCATCAACCCGACGCCCAGGTGCAGGCCTACGCCCGGCTGCACCACCTGAGCCCGGCCGAGACCCGCGTGCTGCAACGCCTGGCACTCGGCGACAGCAGCGGTGCAGCGGCGCAGGCGCTGGGCGTCAGCGCCGCCGCCGTGCGCAGCCAGATCATCAGCCTGCGCCGCCGTAGCGGCCACGCCAGCGTGCTGCAGTTGCTGCACGGTCTGGCCAGCATGCCGCCCGTCCGCACCCGTGTGTCTGCGGGCGCACAAGGTGAATAGTGCACAAGTTTCACCGCCCCAATTCACCGCTTGTTACACCGCCCCGTCCTTAGTCTTGTTGAAACACTGCGCACCGACCGAGGCGCGGGCAACGAGGGGGGATGCCATGCTTGAAATCAACAAAGGTCCTGCGGGTGGGGCTGTTGCCGTGCCGGAGGTGCCGGGGGTGCCGAGGGCGACGGGCCTGACGGGAATGACGGGGATGGCAGCGCTCATGTCCCTGTCGCTGACCCGGACCTACCCGGGACCGGAACGCCGGGCCACAGGCCGCGACCCGGCAGCCTGGCTGGCGCGCATGCTGGACGAAATCGACTACGGCATGCTGCTGGTGACGGCTGACGCCCGAGTCGCCTACCTGAACCGCGCTGCGCGGCTGGAACTGGACGGCCAGCACCCGCTGCAACTGTGTGACCAGCGCCTGGGCGCTCACAGCCCGCCCGATGTGGCCCCGCTGTTCGATGCCCTGGCCGGCGCGCAACGCGGCCTGCGCAAGCTGTTGACGCTGGGTAACGGCGCCCAGCAGGTGTGCATTTCGGTGGTGCCGCTACCGGCCATGCCCGCTGCGGCCGCCAACCTTTGCCACGGCGAAGACGCACTGGCGCTGCTGGTGCTGGGCAAAAGGCAGGTTTGCGAGCCGCTGTCGGTGCAAGGCTATGCGCGCAGTCATCACCTAACGCCGGCTGAAACGCGGGTGCTCGAGGGCTTGTGCGCCGGCGTGCAACCCAGCCAGATTGCGGCCAACGCCAGCGTTGCGGTGTCCACGGTGCGCACGCAGATCGGCAGCATCCGCATCAAGACAGGCGCCGGCAGCATCCGCGAACTGGTGCGCCAGGTGGCCGTGCTGCCGCCGTTGGTGGGGGCGCTGCGGGAGCAGTCAGCGTCAGGCCGCCGGGTAACTGGCGATCCCCGGCGTCAGGCCGCCGGGTAAGGCGCGAAGCGTTGCGACGGCCTGGCCGACTTGTCAAACAGCGGCTGCACCTTCGGCAGCTTGGCCTGGATGTCGCGGATGCGGGTGTCACCGGCCGGGTGGGTGGACATCCACTGCGGCGGCGCGCCCTTGTTGGCGGCCAGCATCTTCTGCCACAACGCCACGCCGGAGGCCGGGTCATAGCCGCCGCGGGCGCACAGGTCCATGCCCACGATGTCGGCCTCGGTCTCGTCGTCGCGGCTGAACTTCAGGCTGAGCAGTTGGCCGCCCATGTCGGCGGCCGAGCGGGCCAGCGATCCCAGCCCGAGCAGCGCCGAGCCGATCTCGATGACGCCGCGCGTGGCCAGGCTCTTGCCCATCCGTTCGCGGGCATGCTCACGCAGCGCGTGGGCCATCTCGTGGCCCATGATGGCGGCGACCTCGTCGTCATCGAGCTGCAACTTCTTCAAGATGCCGGCAAAGAAGGCGATCTTGCCGCCCGGCATGCAGAAGGCGTTCAGGTCGCTGCTGCCCAACAGGTTGACCTCCCAACGCCAGAGCTTGGCGCGCTCGTTCCACGGCGGCGCAAACTTCACCAGGCGCTGCGCAATGGCCCGCAGGCGCAGCAACTGCGGGTGGTCGGGCGGGGCCAGCGCCCGTTGGGCGCCGTACTCGCGCGTCAGCTGCAGGTACTGCTGCGCGGCCTGGCCTTCCACCTGCTCGGCGGGCACCAGCTTGGCCATGCGGCTGCTGCGGCCCACGTCGTCGCGCAACCCGGCATCGATGCCGTCTTGCGCGCCAGCGGCGCCGGTCATGGCCGCCACGCCACCTGCGACCATCCAGCGTGTGAACAGGCGGCGTGGACGCAAGGCGCACAGGGCGCAGGGAGCGCGTGGGGCGGAATGATCAGCAGGGGTCATGGGCAGGAGAGCGTGCCGTGGGCGTGGGCGTGGGCGTGGGCGTTGGCGTTGGCGTTGGCGTTGGCGAGAGTCGACAAGTGTCTGTGAAGTCAGTGAAGTCAGTCAAAGTCAGTCAAAGTCGGCCTGAATTCTAGGCAGGCCGCTGACTAGAATCGCGCTGCATTCCGCAGGCTGTCAACCGCCCGCCTTTTCGCATTTCATGAGCCCCGTACATGCAGCCAGCTCTGGCGACGATGGTCTGAATCGGCTGCCCCCGGCCTTGCGTGCGGTGGCCCTGCAAGGCGTGGAGCGGCACTACCGCAAGGGCGCCATCCTGATGCAGGAAGGTGACCCCGGCGGCTCTTTGTATTTTATCGTCAGCGGCAGGTTGCGCGCCTATTCGGCCAGCGCCGAAGGGCACGAATTCACCTTCGGCTATTACGGCCCCGGCGAGTACATGGGCGAGATGAGCCTGGACGGCGAGCCGCGTTCGGCCAGCGTCATCGTCGACGCTGCCGCCGTCTGCCGCATCGTCAGTCGGACCACGCTGGAAGCCTGTATCGCGCAAGACCCCGCCATCACGTTCCTGTTGCTGAACAAGGTAGTACGCCTGGTGCGCGCGCTGTCGGTGCGCGCCCGCGACCTGGCCTTGAACGACGCTTACGGCAGGCTGGTGCAACTGCTGCGCGACGGCGCCGAACCGCAAGCCGACGGCAGCCACTGGATGACGATGGCGCTGACCCAGGAACAGCTGGCGCAGCAGGTCGGTTGCTCGCGCACCATGGTCACCAAACTGATCGGTGACCTGACCAAGGGCGGCTACATGCAGCTGGACCAACGACGCTGGCGCCTGCTGCGGCCGCTGCCGCCGAAGTGGTGAAGCCACGTCGTCTTGCGTAGGCTGGGTGCGGCGCGGTTGTTCCAGCGAAACCAGGGCGGCGCCACTGCCTTCGACGTCGATGGGCAGCGCGGCGGCGGTGGCGCTGTTCACACCCTGGCCCAGACGCGGCAGTTGGCGCAGGCCACGTCGCGACGCAGCTTGCAAGGCTGAGGCAAGACGCGACTCGTCAGCGGGGTATGGCGAAAAGCCCGCCCGATGAGGCGGCGGGCCGGCCCATCGGGCCCGGCGCCTGGATGCTGCTTGCGGGTGGTCTCGGACAGCCGGCAAAATTGACTTCAACAGCCTGATCGCGCAGTTGTCACCGCGACCGGATCAGGCCTTGATCTTGAACACGGCTTCTGCGTTGGTCTGGAAGAAGCGCATCTTGTCTTCAGGTACAAGCGCCATGTCGTCCATCATGCTGACCTCTTCCACGGCGTGCTGGTACGGGTAGTCCATCGCGTAGAGCACGCGGTCCATGCCCATGAAGTCCTGCGCGAATTTCACCGCCGGTTCCCAGGCCACGCCGCTGTTGGTGACGTAGAAATGCTGTTTCAGGTAATCGCTGGGCTGCATGCGAATGGGCTTGACGCTGGCGTAGCGCTGCGCCTTCACGGTGGCGCGATGCATGTAGTCCAGCCTGTAAGCCCAGTAAGGCAGCGCCTCGCCCATGTGGCCGATGACCATGCGCAGCTTCGGGAAGCGGTCGAACACACCGGCAGTGATGATGCGCAGCGCATGCAGCCCGGTCTCGACGCCAAAGCCGTAGATCGCGCCGTCCAGCCCCGCTTCCTGGAAGGGCTGCAGCATGTTGGCGGGCAGCGAATTCGGATGCAGGTAGATCGGCGCGTCGTGCGCTTCGGCAGCGGCGAAGATGTCCCAGAACTTGGGGTCGGACAGGTACTCACCTTTCGTGTGCGAATTGATCACGACCGCACGGATGCCCAGTTGCGTCACGCCGCGTTCGATTTCTTTCGCCGCGGCCGCCGGGTCTTGCGGCGCCACGGCCAGCATGCCGGCCAGGCGTGTCGGGTGGCGTCGGATCGCATCGGCCAGGAAGTCATTCGCAATGCGCGCGAAGCTCACGGCGGTGGCGGTGTCCATGAATTGCACGCCGGGCGAGGTCAGCGCCAGCACCTGCATGGCAATGCCGGCTTCGTCCATGTGCTGCAGGCGCAGCGCGTCCACGTCGGTCAGGCACCGCATGATGTGCTGCGCGCGATCACTGGGGCTGCTCATGTAGAAACCCATCAGGCCCTTGAAGCCGGGATCGACATCGGGCGCGTCGAACATGCGGCGGTAGATGTCCAGCATCTCGGGCGGCGCGAAGGCCTCTTCGGTGGCGATGCGCTTGTAGGGCACGGCGGCCGGGCGGCGGGTGGATGCAGGGTCTGGCAGTTGGATGTGCATGGGGGGGCGTAGCGTTTATGGGGTCAGTTCAGCAGGGCAGTGGTCTTGGGGTCGAGCGCCGGCGGGCGGCTTTGCAAGTAAGCGTGGATGTCGGCCAGGTCGGTTGCCGGCAGCAACTTCTCGCTGTACGGCGGCATCGGCCCGCGGGTGTTGCGCACGAAGGCGGTGATGTAGGCCAGCGGCTTGGTGTTGGGCGCCAGCGGCAAGCCGGCCGAGCCACCCTGGCCTTCGAAGCCGTGGCATTGCCAGCAGCCGTGCTGGATGAAGGCGGCCTTGCCTTTCTCGGCCGATTGGGCCAGCGCAGCGCCGGCAGCCAGCAGCACGGAAAATGTCAGAGCCGTCGAGCGTGCGATCCAGGTGCGGGCGTGCGTCATGGTCAATGCCTCCCGTTCAACGCGGTTGCGTCCACACGTTCAACAGCGCGGGGTGACCCGACTGCACCACGGCCACCGCTTCCTTCAGCGCGGCCTTGAGTTCGCCCGGGTCCTTGATCGGCCCCTTGGCCCACCAGCCCATCGATTTGGCGAGCAGGTGGTATTCGATGTCGGGGTTCTCGATGCTGGTGCCGATGGGCCCCATGTCCGCGCCGTTGTTGACCTTGCGGTTACGGAAGTTGGCCAGGCGCTGCACGTGCATCACCTCCTGGTGGTAGCCGCGGTTGTTGTGCATGACGGACAGCAGCGGGATCTTGTGCTTGGCCGCCGTCCACAGCACGCCGGGCGCGAACATCAGGTCGCCGTCGCTCTGGATGGCCACCGAGAAGCGCCCCAGGTCCCTGTTGGCCAGCGCCGCACCCACCGAGGCCGGCGCGCCATAGCCCACGCCGTAGCCGCCCGAGCGGCCCAGCCAATGGTGGTGTTTTTCCATCGGCCACAGGCGGTTGGGCCAGTCGCTGACATTGCCTTCAGACGCGACCAGCGACCAGTCCAGGTGCTTGATGGCGTCAAAGGTTTCCATCACCAGCCGCGCGGTGCTAATCGGGCTGGCGTTCCACGCGACGGCCGCTGCTGCGCGCGTGCGCAGCAGCGCTTCGGCGTAGGCCTTGCGCAGCGGATCGGCGCGTTGCGCGATGTCCGCCTGGCGTTGGGTCGTCAGCGCCGAGCGCACCGCCTCGATCAGCGCCGGCAGCGTGGCCTGCGCGTCGGCGGCCATCTGCACGTCGATGACCTGGAAGCGCTGGAAGTCCTGGTAATTGGCCTTCATGCTCAGGTCGCGCGAATTGATGCTGATCAGCTTGGCCTGCGGCAGCATGCGCGGGGCGTTGATGCCGTGGCCGTCGTTATCGCCGTTGTCGGTATAGCTGTTCACCGTGGCCCAGAAGTCGGCCAGTTCCAGACCGATGATCACGTCGGCATTCGCCACCGCAGCCGGCCCGCTGGCCAGGTAATGGGTACGCGGAAAATTCATGCGGCTGCCCTGGTCCACCACGCGGGCCTGCAGCAGTTCGGCCAGTTGAACGACCAGCGCAATGCCTTCGGCCGTTCGCGCCGCGCGGTCGACCACGATCACCGGCTTGTCGGCCGCGACCAGCAGCCGCGCCGCTTCCTTCACGGCGCCGCTGTCGCCCTGCGGGGGGCTGGTCGGCACATGGCGCGGGATATAGGGCATCTGCCCGCCGTGGGCGTGCACCGGAGCCATCTGCAGCGCGGCGTCCAGCGAGATTGCCACCGGGCCGTAGGGCGGCGTCATCGCGATCTTGTAGGCGCGCACGAAGCTCTGCGAGAAGTGCTGCAGCGAGACCGGCGCGTCGTCCCACTTGGTGTAGTCGCGCACCATCGCGTTGATGTCCTGCGCGGCGTGGAAGGTGGGCACGCCGGGCGGGCGGTAGGCGGCGTCCATGTCGTTGCCGCCGACCACGATGAGCGGCACGCGGTCGCACCAGGCGTTGTAGATGGCCATCGACGCGTGCTGCAGGCCAACCGTGCCGTGGCACAGCGTCAGCAGCGGCTTCCCGGCGATCTTGAAGTAGCCGTGCGCCATGCCGACGGCCGACTCTTCGTGCATGCAGGTCAGGAATTCCGGCATGCGGTTTTCGCCGTAGTCGATCAGCGATTCGTGCAGCGCGCGAAAGCTGGACGCGCAATTCGACGGCAGGTACTTGATGTCCAGCGACTTGATCACGTCGACCATGAAGTCCGAACCCGGTTTGCCGGCGATGCGCGCGGGGTCGGGCGGCATGCCAACTTCCATCGCGGCACCGTGGCCCGAAGGCGGCAGCACGGCGGGCTTGGCGGCGGCTTCAGCGGCGCTGGCCCTGCCGGCTGGCGTCAGCCATGCAGCGGCTGCCGCTCCGCTGGCCAGCACGCCACCCAGAAAGCCGCGGCGTGGCAGTGCTTCGGGGGTGTCGCTGTCTCTGTCGGTGTCGGTGGCGCTGTCGCTGTCGATGTCGATGTCGGTGTCGCTCTTGCGCCTCTTGTGTTCGGTCATGCTTGTCTCCGGTTTGGGCCGGCGATCGTTCGCCCCCGGCCTCGTTATCAGCGGCGCGGCCGCGGGTCAAAGGATGAAACTGACCAGCCCCATTTCGCCCAGTTCGTGGGCGTCGAGCACGGCCTTGCGTTGAGCGATGCGCAGGCCTTCAGCGGTAACCCGCAACACGTGGCGGTACTGGCCCACGAAAGTTCGGATGTCGGCGTTGCGGCGGTGGCGGTAGACGACGAAGTTGGCCTCGATGCTGAGTTCGTCAGCGCTGCGTTCGGTGATGCGCACATTGCTGACCATGCGCCGCGTGCGCGAGTGCGGGAACTCGGCGTGGGCGTTGCGGTCTTGCAGGCGCAGCACGCGTTCGCGGATGCGGCGGATGTCATCGGCCACCATGAACAGCG
>JAYSYH010000272.1:0-11758 GCA_043716645.1 Betaproteobacteria bacterium | reverse complement strand
CCGGTTCGAGATACTTGCCGGTGCGCCCGCTGATGTGCAGCATGTCGCCGTCGGCATTCACCAGCACGGCCGCTGGCGCGTGGCTTTGAAGGATCAGCTGGTCGGTCAGCTGGCCCACGGTCTCGGCGGGCAGCGCCGGCACGGGCGCTTCAGCGCCGCGCGGCGGCGGCGTGACGGCCGGGAACAGCGCCTGGCGTGCCGGTGGCGATGGGTCGAGGCGGCGGAAGCAGTGGTCTTGCGATTTGAGGGCTGCGAACTGGTGGCTGAAGTTGCCCACGGTTTCGGCATTGCCCAGCAGCAGCAGGCCGTCGCGGTTCAGCGCGTAGTGGAACAGCGGGAACAGCTTGGCCTGCAATTCGGGCCTGAAATAGATCAGCAGGTTGCGGCACGACAGAATGTCCAGCCGGGTGAAAGGCGGGTCCTGGATGACGTTCTGCGGCGCGAAGATGACCCGGTCGCGCACACTCTTCGCCACCCGGTACCCGGTGTCGTCTTCAACGAAATGGCGCAGCAGGCGTTCGGGTCCGACGTCAACGGCTATGGTTTTGGGATACAGGCCCTTGCGTGCCTTGTCGATGGCGTCAGGGTCCAGGTCGGTGGCGTAGACCTGCAGCGTGTAGTGGGCTTGAGAAGTGGACGGCGGCGGCGACGGCGACAAGGCGGCCGCATGGTCTAGTGCTGCCACCGCCTCGCTGAACACCATGGCCAGCGTGTAGGCCTCTTCGCCGGTGGAACAGGCCGGCACCCAGGCGCGGAAGTGCTGGCCCTGCGGGTGGCGGGCCAACAGGGCGGGCAGCAACTCGGTGCGCAGCGTTTCCCACACCGCAGGGTCGCGGAAGAACTGAGTCACGCCGATCAGCATTTCCTTGAACAGCAGGTCCAGTTCCAGCGGGTTGTCACGCAGATGCTGCGTGTAGGCGGCCATGCTGGGCATGGCCTGCACCACCATGCGCCTTTCGATACGCCGCAGCAGCGTGCTGGGCTTGTACAGCGAAAAATCATTGCCGGCGCGCTCGCGCAGCAACGTGATGACTTGAAGCAGCGCCTGGTCGTCGGCCGCCGAACGGGCCAGGGCTGCGGGCAGGGCTGCCAGGCCCTGCAGCGCCGGCCCGCTGATCCGCTGGGCCAGGTCTTCCGGCCGCGCCACGATGTCGGCCACGCCGGCCGCGATGGCGCTGGCCGGCATGCTGTCGGACTGCGCACTGGCCGGGTCCTGCACGGCCACCAGGCCACCGGCCAACTTGATGGCGCGCAGCCCCTGCACCCCATCAGACCCCATGCCCGACAACAGCACGCCTATCGCTTGCTCGGCCTGGTCCAGCGCCAGGCTTTCGAAGAAGAAGTCCACCGCCTTGCGCTGCCCGCGCGGCGCCGTGGGCTCGCTCAAATGCAGCCTGCCGCTGCGCAGCGCGATGTCCTTGTTGGGCGGGATGACGTAGACGCAGCCCGGTGTCACGGCCAGTCCATCGGTGGCTTCCACCACGTGCAGCAGTGTCACCCGCTGCAGCAGTTCGGGCAGCCTGCTGGGTTGGGTGGGATCGAGGTGCTGCACCACGACGTAGGCCATGCTGCTGTCGGCCGGCAAGTGGGCGAAGAATGCGTCCAGTGCTTCCAGCCCACCGGCCGAGCAGCCGATGCCGACCACGCGCGGCGCGGCAGCACCCGGTACGACAGGCGCACCGGGCGCACCGGGCGCACCGGGCGCATCGGAAGCACTGGGTGCACCGGGTGCACCGGGTGCAGTCAGTGCACCGGACGCACCGGATGCAACGTCTGGCACTCTGTCGGCAATGCCGCTTTCCGGCTCGCTGGGCATGGCTGGCTTTCTTGGGAGTCTGCAGTTCACCTGGACAATTATCGACCGCCGCGGCGCCTGCAGCCGCGCCCGTAATCGGGCTCTTTTTCAGTCCGCTGCCGAAGCAGCCCGCCACGCGGCCAGCAGGGCGGCTTCGCGCTCGGCGCTCAGGCCTACCGATGGTCGCGGCGGGCCTTCGGTGGCCGGCGGTGGTGCAGCGCCGGCCCAGGCGGCGGTGTCGGCGAAAGTCCGCGCCAACGCGCGGCACTGCAGGCCGGTGGCCAGCGCGCGTTCGATGTCGATGCGGTGCAAACCGGCCTCGGCACGCGGCAACCACAGTGGCAGGTCGGTCCACGGTTGCACACCTTGCGCCAGCAGGAAGTCTTCATCCACCCACAGCGGCCGCGCGCTGCTGTTCAGCGCTTGTGCGCCGGCGGCCAGCAGCTGGCCCATCGTGGTCGGCGCTTCGGGCCCGCTCAGGTTGAACACGCCGGTCTGGCCTTGCTCGGCCTGGTGCAGCAGCCAGGCTGCGGCGTCGCGTGCGTCGATGCACTGCACCGGCGAGTCGGGGTCACCTGGCGCCAGCAGGTCGTTGTCGTTGTCGCTGCCGTTGTCGCTGCCGTTGCCGTTGCCGTTGCCGCCGTTGTCGCCGCCGCGCAGCAGGCGCTGCACCCACCAAGTGAAGCGCCCGGTGGGGTCATGCGGGCCGACCAGCAGCCCCGGCCGGGCGATCAGACAACGGCCTTCGAAGCCGTCCCACGCGGCCACTTCGCACAGCGCCTTCAAGCCGCCGTAAGTGGCGCCGGTGACGGTCTCGGTGCGCGGGTCTTCCAGGGTCTGCACTTCGGCGGTTTCGTCGGTCAGCCCGTGCGGGCTGGCGTTCGGATCGGCATACACGCTGATCGTCGACACCAACTGGTAGGTGGACACGCGGCCGGCCAGCGCCTCGGCCATCGCGTGCACCTGGCGCGGTACGTAGGCGCTGGTGTCGATGGCCGCGTCCCATACGCCGTCTTGCAGCACCGCCAGACTACCGTCGCGATCGGCGATGCGGTGGTCGGCTTCGGGGAACAGATCAGGCCCGCTGCGCCCGCGGTGCATCAGCGTCAGTTCGTGGCCGGCTTGCAGTGCCAACTCGGCCAGGTGGCGGCCGAGGAACCGCGTGCCACCCAGAATCAGCAGTTTCACGCTGCGGCCTTCATGCGGTGAACAGCGCCTTGTGCTGCTCGCGCAGCACCGCCTTCTGCACTTTGCCCATGGCGTTGCGCGGCAAGTCGTCGCTGACGAACACCCGCTTGGGCACCTTGAAGTTGGCGATCTTGTTTTTCAGCTGCGCGACGATGGCCGCGGCGTCCAGTTCGAAGCCCGGCTTGCGCACCACCACGGCCACCACCACCTCGCCGAAATCGGGGTGCGGCACGCCGACCACGGCCGATTCGGCCACTCCCGGCATGTCGTTCACGTAGCCTTCGATCTCGGCCGGGTAGACGTTGTAGCCGCCGCTGATGATCAGGTCCTTGCTGCGGCCGACGATGGTGACGACACCATCGTTGTCGACGTGGCCCACGTCGCCGGTCTTGAACCACAGATCGGTGGTGAATTCGTCGGCCGTCTTCTCTGGCATCTTCCAGTATCCCTTGAAGACGTTGGGCCCTTTGACTTCGATGCCGCCGATCTCGCCGGCTGGCAGCGGGCGGCCCTTGACGTCGTGCACCCGCAGGGCCACGCCGGGCAGCGGCAAGCCCACGGTGCCACCACGCCTTGCGCTTTCCGGCCGGTAGGGGTTGGACGTGAGCATCGTGGTCTCGCTCATGCCGTAGCGTTCCAGGATGGTGTGGGCCGTGCGCTGCTGCCAGGCCTTGAAGGTCTCGATCAACAGCGGCGCCGAGCCGCTGATGAACAGCCGCATGCCGCTGCACGACTCGCGCGTCAGGCCCGGCTCGGCCAGCATGCGCACGTAGAGCGTGGGCACGCCCATGAACACGGTGGCTTGCGGCAAACGCGCCACCACGGCAGCCGCGTCGAAGCGGTTGAACCAGATCATCTTGCTGCCGTTCAGCAGCGCGCCGTGGGTGGCCACGAACAGGCCGTGGACGTGGAAGATGGGCAGCGCGTGGATCAGTACGTCGCCACCATCCGCCGCGCTGCGCCAGGCCCAGTGTTCCTTCAATACTCGTGCATTCGACAGCAGGTTGCCGTGGCTCAACATCGCGCCTTTGCTGCGCCCCGTGGTGCCGCTGGTGTACAGGATGGCGGCCAGGTCGTCGGCACTGCGCGGCACCGCCGTGTGCTGGTCGCTTCGGTAGGCCGCGCGGTCGAGCAGCGTGCCCGTGCGGTCGTCGTTCAGCGTGTAGACGTGGGGCGTGCCCGCCTTGAAGGCGATCTGGCTGATCCAGCCGAAATTGCGCCCCGCACACACCACCACGGCCGGTTCGGCATCGCCGATGAAGTAGGCCACTTCGTTGGCCTGGTAGGCGTTGTTCAGCGGTAGGTAGACGTGGCCGCTGCGCAGCACCGCCAGGTAGAGCATCAGCGCTTCGACGCTCTTGTCGGTGTGCGCCGCCACGCGCGACGCGGCCGGCAGGTTCAGGCTACCCAGCAGATTGGCCAGCATGGCGCTGCCGCGTTCGATGTCGCGCCAGGTGTAGTGGTGCGGCTGCGCGGTGTCGGCGGTTTCGACGGCCGTGGTGTCCAGGTCGCCAGGGAAGCCCGCGCGCAGGGCGGCGTACAGATTGTGTGAGTTCAAGGCGTTCAAGGCGTTCACGGCGTGGGCTGGGTTCCGTCAATCCAGTTTGGCGCCTGATCCCTTGACGACTTCGGCCCAGCGCTTGATTTCTTTGTTGACGAAGGCCCCGAATGCGTCGCCGTAGACGGCCGGGATGTCGGCGCCCAGACCATTCCAGGCGGCCTTCAGTTCATCGCTGCCCAAGGCCTTGCGCAGTTCGCCCTGGAAGGCCGCGACGATGTCCTTGGGCGTGCCTTTGGGCGCGAACAGGCCGTACCAGGTGCTGACCTCGTAGCCCGGCAGGCCGGCTTCGGTGGCGGTCGGCAAATCGGCAAAGCCCGGCGCACGTTTGCTGCTGGCCACGGCCAGGCCCTTCAGGCGGCCGCCCTTAATGTGGTTGGCGCTGCTGCCCAGGCCGTCGAACATCAAATCAACCTGGCCAGCGATCAGGTCTTGCAGGGCTGGGCCGGAACCGCGGTACGGAATGTGGGTGATGAAGGTCTTGGTCTGCAGCTTGAACAGCTCACCGGCCAGGTGGTGGCTGGTGCCGTTGCCGGCCGAACCGTAATTCAACCGGCCCGGGTTCTTGCGCAGGAAGTCGATCAGCTCCTTCAGGTTGCCGGCCTGCACCTTGGTCGGGTTGACGACCACCACCTGCGGCACGCTGGCCACCAGCCCGATCGGCACGAAGTCGCCTTCCAGGCTGTAGTCCAGCTTGGGGTACATGCTGGGCGCAATGGCGTTGTGCACCGCGCCCATGAAAAAGGTGTAGCCGTCGGGCGCGGCCTTGGCCGCCACGCCGGCACCCAGGTTGCCACCGGCGCCGCCCTTGTTGTCGATGACGAACTGCCGCCCGGCGTTCTTGCTCATCATGGCGAACAGCGGCCGCGCGAAGGCGTCGGTGCCGCCGCCCGGCGGAAAGGGCACCACCACCGTCACCGGCTTGGCCGGCCAGGTGTTCTGGGCGTGGACGAAGGGTGCTGCCAGGGCGGCGGTACCGGCGGCGAGTGCTTGACGGCGGGTGTAGGGGTTCATGGCCGCGATGCTAAGGAAGCGCCAGCACGCCGGCCTACGGGGTTTCCACGCCCGACAGGCAGGGTGAAACCGGGCTGCACGCGGCTGTCTTGTTGATACGCTAGGCGCTGCGCCGAATCACGCGCCTCCGACCACTCAAACCGTCTAGGAAACAGCATGCCATTCCAGCGCAATCCCTCGGCACTGCGCCGCCGCATCAAACCCATCGCCGCGCAAACCGTCGCGCTGGCCGCCGCGCTGGCCGCAGCGCTTGTAAGTGGCTGCAGTCTGGACAGCGATGCCGAACCCAACACGCCGCCAGCCAACGTCATGCCGCAAGGCGTCGCCGTCTACCCGGCCACCACGGTGGGCACTGGCAGCACGGCGGCCAGCCAGGACCTGCTGACCGGCGGGTTGGGCAAGACCGGCCTGCAGTCGGCCTTGGCACCCGCCTATGCCGACCCGGTCAACCCGACGGCCGTTGAACTGCGGCGCAACGCGTTGTGGGCCAATTACCGCGCGCTGCTGGACCCCACACCCGGTGGTGGTTTCGGCACGCTGTACGGGCCGAACGTCGATGTCAACGGCAACGTCACGACCGGCGAAGGCTTGATTCCGGGGCGTGAATACACCGCCGTGCTGGACGACGCCGCGGGCAAGAAGCGCGTGACCCTCATCGTGCAAGTGCCTGACAGCTTCAACACCGCCAACCCCTGCATCGTGCTGGGGCCGTCTTCGGGTTCACGCGGCGTTTACGGCGCTATCGGCAGTGCCGGTGAGTGGGGCCTGAAGAAGGGTTGCGCCGTGGCTTTGACCGACGCCGGCAAAGGCGTGGGCCTGTACGACCTGACCGACGACAGCGTCAACAAGATCGACGGCACGCGCGCCGCGCGGGCCAGCGCCGGCGTGCTGGCGCACTTTGCCGCCGACATCACCGACACCGCGCGCACCGCCTATAACGCGCTGTTCCCGAATCGCGTGGCTTTGAAGCAGGTGCACTCGCAGCAGAACCCGGAAAAGGACTGGGGCAACGACACCCTGGCCGCGGCGCGTTTTGCGCTGTATGCCTTGAACGACCGCTACGGCACGCCCGGCGGCACCAAGCCTTTCGACAGCGGCAACACGCTGGTCATTGCCGGCTCGGTGTCCAACGGTGGCGCGGCGGTGCTGCGCGCGGCCGAGCAAGACACCGAAGGCCTGATCGACGGCGTGGTGGCTGGCGAACCCGTCACCCAGCTGCCCACCACCGCCGGCTACGGCATCAACTTCGGCGGCGCGGCGGTCAGCGGCTATGGCAGAAGGCTGGCCGACTACACCACCTACGGCAACATCTACCAGCCCTGCGCAGCGCTGGCCGTGGGCGCGGCCATGACCGAGACCAGCGTCTTCAACTACCTGGCGTTGACCGGTCAGACCGGTCGGGCCGCTGCGCGTTGCGCGGGCCTGGCGGCCAAGGGCCTGGTGACGGGCGCCAACCTGGCCGCACAGTCGCTGGACGCGCTGAACAAGCTCAAGACCGTCGGCTGGACGGCCTTCAACGACCCCATGCACAACGCCCACTATGCGTTGGGCAACGGGCCCATCCTGTCGGCGATGTACCCGTGGGGCTACGGCAGGTTTGCGGTCACCGACAACGTCTGCAACACCAGCTTTGCGGCGGTGGACGCCACCGGCACGCCGGTGGCCATTGCTGCTGCAGCCAAGGCGCAGACCTTTGCCACCGCCAACGGCACCGGCAACGGCACGCCGGCCAGCGTGGTCTACAACAACTCGGTGGGCGGCGCGCGGGTCTGGAACATCGCCACTTCGCCGTCGACGGGCGTGCAGGACTTCGGCCTGGACAACGCGCTGTGCCAGCGCGCGCTGTTCACCGGCGTCGACGAAACCGGTGCCGCGCTAACGGCCACCGCCACGTCGACCCGGCCCACGCAGGCGCAGGCGCAGGCGGTGCAGGCCGGCATCAACGAAGTTCTGCTCAGCGGCAATTTGCGCGGCAAGCCGACGATCATCGTCGCCGGCCGCAGCGACGCGCTGGTGCCTGTGAACAACAACGCGCGGGCCTACACGGCCTTCAACCGCAGCGTGGAAGGGGCCGGCACGGCGGTCAGGTACATCGAGGTGGCCAATGCCCAGCACTTCGACAGCTTCAACAGCTTCAGCGGCTTCGACAGCCGCTTCATCTCGTTGCACGTGTACTTCGTTCGCGCGATGGACGCGATGTATGCGCGGCTGAAGAACGGCAGCGCTTTGCCACCCAGCCAGGTGGTGCGCGCCACGCCACGTGGCGGTGCCCCCGGTGCCGCACCGGCGGTGACAGGCGCCAATCTGCCAGCCATCAGCACCGCGCCGGGGCTGGCTGAGCAGATCGGCTTTGCGGGCACCAGCCTGAACGTGCCGAACTGATCGTGCCGAATTGAGTGCCGAATGCGGCGCGGCGGCCTTCGGGCCGTTGCCGCTGCAGGCCCCGGGGCCCCGCATCGCGCGGGGCCTGTTTCTTTTTCGGGGGGGCTTGTTTTTGGGCTCTGCGCGGGCCTTGCGCGCTCCCTAGAATCTTGCGCCTTCAACCCCTGAAGGTGTCCATGTCGTCTGGTGTGATCCGAATTCGCGGTGCGCGTCAGCACAACCTGAAGAATCTCGACCTGGACATCCAGACCGGCGAATTGACGGTGGTCACCGGGCCCAGCGGTTCGGGCAAGTCCAGCCTGGTTTTCGACACGCTGTACGCCGAAGGCCAGCGCCGCTACGTCGAGACCTTCAGCGCCTACGCCCGCCAGTTCCTGGACCGCATGGACCGCCCGGCGGTGGACCGCGTGGACGGCGTGCCGCCGGCGATAGCGATCGATCAAACGAACCCGGTGCGCACCAGCCGCAGCACGGTCGGCACGATGACCGAGTTGAACGACCACCTGAAGCTGCTGTGGGCCCGCGCCGCGCAGTTGTTCGACCGGGACACGGCATTGCCGGTGCGGCACGACACGGCCGAGACGATTTATGCCGACCTGCAGCAGCGGGCCGTGGCGGCGATGGACCCGCGCCTGGTCTTCACCTTCCCGGTGGAATTGCCCGCCGACACCACGGCCGAGCAGCAGGAACAGTGGCTGGCCGCCAGCGGCTTCACCCGCGTGCAGGCCGAGCGCATCGCGGGCGAACGCAAGGTGCTCGACGTGGTGGCCGACCGGCTGCGCCTGGCCGGCGCCGAGCGTGGCCGCGTGATGGAAGCCATCGAACTGGCAATCAAGCGCGGTGGCGGGCGGCTCACCGTCTATGTCGCAACACAGACCGGTTCGGGCAACGAGCAGTGGAAGTACAGCACCGGCCTGCACTGCCCGGAAAGCGACCGCCGCTACGCCGATCCGCAGCCTTCGATGTTCAGCTTCAACAGCGCTTACGGCGCCTGCGACACCTGCCGCGGCTTCGGCCGGATCATCGGCGTCGACCTGGGCCTGGTCATTCCCGATGCCCGAAAAACGCTGCGCAGTGGCGCCATCAAACCGATGCAGACGCCGGCCTGGAAAGACGGCCATGAAGACATGCTGCGCTACGCCGGCGAAGCCGGCATTCCGCGCGACACCGCCTGGGCGCAGCTGACCGAAGGCCAGCGCGGCTGGGTCATCGACGGCAGCCCGAACTGGACCGGCAAATGGAATTCGCAGTGGTACGGCGTGCGCCGCTTCTTCGAATACCTGGAAAGCAAGGCCTACAAGATGCACATCCGCGTGCTCTTGTCGAAGTACCGCAGCTACACGCCGTGCACGGTGTGCGGCGGCGCGCGGTTGAAGCTGGAAGCGCTGCTGTGGCGCATCGGTGGGAAAGCAGAAGCCGATGCGGTGTTGCCGCCCGCGAAACGCTTTCTGCCGCTGGGCACGGGCTGGTCACGCACGCAGCTGGAAGCGCTGCCGGGCTTGAATCTGAACGACGCGATGCAGCTCAGCATCGAACGCTTGCGCCGCTTCTTCGACAGCCTGACGCTGCCCAGCACGCTGCTCGACGACGCTTTGAAGCTGCTGCTGGACGAGGTGCGCACGCGGCTGAAATACCTGTGCGATGTCGGCCTGGGCTACCTGACGCTAGACCGCCAGAGCCGCACGCTCAGCGGCGGCGAGGTGCAGCGCATCAACCTGACCACGGCGCTGGGCACCAGCCTGGTCAACACGCTGTTCGTGCTGGACGAGCCCAGCATCGGCCTGCACCCGCGCGACATGAACCGCATCGTCGAGGCGATGCACCGGCTGCGCGATGCCGGCAACACGCTGGTGGTGGTCGAGCACGACCCCGCGGTGATGCTGGCCGCTGATCGGCTGATCGACATGGGCCCGGGCCCGGGTGAGCGCGGCGGCCAGATCGTCTTCGACGGCACGCCCGATGCGGCGCGCCATGCCGACACGCTGACCGGCGATTACCTGGGCGCGCGCAAACACGTGGGCATCGGCATGCGGCGCTTTGTCAACGAGGCCACGCCCAAACTGATCTTGCAGGGCGCGCGCGAGCACAACCTGAAGAACCTGGAAGTGGTCTTCCCGCTGCAGCGGCTGACCGTGATCACCGGCGTCTCGGGCTCGGGCAAGAGCACGCTGATCCAGGACGTGCTGGTGCCCGCGCTGTTGCGTCACTTCGGCAAACCCACCGAAGGCGCCGGCCAGCACGACGCGCTGCTGGGCACAGACTGGCTCAGCGAGGCCGTGTTCGTCGACCAATCGCCGATTGGCAAAACCGCGCGCAGCAACCCGGCCAGTTATGTCGGCGCCTTCGACGAGATCCGCAAGCTGTTCGCCTACGCGCCGCTGGCGATCGAGCGCCACTACACCGCGGGCCAGTTCAGCTTCAACGCCGGTGATGGGCGCTGCCCGACCTGCGGCGGCTCGGGCTTCGAGCATGTCGAGATGCAGTTCCTCAGCGATGTCTACCTGCGCTGCCCGGATTGCGACGGCAAGCGCTTTCGCGCCGAGCTGCTGGAAGTCAAACTGATCCGCGGCCCCTACCAGCTGAGCGTGGCCGACGTGCTGGAACTCACCGTCGCCGAGGCGATGGTCGTGTTCTCGGCTGACACGGCGGTCACCGGGCGGTTGCAGCCCATCGTCGACGTGGGGCTGGACTACGTGCGACTGGGCCAACCCGTGCCCACCTTGTCGGGTGGTGAAGCCCAGCGGCTGAAGCTGGCGGGCTTTCTGGCCGACGCCGGGGTCTCGTCAGGCTTCGCGCCGCGCCAGCCGGTGGCCAGAAAAGGCACTTTGTTCCTGTTCGACGAGCCGACCACCGGCCTGCACTTCGACGACATCGCCAAGCTGATGCGCAGCTTGCGCAAGCTGCTGGAGGCCGGCCATTCGCTGATCGTCATCGAGCACAACCTCGACGTGATCCGCAGCGCCGACTGGATCGTCGACCTCGGGCCCGAAGGCGGCGACGCGGGTGGCGAGCTGGTCTGCAGCGGCACGCCCGACGACGTCAAGGCCCACGGCACTTCGCACACCGGCAAGGCGCTGCGCGACTACGACCAGTCGCTGGGCGTCAGCGTCGGGGCCGAAGAAGGCCGGCCGCTGCAGCTGATCGCCAAAGCCCGGCGTGATGCCACGCGCTTGGCCGCCGGCAATTGCATCCGCATCGTCAACGCCCGCGAGCACAACCTGAAGAACCTCAGTGTCGACATTCCGCGGGGCAAGTTCACCGTGGTCACCGGCGTGTCGGGCTCCGGCAAGAGCACGCTGGCCTTCGACATCCTGTTCAACGAAGGCCAGCGGCGTTATCTGGAAAGCCTCAACGCCTACGCCCGCAGCATCGTGCAGCCGGCCGGTCGGCCCGAGGTCGATGCGGTCTACGGTATTCCGCCCACGGTGGCGATCGAACAGCGGCTGAGCCGGGGCGGGCGCAAGAGCACGGTGGCCACGACCACCGAGGTCTGGCACTTTCTGCGCCTGCTGTGGGTCAAGCTGGGCACCCAGCGCTGCGTGAAAGATGGTGCCGAGGTGCGGCCGCAAAGCGTCGAAAGCATCGCCGCCCAGCTGTTGCGTCCGGTGAAGGACGGCGGCCACCGGGGTCAGCATGTTGGCCTGCTGGCGCCGTTGGTGGTCAACCGCAAGGGGGTCTACACCGATCTGGCCAAGTGGGCCAAGGCGCGGGGCCAACCTGCGGGTCGACGGTGAATTCTTGAAGCTCGACCCCTGGCCGCGGCTCGACCGCTTCAAGGAACACACGCTGGAACTGCCGGTCGGCGACCTGGTGATCTCACC
>JAYSYH010000271.1:0-3929 GCA_043716645.1 Betaproteobacteria bacterium | reverse complement strand
ATGCCGCTGGACCACCTCTTTGGCGAACTCGACGAAGGCCTGGGCGCCCTTGGACGAAGGGTCGAAGTTCACGCCGGCCTGGCCGTAGCTGGGCGCCTCGGCCAGGCGCACATTGCGCGGGATCACCGTGTCGAACACCTTGGCGCCGAAGTGCGCTTTCAGTTGTTCACTGACTTGCTGCTGCAGCGTGACACGGGTGTCGAACATCACCCGCAGCAGGCCACTGATCTGCAGGTCAGGGTTGAGATTGGCGTGCACCTGCTTGATGGTGTTGACCAGGTCCGACAGTCCTTCCAGAGCGAAATATTCGCATTGCATCGGCACCAGCACGCCGTGGGCGGCACACAAACCGTTCAACGTCAGCATGCTCAGCGAAGGCGGGCAATCGATGAGCACGAAGTCGTATTCGGTGGCTACCGCTTCCAGCGCCAGCTTCAGGCGCCTTTCGCGGCGCTCTAGGTGCACCAGTTCCACTTCAGCGCCGGCCAGTTCGCGGTTTGCGCCCAGCACGTCGTAGCCACCTGTGGGGCTGGTCTGACGGGCTTCGGCGACCGAGGCCGATTCCAGCAGCACGTCGTAGATGCTGACCTCCAGCGCTCGCTTGTCGATGCCCGAACCCATGGTGGCATTGCCCTGGGGGTCCAGGTCGACCACCAGCACCCGCTTGCCCAGCTTCGTCAAGCCCGCTGCCAGATTCACCGTTGTGGTGGTCTTGCCGACGCCACCTTTTTGGTTGGCCACACAAAAGATGCGCACAGGGCTCATTGCGATCCCAGGCGGATGCCGAGGCCGAGCAGAAAGACACCAGCCAGACGTTCCAGCCAACGCCCAATGCGCTGGTGGGCCCACACGTAGGCGGTGACGGCGTGGGCGCAGGCGCTCAGCGTCAGGCAGTAGGCGGCCGTGATGACCGCTACCGTCACCGCCATGGCCGCGAAGGTGAGGGCGCCCTGGTGCATGGCGGGGTCGATGAAGAGCGGGAAGAGTGCCATGTAGAAGACGATCGCCTTGGGGTTGAGCGGGGTGATCCCGGCAAGGCCAGGAACAAGAGAATGGCGCCACAGTAGGCGCCACATTAGGCGCCGAAATCGGCGATGCCAAACATGGGTTGCTTTCTGGGGTGGCGGCACTGGCACTGGGGGCCACTGGGCAATCTGGATGGCTGCTAACCCGAAACTGCCATGCGGGAGGGTAGCGCAGATTCAGCGTCCACCGAGTGGTCGGCCGCTACGCGGGCGTCAGGACTGATGTTCTGCGGCGCATCCAGACCAGGCAACGCTGTGCATCCAGCGTCGGCACCGTCAGTTGTTCCACGTGAAACACTTCAACGGCGGCTGGCAGGGCAGCAATTTCTTCGTAGGGCGTAATGCCCTTCATCGCAAGCCACACGCCGTTTGCCGCCAGGTGCTTTTCGGTCAGGCGAACGAACAGTTCCAATGACGCGAAGGCACGGGATGTAATCACGCTGAAGGTGGCCGACTTCAAGTCTTCCACGCGCGCATGCACGCCGTGCAAGTTTGGCAGTTGCAATGCGCCGGCGACCTGGCGCACAAAGGCCACCTTCTTGCCTACGGCGTCCACACAAGTTACGTCCAGCTCGGGCACTAGCGTTGCGATGACAACTCCGGGCAGCCCGCCGCCACTGCCAACATCCAGCAAGCGGCCGGCCGCGCCATGGCGGTGCAGCGGTTCGACTACCGAAAGACAGTCGGCCAGATGCTGGCTAAGCATGGCGCTGCGCTCACGCACGGCCGTGAGGTTGTAAGTTGCGTTCCAACGTTGCAAAAGATCGAGGTAGGTTGACAGCGCGGACCAATGTGCTGGCTGGGGCTTCAAGCCCAGCGCCGCAAAAATCGTCTGCAACTGTGTTGCATCGGGCAGCCCATCTGCGTCGGCAGGCAAACCCAACGCTGACTGCGACGGCAACGGCAACGGCGGCCTTGGACTCAAGCGGCGGCGGCCTGGTCGGCGGCGGCCTGGTCCGCAGCTTCGTGGCCGGCAGCGTCTTCGGTGGCAGCGTCTTCGGTGGCAGCGTTTTCACTGGCAGCGAAAGGAAGCGCCTTGCCTCGGCGCTTCTTCAAGTGCACCAGCAAGAGCGATATGGCAGCCGGCGTGACACCTGAAATGCGAGAGGCCTGCCCAAGCGTCTGCGGGCGTTGTTTGCCCAGCTTCTGCCGCACTTCGAATGACAGTGCGGTGACCTGCCCGTAGTCTAGGTCGTCAGGCAACGCCAAACCTTCGAAAGACGCTGCGCGCTCGACTTCGTCGTTCTGCTTGTCGATGTACCCGGCGTATTTGAGGCTGATTTCTGCCTGCTCGATGACGGTATCGGCCACGGATACACCCAGCTCGGCCTGCAATGTTTCACGTGAAACACCATGGCCGGCAATCACAGCCAAGGCGTGCGCAGCGTCGAACCCCACGCCCGGCCGGCGCATCAAATCGGCCAGCGTGTACTCGTGTTCCAGGGCCTTGCCCAACAGGCGCTCGGCATCGGCTGACGGCACCGTGGCGGGGCGCACCCAGGTCACACGCAGGCGCTGCAGCTCGCGTTCCAGCAGTTCGCGCTTGCGTTGCAGCGTTCTCCAACGCAAGTCGTCCACCAGACCCAGCTCATGGCCCAACTCCGTCAGGCGCAGGTCGGCATTGTCTTCGCGCAGTTGCAGCCGGAACTCAGCCCTGCTGGTGAACATGCGGTAAGGCTCGGTCACGCCCTTGGTCACCAGATCGTCGACCAGCACGCCCAGGTAAGCCTGATCGCGGCGCGGCAACCAGGCCGCGCGCCCCAGCACCTGCAACGCGGCGTTGGCCCCGGCATACAACCCTTGGGCTGCAGCCTCCTCGTAGCCGGTGGTGCCATTGATCTGTCCCGCGAAAAACAGGCCTTGCACGGCACGTGTTTCGAAGCTCGGCTTCAGTTCCCGGGGGTCGAAATAGTCGTACTCGATGGCGTAACCCGGGCGCAGGATGTGCGCCTGCTCAAGCCCCACCATCGAACGCACTGCGGCCAGCTGGACGTCGAAGGGTAGCGAGGTGGAAATACCGTTCGGATAGAACTCATGGGTTGTGAGTCCTTCGGGTTCCAGGAAAATCTGGTGCGATGCTTTGTCAGCGAAGCGGTTCACTTTGTCTTCGATGCTGGGGCAGTAGCGCGGGCCTATGCCTTCGATGACGCCGGTGAACATCGGGCTGCGATCGAAGCCGCTGCGGATGATGTCGTGGGTGCGTGCGTTGGTGTGGGTGATCCAGCACGGCACCTGGCGTGGGTGCTGGCTGGCGCTGCCCATGAAGCTAAACACCGGAATCGGGTCCAGGTCACCCGGCTGGGCTTGCAGCCGGGTGAAATCGATACTGCGGCCGTCCAGGCGCGGCGGCGTGCCGGTTTTCAGCCGCCCCTGCGGCAGCTTCAATTCCTTCAGACGCGCCGAAAGGCTGACGGCTGGCGGGTCACCCGCGCGACCAGCGCTGTAGTTTCGCAAGCCGACATGAATGCGGCCGTCGAGAAAGGTACCGGCCGTCAGCACCACCGTGCGTGCCCGAAAGCGCAGGCCGATTTGCGTGATCGCGCCCACCACCCGGTCGCTTTCGACGATCAGGTCGTCCACCGCCTGCTGGAACAGCCACAGCTTGGGCTGGCTTTCCAAGCGCTGCCGGATGGCCGCGCGGTACAGCACGCGGTCGGCTTGGGCCCGCGTGGCACGCACAGCCGGGCCCTTGCTGCCGTTGAGGATACGGAACTGGATGCCGGCCTCGTCCGTGGCGGCGGCCATCGCACCGCCCAAGGCATCGATTTCCTTGACTAGATGCCCCTTGCCGATTCCGCCGATCGACGGGTTGCAGCTCATCTGCCCCAGCGTCTCGATGTTGTGGGTCAGCAGCAGGGTGGTGCAGCCCATGCGCGCAGCGGCCAATGCCGCTTCTGTACCTGC
>JAYSYH010000028.1:0-2492 GCA_043716645.1 Betaproteobacteria bacterium | reverse complement strand
CGCTGCGGCCCATTGCGCCGAACACCGAGCCGTTTTCCAGCGCCACGGCCTGCACGGTCGCCAAGAACTCCTGGTGCTCGCGCTGTGCGTTGTTCACCATAGCCACGGTCGGCCTTGCAATTTGCGCGAGATACGCGATCTCGCCGGGATGGTTCATTCCCAGTTCCAGCACACCGATGCGGTGGGTGGCGTCTAGGCGCAGCAGAGTCAGTGGCAGGCCGATGTCGTTGTTCAGGTTGCCCTGGGTCGCCAGCATGGCCTGCGGTTGCCAGGCGCGCAGGATGGCAGCGATCATCTGCGTCACCGTCGTCTTGCCGTTGCTGCCGGTGACCGCGATCAGCGGCAATTCGAAGCGGGCGCGCCATGCCGCCGCCAGCTGGCCCAGCGCGCGCCTCGTATCGTCCACTTCGAGGCCACAGAATCCGGCCGGGATGCGGCCGCGATGCGCCAGTGCCCCGACGGCTCCCTTGCCATGGGCCTGGCCGATGAAATCGTTGGCATCGAAGCGCTCGCCGTGGATCGCGACAAACAGGTCGCCGCTTTGCAGCGTGCGGGTATCGCTGTGCACGCGGTGCACAGCGGTGCTGCCGTCGCCGACAAGCGTCGCTCCAGCAAGCCACCCCAGCGCCTGGTTCAAGGTGAACATGGCGTGATTCATGCGCGCGTCCTGGCGTCGAGAGCGGCCTGGGCATGGGTCCGGTCGGAAAACGGATGCTTTGTACCGCCCGTTTCCTGGTAGTCCTCATGGCCCTTGCCGGCGATCAGGATCACGTCTTCGGGCGCGGCCGTGGCGACAGTCTCCGCGATGGCAAGGCCTCGATCGGACTGCACCTCGACGCTTTCGTGATGCGACAAGCCCAGCAGGATCTGGCTGATGATGGCCTCGGGCTTTTCGCTGCGCGGGTTGTCGGTGGTCACGACCACGCGAGCGGCATTTTTCTGCGCCACCGCGGCCATCAGCGGACGCTTGCCGGGATCCCGATCGCCGCCGCAACCGAACACGCACCACAGCTGTCCGCCGCGCTGCGCCGCCAGCGGCTGCAACGCCAGCAACGCCTTGTCCAGCGCGTCCGGCGTGTGCGCGTAGTCCACGGCGACCAGCGGCTGGCCCGGCTGCTGCAACCGCTCCATGCGGCCAGGCACCGGCAGCAGGTTTGCGCATGCCGCGACCGCGTCGGCCAGCGCCACACCGAGGGCACGCATCGCACCGATCACGCCCAACAGGTTGGAGACGTTGTACTGGCCGATCAGCTGCGTCTCCAGGAGATGGCGCTCGCCGCCTTCAACCACGGCGAAGCGGAGGCCCTGCGGCCCATAACCGATCTCCAGCGCCTGCAACCTTGCGGACTGCCGGCAGGAGACCGTCCACACGTCCAGCGGTCCGGCCTGCAGCGCCCCGGCCAGCACCAGCCCCTGGTCGTCGTCGAGATTGATCACCGCCGATTGCAGGCCACTCCAGCGGAACAGTTGCGCTTTCGCCTCCCAATACGACTCCATGCTGCCGTGGTAGTCGAGGTGGTCCTGGCTGAAGTTGGTGAAGATCGCGACGCGGATGCGGGTGCCATCGAGGCGACGCTCGGCGATGCCGACGGAAGACGCCTCGATGGCACAGGCCTGGACGCCGTCGTCGACGAAGCGCCGGAACTCGCGCTGCAGCAACACCGGGTCGGGCGTCGTCAGGCCGGTGAACTCGACGTCGGGCGGCCGGCCCACGCCCAAGGTTCCCACCAGTGCGCACGGGATGGCAGGGTGCAGGTTCGACAGCGCCTGGGCGAGCCACCACGCGGTGGACGTTTTTCCATTGGTGCCGGTCACGGCCAGCACCTGCAGTTGCGCCGTCGGATGGTCGTAGTAGGCCGCTGCGATCGGACCGGTCGCAGCTTTCAGGCTGGTGTAGCCCGCAATGGCGGCCGCGTCGAAAGCGAATTCCTCGGCGCCGGCTTTTTCCACGAGGCAGGCCACTGCACCCAGGGCGAGAGCCGAGGCCACGTGCCTGCGGCCGTCGGTTGCCGCGCCCGGCCAGGCGATGAAACCGTCTCCGGGATGGATGCGGCGGCTGTCGCTGTGCAGCGAGCCGGTCACACGCGCACGCAGCCATCCTGCAGCTTCGACAGGACTGAGCAGCTGCTGCATCAGAACGACTCCTCGACCGCGTCCACCACGATCTGCGGCTTGACGTTCATGTCGGGCTGGACGCCCATCATGCGCAGCGTCTGCTGCACCGTGGCGCTGAACACCGGCGCCGCCACGTCACCGCCGAAATACTTGCCGGCTGTCGGCTCATCCACCATGACGGCAACGATGATGCGCGGCTTGTCGATCGGCGCCAGACCCACGAACCAGGAGCGGTATTTGTTGCTGGCGTAACTCTTGCCGATTTGCTTGTGGGCCGTTCCCGATTTTCCGCCCACCGAATAGCCCACGGTCTGGGCCTTGGGGCCGGTGCCGCCCGGACCGGCCGCCATCTGCAGCATGGTGCGGATCTGCTCCGC
>JAYSYH010000270.1:0-11839 GCA_043716645.1 Betaproteobacteria bacterium | reverse complement strand
CCGCGGCGGCGCGTGAACCACGGTTGAACGCAGCCGATGGCCGGCGTATAGACCAGCGCGATGCCCACGCCCAGGCCGATGCCGTAGGTCCATGTGAGCTGCGTGATCGAAGTCGCCACGCTGCCCAGGCCCAGCGCCGCGGCGATGCACAACATGCCAGCACTGGTGACGCGTTGCGGACCGTAGCGGTCGGACAGCATCCCCCCGAAGGCGCCGAGCACGAAGTAGAGCAAGCCCGACAGACCGAACACCAGCGACACCTCGGCGCGCGATGCCGCGAAGGCCGTGGCAAAGGATTCGAAGAAGGCGGCAAACGAATACGCGACGCCGAAGATCACCGCCAGCGCGGTGAAGCTGGCCCAAACAACGATCCAGGCGTAGCGGGGCTCCTGCTCAACGGGGTACGCCGTGTTCACCGGGGCGATGCTATCGTCCCCGGGGTCGAATTTGCGCGCGCTCTTGCCGTGACGGCGGGCGTCCGATGCGCCGCCTGACGGGCCCTGCCTTAAGGAGAACCGTCATGTCCAGAGTGATCGTCAGCTGCATCGGCGTCTCGATCGATGGCTTCAGTGCCGGGCCCGATCAGAGCCTGGAAAACCCGCTCGGCGTCGGTGGCCCCGCGCTGATGGAATGGGCTTTCCCGACCCGCACCATGCAGCAGATGGTCTTTGGCAAAAGCGACGGCGAGACCGGTGCCGACAACGATTTCGTGGCACGCGGCTTCGCGAACATGGGCGCCTGGATACTGGGACGCAACATGTTCGGCCCGATCCGCGGCCCTTGGCCCGACGACGCGTGGAAGGGATGGTGGGGCGCCAACCCGCCGTATCACGTACCGGCCTTCGTGCTGACGCACCACGCGCGTGAGTCCATTGTGATGGAAGGCGGCACGAGCTTTCACTTCGTCACCGAAGGCATCCACGCCGCGCTGGCCCGTGCGCGAGAGGCTGCGGGTGACCGCGACGTGCGCGTGGGCGGCGGCGTCGCGACGATCCGCCAATTCATCAGCGCCGGGCTGGTCGACGAGATCCACCTGGCGCTGGGGTCGGCGCTGCTCGGCTCGGGCGAAGCACTGCTCGCCGGCATCGACCTGCGGGCATTGGGCTTTGCCTGCACCGAACGCGTCGGCACCGCACAGGCGATGCATGTGGTGCTGACGAAACAGGCGCGATGAACCGCAGCAGGACCCCGCCGATCGACCTGCGCTCCGACACCGTCACACGCTCCACCGACGCGATGCGCGCCGCGATGGCTGCCACGCCTGTGGGCGACGACCAGTACGGCGCTTCTCATCCTGATTGACGCTGGACAACCATCCAAATGCGCTGAGCCGACTGGAGCACAGCCAGCAACGGCCCGTACGACAGTCCGAGACCATCACGATGCCGTGGTGCCATCGATCGCGAAAGCCGACCACCGGCGGCGTTCGATCGTCAGCGAACCGCAAGGGCTTTTTTCATGTCCGGGTGTCATTCGGCCTTGGGGAAAATCACGTAGACAAACGGTCAGGTTCTTTGATAATCTTGCATACGTATGCATCTTGATGCAGTCACCGTGCAATTTGGAGTTCCCCTTGAGCAGATTTTTCAAGCGCGGCAAAGACGCCGCTGCACTGGCGGCGGCTGACGCCAAGGTCCGCAGCACGGTCGAATCGATCCTGGCCGACATCGAGGTCCGTGGTGACGAAGCGGTGAGACAGTTTTCGCGAAAGTTCGACCAGTGGGATCCGGCCAGTTTCACCCTGTCACAGGCACAGATCGAGACCGCCGTGAAGAAGCTGTCGCCGCGGGAATTGGAGGACATCCGCTTCGCCCAGCGTCAGATTCGCAACTTCGCGCAGATCCAGCGCAACAGCATGCTGGACGTTGAAGTCGAGATGCTGCCCGGCGTGGTGCTAAGCCACAAACACAGCCCGGTGAACGCGGTGGGTTGCTACATCCCGGGCGGCAAGTACCCGCTGATCGCTTCGGCCCACATGAGCGTGTTGACCGCCAAGGTGGCGGGCGTGCCGCGCGTGGTTTCCACAGCCCCTCCTTTCCACGGCGAAGCCCACCCGGCCATCGTTGCGGCCATGCATTTCGCCGGAGCCGACCAGATCCTCGTTCTCGGCGGCGTCCAGGCGGTCGCGGCGATGGCACTGGGAACGGCCTCGGTGGCGCCGGTGGACATGATCGTCGGTCCGGGCAACGTGTACGTGGCGGAGGCCAAGCGACAGTTGTATGGCCGCGTGGGCATCGACCTGTTCGCCGGCCCAATGGAGACGCTGGTCATCGCCGACGACAGCGTCGATGGCGAGATGCGCGCCGTGGACCTGCTGGGGCAGGCAGAACACGGCCCGACTTCGCCGACCGTGCTGCTGACCAACAGCGAAAAACTGGTCCACGACACGATGGCCGAAGTCGAGCGGCAACTGAAGTTGTTGCCCACAGCCGGCATCGCCAGGCGGGCCTGGGCCGATTTCGGTGAGGTGACCGTGTGCGACACCCTGGACGAAATGGTTGAGAAATCCGATGAGATCGCGTCGGAACACGTGCAGGTGATGACGTCGGACCCGGATGTCTTCCTGCACCGCATGACCAACTATGGCGCGCTGTTCCTGGGGCCACGCCCCAACCTCAGCTTTGGCGACAAGGTCATCGGCACCAACCACACCCTGCCAACGAACAAGAACGCCCGCTACACCGGCGGCCTGTGGGTGAGCAAGTTCCTCAAGACCTGCACCTACCAGCGTGTGCTGACCGACAAGGCGAGTGCCATGGTCGGCGAATACTGCTCGCGCCTGTGCCACATGGAGAACTTTGCCGGCCACGGCGAGCAAGCCAATCTTCGCGTGCGGCGCTACGGCAAGCGCAATGTGCCTTGGTACCAGCCGGTGGCGGGTGGAGTGCCCTGCAGGTGAACAGCGTGCACTCCAAACCGCTTCGTGACCTTGCCCCTGGGAGCCCCGATTGATTTCCCCCAAAGAACTGGCCCATCGCTTCATTCCGTTTTCGAGCCTGCGCTCGACGACCGAAGCCTTCATCGACTACTGCCTGCCCGAGTGCAAGCCAAAGCTGAATTACGCGCTGATCGGCTCGGGCGTCGCGCAGAACCCCAACCAGCCCGTCAGCCTTCAGGAACCCCACGGGTTCCAGGTCGGTGGTGTCAACCTGCCGCACGGCAAGACCAACCCGGCGCACATGCACTTCACGTGCGAGGTCCTTATCTGCACCCGCGGAAATTGGTCTGTGCAGTGGGGCTTCGACCCCGACCCCACTTCGGCCGAAATCGGTGAAGGCGACATCGTCTCGGTGCCCACCTGGGTCTACCGCGGTTTCACCAACGTCGGGGTTGACGATGGTTTCCTGTTCACCGCGTTGGGCGGCGACCGAACCGGCGGTGTTCTGTGGGGGCCGAGCACGGTAGAGGCTGCGGCACGCCGTGGGGTCTACCTGACCGAGGACTACCGGATGATCGACACCAACCGGGGTGAGCTTGTGCCAGAAGGCACGCGGTTGTTCGAGCCGATGACGCCGAGCGAAATTGACCGGTTGCGAAAGTGGACACCCCAGGAAATGCTGGGTCGCATCGTGCGATTTGCCGACCTGCGCTGGTCAGAACACGGCCTGCTGGATTCAGCCTTGCCGGCTTGCGGTGCACAGATGGCCGCCGTCGTCGGCTTGGGCATGGCCGAAGACCGCAACCTTCAGGCACCCGTTGCCAACGCCCACGGGGTTTCCATCGAATGGCTGCGCATTCCTGCAGGCGGCAGCGTGTCGCGCCACTGCTTGGCAGAAAAGCAGGTGCTGATTGCCAAGAAGGGGCAGATCGAGGTGACCGTCGACACCCGTGATGGTCCGGTGTCGCACACGCTGGTCGGCACGGCGCAGGGTTGGGACACCTTCGCAGTACCGGCCGATTGCTGGCGGAACATGCGCAACGTGGGTGACGACTGTGCACTGGCCGTGGTGATGACCGCCGGTGACCACCGCAAGCGCATTGCCTGGGACGACCGTGTGCTGGCCGCAGCCGCACAACACGGGTTTGCCCCCGATGCCAGCGGGTTCGTGGCGCCCAGGCGGTTCGTGAATCGTGCGCAGCAGTAGGCCTCCACGGCAGGGCATGCCGCCGATTCCGTCAACCCAGAACCGCCCGCTGCGCCGCGTGTTTCTGGCCTCAATGGCGGCTATGGCTGCTGCCTGGGCGCTGCCGACGCGCGGTCAGGGCGTTGCTGGCTGGCCGACGCGCACGCTGCGACTGGTCGTGCCCTTTGCACCGGGCGGCGTTTCCGACAACGTGGCGCGGTTGCTGGCCCAGCACCTGGGCGAGCGGCTCGGGCACACCATGGTGGTGGAAAACCGCCCGGGCGTTTCAGGCATCGTGGGCACACAGGCCGTTGCACGCGCCGCACCCGATGGCTACACCTTGATGGGCGGCACCATCACCACGCACGCGGTCAATCCGTTCTTCGTCAAGGCGCTGGGCTATGACCCGCAGCGCGACTTCACGCCCGTGGCCATGGTCGGCACCGTCAGCAATGTGCTGGTCGTGCGGGCCGACAGCCGCTACACATCCGTCAAAGCGTTGATCGACGAGTTGAAGGCCCATCCCGATAGCCTGACCTACGGCACCGCCGGTGCCGGCACCTCACAGCATCTTTCCGGGCAGCTGTTCCAGGGCATCACCGGCACGCGCATGCGCCAGATCACCTACAAGGGTGGTTCGCAGGCCATGGTCGATCTGGTGGGCGGGCAGATCGACATGGTGTTCGAAACCGTGGCGGCGGCGCGGCCATTGCTCGATGCGAAGCGCGTACGCGCCTTGGCGGTGACCGCGCGTCAGGCCTTGGCAGCGCTGCCCGGCATACCGCCGCTGGCCGAAGTCGGTGCGCCCGGATTCGAAATGCAATCCTGGCAGGCGGTGTTCATGCCGGCCGGGGTCGATCGCTCGATCGTCGATCGGCTGACCAAAGAAATCCAGGCCATCCTGCGTTTGCCCGAGGTGCAGAGCCGGCTTCGTGAAATGGGTGTCGAACCGGACGGGCGCGGCAGCACCGAACTGGCGGCCTTCCAGAGGGCCGAGATCGAGAAGTGGGGCCGCATCATCGCTGCTTCTGGCATACAGGCCGAATGAGGCGCCGAAGATGACGAACGACGCAAGCCGCATCAGACCTGGACATCGCCTGTGAACCTCAGCCATCACCCGCTGGACCTGCGCCTGGCCGACATGCTGCGCAGTGGCAAACCGCTGCACGGCATCTTCAACAGCATCCCGTCGCCAGCAGTGGTCGAGATGTGCGGCTACGCCGGCTTCGACTTCATCGTCATCGACAACGAACACGGCAGCGCCGATCTGCAGACCACCGAACACATGTTGCGCGCGGCCCGGGGCAGCGGCATCGTGCCCATCGTGCGCTGCTTCGAAGCCGACATCGCCCGCGTGCTGGACATGGGGGCCAGCGGCGTGCAGGTTCCGATGGTCGAAACGCCCGAGCAAGCGCTGCGGTTGGCACAGCGCTTGCGCTATCCGATGCCGGTCGGCGGCGGCGGCGGTGGGCAGCGTGGCAGCGCATTCAGCTCGCGCGCAGCCGGCTACGGCGCTTTTGGCGGCATCGCCCATACCCAGCGCAGCAACGGGTCGCTGGCACTGGTGGTCATGATCGAGTCGCCCCTGGGTGTGGCCAACGCGGCGGCCATTGCCGCCGTGGACGGCGTGGACGCCGTGTTTGTCGGCCCCAACGATCTGGCACACACCATGGGGCATGAAACGCGCTGGCAGGAAGCGCCGGTGCAGCAGGCCATCGAGCAAGTGCTGCGAGCCGCAGCCGAGCACGGCAAGTGCCCGGGCATCCTGGCCTTGACCGCTGCCGATGAAGCGCACTACGCCGCCATGGGCGCCCGCTACTTCGCCAACGTGACCACCGCTTTGTTCACGCAGGCCCTGCGACAGGCCGCCCGCGGCGGCAACCCCACCCTGACTTACTGATTGCCCAAAATGACCCCATCGCGACCCCAGCGCTTTCTCACCACCCACGTCGGTTCACTGCCGCGTTCGCAGGCTGTAGTCGACCAGATCTTTGCCCGTGAAAACGGCCAGCCTGTCGACGAAGCCACTTTCGACTCGGTCATGGCCGCGGCGGTGGACGAGGTGGTGGCGCGCCAGGTGCAGGCCGGCATCGACATCGTGTCTGACGGCGAGATGAGCAAGATCAGCTACGCGACCTACATCAAGGACCGCTACACCGGCTTCGACGGCGACAGCCCGCGCCGCACGCCGGCCGACCTGGTGGACTACCCCGGCTTCATGAAGCGGCTGGCATCGGGCGGCGGCACGCCCAACTACCGCCGGCCTTGCTGCGTTGGACCGATTGCGGTCAAGGACACCGAACCGCTCAGAAAAGATATCGAACATGTGAAGGCCGCGGCCGCGCGGCACGGTGCAGGCCAGGTCTTTATGAATGCCGCCTCGCCGGGCGTGGTGTCGCTGTTCCAGCCCAACCAGCACTACGCCAGCGATGACGACTACCTGGAAGCACTGGCCCATGCGCTGCGCCACGAATACCACGCCATCGTCGATGCCGGCTTGATCCTGCAACTCGATTCGCCCGACCTGGGTCTGGGCCGCCACATGATGTACAAAGACCTGGAAGAAGACGCCTATCTGGCGCGCATCGAGCGCCACGTCGAAGCGCTGAACCTGGCACTGGCCGCCATTCCGGCAGACCGCGTCCGAATGCATGTCTGCTGGGGCAACTATGAAGGCCCGCACCACAAGGACGTGCCGCTGGCCACCATCCTGCCGGTGGTGTTGAAGGCCAAGCCACAGGGGCTGTTGTTCGAAACGGCCAACCCCCGCCACGCCCATGAATGGGAAACCGTGCAGGCCATGAAGCACCAGATCCCCGACGACAAAATGCTGATCCCCGGCGTGCTGGACTCGACCACCAATTTCGTCGAGCACCCTCGCCTGGTGGCCCAGCGCATCGAGCGCTATGCCGACATCGTCGGGCCTGAGCGCGTGATTGCCGGAACCGACTGCGGCTTCGGCACCTTCGCAGGGTTTGGCGCCGTGGATGCCGACATCGTGTACGCCAAGTTCGCCGCGATGGCCGAGGGCGCCGCCTTGGCGAGCCAGCGCTACCCGCGCTGAATGACGGCACTGAGTTGCGGCACTGAGTTGCGGCACTGAGTTTCGGCGCTGAGTTTCGGCGCTGAGTTTCGGCCCTCAGTTACGGCTCTGCGGTTGGCACCGGTTGCAGGCGGGCAGAACCGCGCACCACCAGAGAACCGGGCACGACCACGTTGCGTGCCGGGCCGGCGCCTTCTTCGCGCAGGCGTTCCTGCAACAGGCCGACCGTAGCTTCGATCATCGGGTCCACCGGCTGCTCGAAAGTGGTCAGCCGGTAAGCCCCCCAATCGGCCTGCGGCACGTTGTCGAAACCCACCACCGAAACGTCTTCAGGAATACGCAGCCCCAGGTCGAAGCGCAGCGCATCCATCACCGCGAAGGCCATGTGATCGCTGGCCACGAACACCGCATCCGGATGCTCACGGCCCGGCGTGAACAATTGCAAGGCGGCCTGCCGCGCCTGCACGAAGTCGTAATTGCCAGTCGCACGCGCCCAGATGTGCAACCCTGCTGCCGCCAGCCCTTCCCGAAAGCCACGTTCACGTTCCAGGTTGGTTGACGACTCTTCGTTGCCCGCGATGTAGGCGATGCGCCGGTGACCGCCGGCCACCAGAAATTCGGCAACGGCCAGCCCCCCGGCCACGTTGTCGCCACGCACGGAACTGACGGACTGCGTGCTGTTGGCGCCGCCGTCGGCCATCACCCGGTTGAACAGCACCACCGGGATGTCGGCGTCTGCACAGTTGCGCGCCAGGGCAGATGACAGGGTGGTCGCCGCCAGCACGATGCCATCGACGTGGTACTGCAGGATCTCGGTGACCAGATCGTCAGCGTTCGGGTTCTGGTTGATGAAGAGCAGGACGTGATAGCCGTCGCGCTGCAGCCGTTCGGCCAAACGCTGCAAGGCCAGCGGGTAGAACAGGTTCTCGAGGTAAGAAAGCACCAGCCCGATGATGCGAGAGCGACCTGTGATCAGGCTGCGGGCGTGCGCATTGGGCCGGTAGCCCAGTTTCTGTGCCGCATCGAAAACACGGGCCCGGGTGCCTTCGGAGACGCTGGCGCCGGGCGTGAAGGCACGGCTGACGGCCGACTGCGAGACCTGGGCCAGGCGCGCAACGTCGTTGGAGGTGACAGGGGTTTTCATGCCCGCGACTATGCCGCCGTCCAACCGCCATCAACCATCAGCGCACTTCTGGTCACCAGCGCCGCCGCGTCACTGCACAGAAATACCACCGCACCCATCACGTCTTGCAGCCGGCCGATGCGCCCCAGTGCGATGCGCGAATGCACGTGTTCGCGAAACACCGGTTCAGCCAGCATCAGCGCCGTCAGCGCCGTCAGCGCCGTCAGCGCCGTCAGCGCCGTCAGCGCCTTTTCGATGAATGTGGGGCACAAGGTGTTCACCCGGATGCCGTGCGGACCCAGCTCCCAGGCCAGCGCGTTGGTCAGCCCTTCCATGGCGTGTTTGGTTGCGCAATAGACCGTTCGGCGGGCGCCGCCAACATGGCCCAACTGCGACGAGATAGCATCCAATTTACGGTCCCGCCCGGCTCGTTGATGTAGCGCCCACGCTCGCAAAGTAGACTCGGCGGCGCCATCGATGGTTCGCCCCTGGGGTCCGCATACCGGCAGTACGGGTCGCCTTGGCGATTGCGACAAGTACGAGCCCGGTCGGTCTGCGACCTGCGGCGCTTTCTTCACCACAGCCACTGGATCAACACCATGCCCCGCCGTGCCATGTTGGCCACCATGGCCTTGTTCATAGGCCTGTGCACCCTGCCGGCGACGGCCCAGGTGCCACGCCCCTTTCCGGCCACCGCACTTCGCGGTGAGCTTGTCGTGCTGCAGCCGCCCGAGGTGGCGCTGAACGGTCGCGCCGCCAGGCTGGCCCCGGGCGCGCGCATCCGCGGCGACAACAACCTGCTGCAACTTTCGGGCGCGCTGGTGAACCAGCGCCACACGGTGAACTACACCGTCGACCCCAGCGGCCTGCTGCTGGACGTTTGGATCCTGACCACTGCCGAACGCGCACGGCTGCCCTGGCCGACCAACGCCGAGCAGGCCGCCGCCTGGGCCTTCGACCCATCCACGCAGACCTGGAGCCGACCATGAATGACGACATCAAGGTTCCCAAGACCAGCAAGAAAGTCTTCATCCGTACCTTCGGCTGCCAGATGAACGACTACGACTCCGACAAGATGGCCGACGTGCTGCGCGCCGCCGACGGCTACGAGAAGACCGACGATGTCGAACAGGCCGACCTGATCCTGTTCAACACCTGTTCGGTGCGCGAAAAGGCGCAGGAAAAGGTCTTCAGCGATCTGGGCCGCGTCAAGCACCTGAAGGCCAAGCCGGGCGTGCTGATCGGCGTGGGCGGCTGCGTGGCCAGCCAGGAAGGCGCGGCCATCATCGACCGCGCGCCGTATGTCGATCTGGTCTTCGGTCCGCAAACCCTGCACCGCCTGCCGCAGATGATCGCCGCGCGCGGCGCGCAGCACCGGCCACAGGTCGACATCAGCTTCCCCGAGATCGAGAAGTTCGACCACCTGCCGCCGGCGCGCGTGGACGGCGCATCGGCCTTCGTCTCGATCATGGAGGGCTGTTCCAAGTACTGCAGCTACTGCGTGGTGCCCTACACACGCGGCGAAGAGGTGCACCGCCCGCTGGACGACGTGCTGGCCGAAGTGGCCGGGCTGGCCGCGCAGGGCGTGAAGGAGGTGACCCTGCTGGGGCAGAACGTCAACGCCTACCGCGGTGTGATGGGTGCGACTGCCGAGATTGCCGACTTCGCGCTGCTGATCGAGGTCGTGGCCGAGATCCCCGGCATCGAGCGCATCCGCTACACCACCAGCCACCCGAATGAATTCACTCAACGGCTGATCGACGTCTACGCCCGCGTGCCCAAACTGGTCAACCACCTGCACCTGCCCGTGCAGCACGGCAGCGACCGCATCCTGTCGGCAATGAAGCGCGGCTACACCGCGATGGAATACAAAAGCACGATCCGCAAGCTGCGCGCCGTGCGGCCGGGCATCCGCGTCAGCAGCGACTTCATCGTCGGCTTCCCGGGCGAGACCGAGGAAGATTTCGGCAAGACGATGAAGCTCATCGACGACGTAGGGTTCGACGCCAGCTTCAGCTTCGTCTTCAGCAAGCGCCCGGGCACCCCCGCTGCATCGCTGGCCGACGACACCCCGCAAGACCTGAAGCTGCAGCGCCTGCGCCACCTGCAGGCCAGCATCGAAAACAACGTGAAGCGCATCAGCGCCAGCCTGGTCGGCACGGTGCAGCGCATCCTGGTCGAAGGGCCTTCCCGCAACAACCTGCGCAACAGCGGCAAGGATGACAAGCCGGGCAACGGCGTCGACGAACTGATGGGCCGCACCGAATGCAACCGCATCGTCAATTTCGGCGGCGGTCCGAACGCCGCGCGGCTGGTGGGACAGATGATCGATGTGACCATCACCGAAGCGTTTCCTCATTCAATGCGCGGCGCCCCCCTGTTGCGGAACACGGCGGGCGCCTGAAGAACGCGGCTGCCCAGTTTGACGGATCGCGATCGGCTGGGATCGCTGCACGGCACACCACCTAGACCCCGATTCATCACGGAAGTAGCCACCGGCACGGGTCTATCGACGGTTCGAACGCGCTGAGAATTGGCGGTGACGGGACCGTGCAGGCTGCCGGTCAGTCGCCAGTGGGCCAGTGGCGGGCGACCCGACCCAGCCGGGCGGTGTGGCGGCCCTCGGTCAATGCCGGCCCGGCCCGAACCCCCGCCACCACAGCACCAAAGCACAGCCCGCCACCATCGCGCCGTAAGTGCCCGTCTTGCCGTCGCGACCGAAAGCCACGAGTCCGGCTACGGTGACCAGTGCAGCCACCGTGCAGGCGGGCACCGCCAGGCGCTGCCAGGGCACGTCGCGCAGGTCGCGCAGCCACATCAGCTTGGCCAATGCGGCGGACAAGATCCCCAGGCTCAGCGCGGGCACGAAAAGATTGCCCAAGTGCCACAGCGCGTCCAGCGGTGCCATCGTCGTGTGTTCCTGCTGATGGGCCCGATCGCGCAGACCCTGCATTGATATCGCTCAAACCGGTTGCACACCCGGCCCAGCCCCACTCCCTACAATTGTGCTGTGAGCGCTACCGTCAATCTCGTGGCCCTCGGCCTGAACCACACCACGGCACCGCTGGACCTGCGCGGGCGGCTGGCCTTCGCCCCCGAGCAGCTGGCTCCGGCACTGCACGGCCTGCGTGAACGGCTGCAGCGCAGCGTGCCCGAAGCGGCGCTGGTGTCGACCTGCAACCGCACCGAGTTGTACGTCGCCGCCGGCTCCGAGCCGATCCACGAACTGGTGCGGCCGACGCTGGATTGGCTGGCCGAGCAAGGCGGTATCTCTGGACGCCAGTTGCTGGACCACAGCTATGTGATGGAAGACCACGCCGCCGCGCGCCACGCCTTCCGGGTCGCGTCCGGTCTGGATTCCATGGTGCTGGGCGAGCCGCAGATCCTGGGCCAGATGAAGCAGGCCGTGCGCATGGCCGATGAAGCTGGCACGCTGGGCACCACGCTGCACCAGCTGTTCCAGCGCTCTTTCGCTGTAGCCAAGGAAGTGCGCACCTCCACCGAGATCGGCTCGCATTCCATCAGCATGGCCGCAGCCGCCGTGCGCCTGGCCGCGCAGTTGTTCGAAGACTTGCACCAGATCAAGGTGCTGTTCGTCGGCGCTGGCGA
>JAYSYH010000269.1:0-4014 GCA_043716645.1 Betaproteobacteria bacterium | reverse complement strand
CCGAAGAAGCGCGCCGCGAGGCGCAGGACGCAATCGAGGAGGCGCGCCGCGATGCCGATGAAGCGCGACGCGACGCATCCGAGGCGACCGCCGAGGCGCGCAAGTACAAGCACACCCGCGTCGTGTCGTTCGGCGACTGGATGGAAGACTTCGCGTTCTTCTGGATCGTCGCCTCGGCCTTGCTCAAGATCACCTACAAGGGCCGCGTGCAGGCCGAAGAGAAGGCCGCTGTCGCGACCGAAACCGCCGAGTCGGAGCAATTGAAGCGCCAGGTCGTCGAGGCGCGGATGGCGGCGATGCAGGCGCAGGTGGAACCGCACTTTTTGTTCAACACCTTGGCCAGCATCGACCATCTGATCGAGACCGACCCGCCGCGTGCCAGCCAAATGCAGAAGAACCTGATCGCGCTGCTGCGCGCCAGCATGCCGACGATGCGCGAGGCGAACGGCGCAACCACCGGCGGCGGCAGCGCCGGTGTGCGCGACCTGGGGCGCGAGATTGCGGTCATTCGGCCTTACCTGGAAATCCTGAAGGTGCGCATGGAAGAGCGTCTGGCCACCGAGTTGCTCGTACCGGAAGGCCTGCTGTCGGCAGAGTTCCCGCCGATGATGATCCAGACGCTGGTGGAAAACGCCATCAAGCACGGGCTGGAACCCAAGCCCGAAGGCGGCTCGCTGCGCGTGGTGGCCGAAATCGTGCACGGCAAATTGCAGGTCACCGTGGCCGACACCGGCCTGGGCTTCGGCCGCGCAGCCACGGCAGGCACAGGCGTGGGCCTGGCCAACATCCGCGAGCGGCTGCAACTGCTGTACGGCCCGAAAGCCACACTGACAGTCACCGCCAACCAGCCCAGCGGCACCGTGGTGACGATCACCGTACCCTACAAGACCGTGGAAGGAACACCCGCATGAACGACGATGACATTCGCGCTTTCGGCCCCTCGCCGGCGGTGAGCGCCGGGCTCCCGCGACGCCGCCGCTTGTGGCCCTGGCTGCTGGGCGCGCTGCTGGTCCTGGCGCTGCTGGTCTTGGCGCTGCTGGCGGCCGGCGCGCTGGCCACGTGGTGGACGGTGGCCGACGCGGGGCACCACGGCATGCGCGTCATCGTCAACGGCCAACCTTGGGACGGCTGGGACGTTGCGGATGGCTGGGACATCTTGGGCTGGGACATCTTGGGCTGGGACATCAGCCCGGGCCACGGCCTGCTGGCCGGGTTGGGCGTGCTGGTGGCGGTGTTCGTGGTCTTGCTGGTCGTGCCCTTCACGGTCATGTTGGGGTTGCTGCTGGGCCTGATGGGGCTGGCGACCGGGCTGGCGGTGACCGTGGGCGCGGTGGGCCTGGTGGCCGCGGTGGTCTTGTCGCCGCTGTGGGGTCTGGGCCTGCTGCTGTGGCTGGTCTTGCGGCGTCGCGGCCCGGTGTCCACGCCCACCGCCAGGATGGCCGCATGAACATGCCACAGACCGCCCACACCGAGACGCGCGCCACCACCGCCGTGCTGGCCGACGACGAGCGCCTGATGCGCGAACAGTTGCGTGCGCGGCTGGCCGAAGTCTGGCCCGATCTGCAGATCGTGGCTGAGGCGAAGAACGGTCTGGAGGCCGTGCAGCTGGTCGACCAACACCGCCCCGACATCGTCTTTCTCGACATCCGCATGCCCGGCCTGACGGGCGTGGAAGCGGCACGGCAGATTGCGCAGCTGGCGCCGCGCTCGTCGACGGAGAGCGAAGCCAACGCCAGCGCCGACCCCGACGACGACGACGAGCTGCTGCCCGAAATCGTCTTCATCACCGCCTACGACCAGTACGCGGTGGAGGCCTTCGAGCAGGGCGTGGCCGATTACGTGCTGAAGCCGGCCGAGCGCGACCGCCTGCAGGTCACGGTGGACCGCATCCGCCAGCGCCTGGCAGCGCGCCGCTTGGGCCCCGGGTCGGCCGAGGCCGAGGCTGCGCCGGCGGGGCCCAACATGCAGCAGCTGCTGCACCAGCTTTCGTCGCGCCTGAACCCCGGCAGCAAGCCCGACTATCTGCAATGGATACAGGCCACCGTGGGCCAGGCCATCCAGATGATTCCGGTGGCCGAGGTGCTGTTCTTCATCAGCGACGAGAAGTACACCCGCGTGCAGACGGCGCAGGTCGAAGCGCTGATCAGGAAGCCGATCAAGGAACTGGTGGACGAGATCGACCCGCAGCTGTTCTGGCAAATCCACCGCAGCACGCTGGTCAACGTGAAGTGCATCGCCGGTGTAACGCGCGACTTCCGCGGCCGCCAAATCGTGGCCGTGAAGGGCCACAGCCAGAAGCTGGAAGTCAGCCGCAGCTACACGGGGCTGTTCAAGGGGATGTGAAGCGAGGGTGCAACGGGGCGGCGCGGCGGCGCGGCCAGAAAAGTCCCCCGATTCCAGGGGCTACCCCTGGGGTTAGGGGTCTGTCTGCTCCGCTTGGAGGAATCTCGGCGACACCGTTGCTGCTTATGTTCGCGCTGCCTTCACAGGAAAGCGCCAACATGCACACGCCCGCCCGCCAAAAGTCCCGCAAGTCCCTCTTGTTGCAGCCGCTGGCCGTCGCCGCGCTGCTGGCGTTGGGGCCAGCCCAGCGCATACGGCCACGCGCACGTGGGTGCCGGGGGCCACCTTCTGGGACCTGGCGGCCAGCTGGGACACCGGCCTGCCGGGCACGCTGGACGACGCGGCACTGGGCAGCTACGGCAGCACCTTCCGGCAAAACACCGTCAACATCCAGCCCTTCAGCGGCACCGGTCAGCTGCAGTTGACGGATGGCCAGTTGGGCATCAGCGCGGCTTCGGCTATCGGCACGCTCTATTTCAACGGCGGCCAGCTCACCACCGCTGCCAGCGGGCCGACCACGGTGGCCGCGGGCCTGCTGACCTGGAATACGGGCAACCTGGGCACGTATGCGGCCAATTCGCAGGTTCAGTTGAACGTGACGGGCACGGCCACGCTGGACGGCACCAACGCCAAGTTCATCCTGGGCGGCGCCACGCTGACCCTGAACGGCACCAGCACCTGGAACGCCAGGAGCGGCACGCTGTACGTGCAGGGCGTGGGCAGCGGCGCCACGGTGGCCTCGAAGCTGGTCATCGGCAGCGGCGGCACTTTCGACGACAACGTCAACGGCGCCAGCAACCGCAGCATCAGCAACTACGCCGGCACCGGCGCGCTGGTCAGCAACGCGGGCACCTTCACCAAGAGCGCGGGCAGCGGCGCCACCAGCATCGACGTGCTGTTCAACAACTCGGGAACGGTCTTCGTGTCCGCGGGCCGCTTCTCGCTGCAGGGCGGCTTGACCAATTTCAGCGGCAGCACGCTCACCGGCGGCACCTACAACATCGTCGGCGCGACTTCGACCTTCAGCTTCACCGGGGCCAACGTGGTGACCAACGCTGCCGGCATCCTGAACGACAACACCAACGGCGACGCGTTTTGGCCGGCTTCACCACCAACGCGGCTGCCGGCAGCTTCACTATCCGCAACGGCCGCAACGGCCGCAACGGCCGCAACTACACGACGGCCGGGGCTTTCGGTAACGCCGGCATCGTCAACGTCGGGCTGTCCAGCACCTTCACCGCCACCGGCGCCTTCAGCGACCAGGCCAGCAGCCAGATCCAGATGGCCGGCGGCAACCTGGCCGGCGCGGCGGTGGGCAATGCCGGGCAGATCAGCGGCTTCGGCAACGTCGCCAACACCGGCAGCAACACCGGCAGCAACACCGGCAGTGTGGCGGTGGGCGCCGGCAGCACGCTGGCTCTGGGCGCAGCCAGCACCGCGCGCACCCTGACCAACAACGGCACGCTGCTGAGCCTGGGCGCCAACAACATCACCGTTTCCCAGGATTACAACAACGCCAGCTTCGGCGTCGGCAACGCCTTCAACTTCGGCTCCATGCGCGTCGGCGACAGCGTGACCGCCCGCAACGTGGGCCTAACCAACACCGCCACGGGTGCATTGGCCGACACGCTGCGTGCCAGCCTGGGCAGCGCTGGTGCCCCTTTCACCAGC
>JAYSYH010000268.1:0-12049 GCA_043716645.1 Betaproteobacteria bacterium | reverse complement strand
CAGGCCCGCTGGCGGGCTTTCCAGTTCACGCGCCGTCAGCCAGAGCCGGGTGTCGAATTCCAGCTGGTGGTAGTCGGCTTCCATGTGCAGGCACAGCGCGTAGAAGGCCTTGTCGTGCTCGCGTTCCCGCAGATGCGCCAGTTCGTGCACGACGATCATGCGCAGGAAAGCGGCTGGCGCGGCCTTGAACAGGCTGGCCACCCGCAGTTCGCGCTTGGCCTTCAAGTTGCCGCCCTGCACGCGGCTGATTGCAGTGTGCGTGCCCAGCGCGTTCCTCATCGGGTGCAACCGGTTGTCGTAGGCCACCTGGGCCAACGGCGGTGTGCTCTTCAGGTAACGCGCCTTGATCTCGGTCACGAAGGCAACCAAGGCCTTGTCGCTGCGCACCGTGTGCGACTCGGGGTAGCGCTGCGCGACGCTGGCACCCAGGCGGCCTTCGCGCAGCAGCCCTGCAACCTGCGCCAATAGCGCCGGTGGGTAGCCCTGCAGGTATTTCAGCGCTGGCCCGGTGGTCATGGCCGGGTGCCTGCCACTGCCGTGTGGCCCCAAACCAGCAGCAGGTTGTTGGCCGGCAGGGCCACGCGTTCGCGCAGGCCCAGGCCAGCGGCCGTGGCCTGCGCGGCCACGTCGTTCAGGCGGCGCAGGCCCCAGGCCGGGTCGCGGGCTTGCAGGTCGGCGTTGAAGGCGAGGTTGCCCGGCGCGGTCGGCACGCCGTCTTCCAGATACGGCCCGTAGGTGATGAGCAAGCCAGCTGGCGTCAGGTGGCGCGCCGCGCCGTGCATCAACGCTGCGGTGCAGGCCCAGGGCGCGATGTGCAGCAGGTTGGCGCAGTAGATGGCGTCCACACTGGCGGGCACGCCGTGCCAGGTCGGGGACAACACATCCAGCGGCAGCGCAGGCCGCACGCGCGACAGACCGTCGCGCCAGGCAGCGATGGACGCTAAGCCGCTGTTGTTGCCGTCATGGCTGTCATCGCGGTCGGTCGGTTGCCACTGCCAGCCCGGCAGGCCGGCGCTGCAGAACGCCGCATGCTGGCCAGTCCCACTGGCGATTTCCAGCAGCAGGCCGCGCGGTGGCAGCATGCGCTGCAACTGTGCCAAGATGGGCGGGCCGTTGCGTTCGGCAGCGGCGCTGTAGTGGCGGGCGTCTTGCATGCGATTCGCGGCGGCGGCCCGTCAGCCCATGCGCAGCAGGCGTGCCGCTTCGTCCAGCCGCGCGTCTTCGATCTCGCGCAACACACCGCTCAGGTCCACAGCCCCGGGCTTGCGTTCATAACGTCCGGTCAGCGGCGTGTCGGGGTGCAGCATGCCGGCGGCATACAGGTCCCACATCTCGGGGCCGTATTGCGTGGCCAGCAGTTCGGGTGCGCTGCGGCCGAAGAAGTGGCGCAGGTTGTCGACATCGCGCATCAGCATGCGCGGGGCGTGGTTGTTGCCGGCGGCGTCGACGGCCTGCGGTAAATCGATGATGACCGGGCCGTCGGCGGCCAGCAGGATGTTGAATTCCGACAGGTCGCCGTGCACGACGCCGGCGCACAGCATGCGCACCACCTCGCGGACCAGCGTGGCGTGGTGGGCGCGGGCTTCTTCGGCAGTGAACGGCAGATCGTTCAGGCGTGGCGCCGCTTCACCAAAGGCATCGGCCACCAGTTCCATCAACAGCACGCCTTCGAAAAAGTTGTAGGGCTTGGGCACCCGCACGCCCGCGCCGGCCAGGCGGTACAGCGCATCGACCTCGGCGCTCTGCCAGGCCGCTTCCTGCTGCTGGCGGCCGTACTTGGTGCCTTTGGCCATCGCACGCGCCTGGCGGCTGTTCTTCACCTTGCGGTTCTCGGTGTAGTCCACGGCCTGGCGGAAGCTGCGGTGGGTGGCTTCCTTGTAGATCTTCGCGGCGCGCACGTCGTCGCCGCAGCGCACGACGAAGACCTCAGCTTCCTTGCCGCTCTTGAGCTGGCGCAGCACGGCGTCGATCAGGCCTTCGTCCAGCAGGGTTTGCAATCGCGCGGGGGCTTTCATGCACGCATTGTCCGCTGCCGCCCGCGCATCAGCACCGGCAGGGCGCGCATCAGCACCGGCAGGGCGCGCGGCTGGCCACGGCCGTTCAGTAGGTCAGCCAGGTGCCCTTTACGCCAGTCTGGCCAACGCCCGATTTGCTGTAGTCGCAGACCCCGTCGGGGAACACCGTGGCCAGGCGCGTGCGGTCGGCTGCGCTGAAGGTGGCGGGCGCGTAGTCGGCATCGGCGACGGGTTTCAGCTGGCACTTCACCACGTCGTCGGTGGCCGGTGCGCCGGCCAGCATGCGCGGCGGCAACGTGCGCGGGTACAGCGTGTTGCAGGTGCCCGCGCCGCTGAGCGTGGCGACTTCCACATAGCGTTTGGCGTCGGCCACGCCCCAGCAGGAATCGGTGGCGTCGGCGGGCTTCAAGCGCGCCACCTTGGCGGCACTGAGCGGTGCGGTGTCGGCCGCCAAGTCGTCCAGCCACTTCGTCATCAGCGTCAACCGTGCGATGAAAGTGTCCTTCAGCACACCGGCCAGCACCACTTGTTGCGCCGTGCCCAGGCCCAGCAGCGGGGCCAGCGCGGGGTTGGGCAGGAGCCAGATCACCTGGTTGTCGGCACGGCCGTTGGCGCGCAGCAGTTGTTCGCGGATCTTGATGTCGTTGTAGATGGTGTGGATGTCGCCGGCCGGTTCGGCGTAGGCGCGCATGTGCATGATCGGCGTGGTGGCCAGGCCGCCGCCGCCGCTGCCGATACGACCCATCTCGTAGGCCCGGCTCAGACCCAGCGCGTCGGCCACCGTGCGCTTGGCCACCAGGTTGCCGTCGGCGTCGAAGCCGCCGATGCGAGCGTTCAGGTCCAGGAACTGCGTGGTGGTGATGCCGCCCTTCTTCAGTGCGTCCAGCCCGTACTGCACGCCCACGTTGTCCAGCGGCCGGTTGGCGGCGTTGGTGGCCACGTTGCGGCCCAGGGTGTTGATGTTGATGTCATACACCGTGCAGCGCGCGCCCGTGGAATTGGCCGTGGGGTTGTAGACCTTGCTCTGGTCGTTCAAGCCGCAGGCCGGGCTGACCGATCCGCTGGTGGCCAGCACCGCGTCGCCGTTGCCGGCGTCCCAGGTGGCGCAGGTGTTCTTCAGGTGCCCTTCGAAGGCCTTGCGAACGGCATCTGTAGCCGGGTTGGCGGCGAAGTAGCGGTTCAGCAGCCTGCAGTCGGACACCGCCAGCGCCGTGCTGAACACGTCGGGAAAAGCCGCGTCGGGCATGACGCCATCCAGCACGCCAGGGTAGTTCTGTGCAATCAGCATCTGCTGGATGGCGCCACCCGAGCCGCCCATCCCCACCATCCACTTTGGCAGGCCATAGTTCTTACTGATGTGCTCGCGGATCATCATCGCGGTTTCGGCCGCCAGCGCGTCGTTGACGTTGACCTTGTTGATGTTCAGCGACGAAACCACATAGGCAAAGCCGCGGCCCATGGCGCTGAGGCTCTGCGTGTCGATGGCGTCGGCCTTGAACACCTCAGACAGCGGCAGGGTGCCTTGGTTGTATTGCGCTGCGGTCGATTCGCCGAAGCGGAACACGATGCGCTGGTTCCAGCCGGCGCCGTTCCACGCGCCGGTGGTCTTGGGGTCGTCCAGGACCGCAATGCGGTAGATGGAGCGGTTGATGGTGCCCGACTCGACACGCACGATGAAGGGCACGGTCTTGCCGTCCAACGTGGTCGTGCTGGCCACATCGGCAGGGCGCGTGCCCAGCGGGTCGGCCAGCGGCTTGCGCGTGCCGGCAGCGGTGAAATAGTGCCACTCGTACTGGGTGCTCACCGAGCAGCTGGTGTCGGTGGGCGAACCCAGACCCGACTCCACTGTGCGGCATTCGAAAGGCGTCAGCTTGGCACCCGAGAACACCGGCCCGGTGCGCGGCGAAACGGTCAGCATCACTTCGCCGTGGGCGGCCGCGTTGCCGTTCTTGGCGGCAATGTCGGCAGCCACCATCACGCGGCCCAGCGGCATGCCGCGCACCACGCCGCGCAGGGTCTTGCCTTCGCCGGTTGCGGTGAAGGCGGGGGTCACGTCGTTGCCGCCCTGGGTGACGCGCACATCGGCCGCTGCGGCGCCCGCGGGCAGTTGCAGTTCGATCAGCGCGCTGCCGTCGGTGACCCGACTTTCGCTGCTGGACAGCACCTTCATCAGAACAACGCCGGGTGCGGGTGCAGCGTCATCGCTGCTGTCGAGGGTGCAGCCGGTCATCGGCAAGACGGCCATCGCCAAAACGGCCATCGCCGCACCGATGAAGCCGAAGGTGGAACGGCCGCGCGGGCAGGGCAGGGTTGAGGTCATGTGCGGATCTCCGAGGTCTTTGTGGGCGACAGGCCAGCAGGCTGAGCTGCATGCCGCGCTTTTTCCTGGCCAGGCCGCATGCGGGCCATCACGATGATTCTGATGCTCGGTCAGATGCGGCGTGAGCGGGTAACTACGGCGAGCCGCGGCCACCCGCCGACGCTCAGCCCGTGAGGATCGGCCGCAGCGTGTCGATCTCGCTGACGATGAAGTCGAAGAAGGCAGAGACACGCGGCGTGTGTCGCAACTCGGGCGTGGTCAACACGCGCCAGATCCGGCTCAGGTCTGCGACCGGTTCGATGACGCGGACGAGATCGGGCTCGGCGTCACCCAGGGGCATCGGCAACGGTGCCACGCCGACACCGGCCTTGGCGGAATAGATCAGGCCCAGCACGCTGTTGCTGCGTGCCGCCAGCGCCGCGTTGGGTGCGATCTTCTGCAGCCAGGCGGTGATGCGGTGCTTGGCCATCGTGTCGTCGAATCCCACCAGCGCGTGCTGCGCCAGGTCCTCCACCCGTTCGGGCCGGCCGTGACGCTCGATGTAGGTCCGGCTGGCGTAGACGGCCCAGAGCGAATCACCGATCTTGCGCCCGACGAGGCCGCCGTCGTCGGTGTCACCGGAGCGCAAGGCCACGTCGGCTTCGCCCTTCATGAGGTCGACGAGCTTGTCGCTCATGACGAAATGCACCTGCAAGGCGGGGTACCGAGCATGGAAGCGGTCGAGCAGCGTGGTTTGCGTGATGCGCAGCACGATGGGTTCTGGGCAGGTGACTCGAATGACGCCGCTGACGTCAGCGGCGGCGGTCACGATGTGCTGCTCGAAGGCCTTCACAGCCTGTTCGACGCGTTCGGCATGGGGCAGCAAGGCCAGCCCGAAGTCTGTCAGCCGGTAGCCGCCGGGCTGGCGCTGGACCAGCACCTGGCCGATGCGGCGTTCCAGTTGTGCCAGCCGCCTTTGCACGGTGGACTGGTCGACACCCAGCGCACGGCCTGCCGCCAGCGTGCTGCCATGGCGCGCCACGGCCAGCAGATGCTTGAGGTCGTCCCAATCGAAACCCGGCAGGTGATTTGTCATCGGCGTTCTTGCGGCCCCCTGGTGCAATTTTGCGCCTTACGCCACCGGTCCAGGGCGCATAGCCTGCGGTAATGGATGCACCGCTGACCGACGAAACACCCTTCAAGGCCGCCATGCGCGAGCAGTGGAACACGGCCGCGCCGGGCTGGAACGCCAACACGGCGCATCTCCGCGCGTGGCTGAGCCTGCCCACCGACGCCATGTGCCGGATGGCCGGCGTGACGGCCGGCTCGCGCGTGCTGGACGTCGCCGCCGGCGCTGGCGAGCAAACGCTGACCATCGCCAGCCTGGTGGGGCCACGCGGCCACGTGCTGGCCACCGACCTCTCGCCGACGATCATGGCCTTGGCACGCCGGAACGTGCAGGCCGCAGGCTGGGCCAACGTCGAGACCCGCGTGGCCGACGGCGAAGACCTGGGTGTCGCTGAGTCATCCTTCGATGCGGCGGTGTGCCGTCTCGGGCTGATGTTCTTTGCCGATCCCCTGCAGGGCCTGCGCCAGATGCACCGCGCGCTGCGCCCGGGTGGTGGCGCCTGCACGATGGTGTTCTCAGGCCCCGAACGCAACCCGTGCGTGGCGATCCTGATGGCCACGGCGCTGAAGCATGCGGGTCGGCCCCCGGGCGACCCCCGGGCGCCCGGGGGCTTGCTCAGCCTGGGCCAGCCCGGCCACATCGACGGGCTCTTCAGGGCGGCGGGCTTCCGTGACGTCGCGACAACGGCCATCGATGCCGTGTTCCGCATGCCGTCGGTGGACGACTACCTGGCCTTCGTCCGCAGCTCGGCCAGCCCCATCCTCGAGATCCTCGGTCGGCTGGCCCCCGTTGCCGCCGAAGCGGCCTGGGCCGAGATGGGCGAGCGCCTGAACGTCTACACCACCCCGAACGGCTGGGCAGGCCCGAACGAGCTGCTGCTGACGGCGGCTCGCCGTCCCAAGGAGACGCCATGAAATCGACACTGACGCAGGCCATTCAGCTGCAGTTGCCCAAGGAGCGCCGGCATTTCCTGCGTTTCCTGCGCGTTGGGGCAGGCGGGCTGCTGAGCCTGGTCGCCGTCTCGTTCGACCGAGCAGCCGATGCGGCGCGCAGCGACCAGGTGCAGCTGCTGTGTAGCGGACCGGCCGGCAGCATCCCCGATCTGATCTGCCGTAGCGTCGGCGAGCAACTGTTCGCCACCCGCGGCCAGCGCGTCATCGTCGACAACCGGCCCGGCGCCGCCGGGCAGCTCAGCGTCGGCGCCCTCAAGGCGGCGCCGGCCGACGGCAACACCTTGCTGCTGGCGCAAGGCGCCATCGCCACCGTCTACCCTTACCTGTATCCGAAGCTGGCCTACGACGCCGCGGCCGACCTGGTGCCCGTGTCGCTGGCCGGCGAAATGACGCTGGCGCTGGCGGTGGGGCCGGCCGTGCCGGCTTCGGTGACCGATGTGCGCGGCCTGGTTGCCTGGCTGCGCAGCCACCCTGCGCTGGCCAACGTCGGCTCGCCCGGCACCGGCACGCTGCCGCACCTGCTGGCCGCGATGCTGCTGCGCGCAGCCGACACGCCTTGGCAGCACATCCCCTACTCCGGCGGGCCGCCGGCCCTGGCGGCGCTGCTTGGCGGGCAGATCGCGGCGTTGGTACTGCCCGAAGGGCTGATCAGCCCGCTGCGAACGGGCGGACGGCTGCGCGTTCTGGCGACCTCGGGTGCGCAACGCACGACCTTGATGCCCGACGTGCCGACCCTGGTCGAACAAGGCCATGCCGATCTGGTGGTGCGCGAGTGGTTCGCCTTCTTCATGTCAGGCAAGGTCGCGCCGGAACGCGTCGACGCATGGTCCAGGGACCTGCAAGGCGCCTTGGGGCGGCCGCCACTGGTGGCGCAGTTCCAGGAAAGCGGCATGGTCGCCGCGTCCAGCACGCCGGCCGCGCTGGCGGCACGCATCGCTGCCGAGCAGCTCTACTGGTCACCGGTCCTGCGCGGGCTAGGCGTGCGGGTCGACGGATGACGACCCCGCGCGGCTTCCTGATCGAAACCCACAGGATGAAGCCACGAAGCCACGAAGCCACTTCCCGCTGACAGCGGCATCGTTGCAGATCGGTGCCTGCCTGCTGCTGTTGCCGGGCGCGTCGGCCGAAGCGGTCACGCTGCGCTGGACCGGCCTGGGTGCGTCACCGCTGTGGAGCGAGGCCGGCAACTGGGATGCGCTGCAGGTGCCGGCCGACGGCGATGCGTTGTTGTTCGGCGGCGCGAGCACGCAGTTCGTCAGCGTGTTCGACCTGACGCGCAGCTTCACATCGCTGTCCTTTGGCGCCGATGCCTTGACCATCTCACTGCACGTGCAGGGCAGCGGCGCCACACTCACCTTCGACAGTGCAGGCATCCGCAATGGCACGCTTTCTCGCTGATCGGCGCCAGCGACTACGGCGGTGGCACGCGCATCGGTGATGACGTTCGGGCCGGCAACGGCAAGCTGGTGGTGGCCAATGCCAGCGGCTCGGCCATGGGAACGGGCGGTGTGCGCGTCGAGCGTGGTGGCACGCTGGCCGGCACCTTCGAGATGCTGGACGGCGCGGATCGCGTTCACCACCTCGGCCGTGCCGGAGCCGGCCTCGGCTGGGCTGTGGCTTCTGGGCCTGCTGGTGATTTGCGGCCGTGGAGCCGCATCCGCTTCAGCGCTTCAGCGCTGCGGCATGCGGTGGCGGGCTTGGTGCCGCTGACCCCCTTGCATACGGGCCGGGCGCAGGGCCGCATGTTTCGTTTTGCGCCCCTGAACGCGTTCGCGCCAAAGGCGGTACGAACCCGGCTTCAGCTGCTGGCGCATCAGTGCGATGACGGCGGCTTCGTCCAGCGCGAACTGAACCTCGATGGCCTCGAAGGGTGTGCGGTCCTCCCAGGCCATTTCGATGACACGGGAGACCGTCGCGGTGTCCAACGACAGCTTCAGCTTCGCCATGTCACAGGGTCAGCACCGGGCGCCGTCCCGTCAGCGCCGCGGTCTTCTTTGCTGCGCCAGCGGCCGCTTGCCTTTCAAGTGCCGCTCGATGCCGTCATTCAGGCTGCTGCGCAAAGCCAGCACCGCGTCCAGATGCCCGTAGACATTCGGGAATCGCAGGTCCAGCCACAGCCACAGGGTGCAGGCGCGCAGGGCTTGCTCCATGCGGTCCAGGCGGCTGTGGCCGTCCACGGCGTCTAAAAACCACGGCTTGCCGGCGTGGCCGGCGACGGCGTGGTTGTGGCTCCAGCTCAAAAATTCTTCGACCTGCCCTTCGGTGCGCGTGTCCACTGGCGCCTGCGCATAGGTGAAGCGTTCTTTCAGCGTCAGACGGCCGGCGCTCTTGTCCAGCTCTTCGGCCAGCTCCAGCATCTGTTCCAGTTCAGCCACCGCGAAGTGAGCGTCGTCCAGCTTCAGCTGCTCCATGAACACGCCCAGCACGTCGCGCAAAGCGGTCTTGTTCAGGCGCTGCGAGATGGTGTCGACGTGCCAGCCGTTGGGCGCCACCGGCGCCTTGAAATCGACCGGCGCCTGCGGCGTGCGCGGCAGCAGGTCTTTCAGGATGCGCAGCGCCGTCGGCTCGGCCTCGGCCAGCACGCTGACGAAGCCTTCTTCGTGCATGCCGTAGCGGCCGGCACGGCCGGCGATCTGGTGCACTTCGCCCACTTCCAGGCGGCGGTCGGCCTGGCCGTCGTACTTGGTCAGGGTGCTGAACAGTACGCGGCGTATCGGCAGATTCAGGCCCATGCCGATGGCGTCGGTGGCCACCAGGATGTGGCTCTCGCCGCTGGCGAAACGCTCGGCCTCGCGGCGCCGCACTTCGGGCGGCAAAGCGCCGTAGATCACGCTGACCGGGTGGCCGCCGGCGGCAATCTGGTCGCGCAGCATCAGCACGTCGCGGCGGCTGAAGGCCACCACGGCGTCGCCCAGTTTCAGCGCGGTGATGGGCACCGGCTGGTTCAGCAGCTGAACGTGCTGCTTGCGTTCGAAATGCTTCACCGTGCAACGCTCGCCGCACAGGCCCAACAGGTTCTCGATGGCCGGCACCGCGTATTCGCTGCAGATGATGATCACTTCCTTGGCCGGCACCGCGACGATGGCCTGCGTCCAGGCCCAGCCGCGCGCCTTGTCGAAGATCATCTGCGCTTCGTCGATCACCGCCACGTCGATCGGCGTGTTGGTGCCCACCATCTCGATGGTGCTGCTGACCACCCGCGCGCCGTCGGCCGGCACGTTTTCTTCACCTGTCAGAAGCGAACACGGCACGCCGTTGGCGACCAGCCGGTCGCGCCCTTCCAGCGCCAGCAAACGCAGCGGCGCCAGGTAGGCGCCATCCATCGCCTGCGCCAGGCGCTGGAAGGCGGCGTAGGTCTTGCCGCTGTTCGGCGGGCCTACGTACAGCGTCACCTGGCGGTCCAGCCGGCGGGCTTTCTGGAAGGTGTCGGGGTAGCCCTGGAAGGCCAGTTCGCTGTTCAAGCCTTCCAGCGTGTCCAACTCGGTGGAAGCATGTTCCCAGCGCTCTTGCGCGCGGCTGCAGGCGGCCAGCAGGTCGGGCAGCGCCTGCGGCAGCGCGCACTCGCTCTGCAGGCGCGGCAGCAGGCTGGCCAGGTGCTTGGACTGGTGCCCGCGGCTGCGCTGCACCAGCGCGTTCAGGTGGGCGACGAGCTCGGCCGCGTGCGGGTAGCCCACGGGTGCGCCCACGGCGGCGCGCAAGGCGGCTTCGTCGCCACTGCGGTACCAGGCCCAGATGGCTTCGGCATCAACCGGCACGCGGAAGATCACCGGCACACGCCAGTCGATTTCGGCCAAGGTCAGTGCGTGGCTGATCACCCGCGTCCACTGCCCGGCGTGGCGGGCGATGCCCAGGCGCTGCAGCACGTTGCCGCGCTCGATCATCAGCGGCCGGCCTTCCGGCCCGGTGCCCACCGCGTCCAGGTGCGCCAAAGCGCTGTCGATCAGCGCCGGCGCTATCCACCGGCTGGGCCGTGCGCCCGACACCGCCTTTTGCAGCAGGATGAAGCCGAGCTTGTCCAGGTGGTCTTCAAAACCGGCGCTGTTCTCGGCGATGTAGTCGGCGGGCTTGACGACCTGCGGCAGCACGTAAGCGGCCTGGCGCACGCGCCCCATCTGCAACTTCGAGATGTGCGGCGGCACCCGCTTGGCGTGGGCGGTGCGGGGCAGGTTGTGGTGTTCGGCGGGGGCGGTGGTGGTGCTGGTATTCAAAGAGGTGTCTCAAGGCCGGGAAAAGTGGCCGTCGGAACGCTAACCACAAGGCTCCGATAATCGCTCATGAACGCCACCCCCGCCATTTCGGCCATTTCGGCCATTTCCGCCATTTCTGCATCCGGCACGCCCGCCGCCGACGCCTCCACGGCGAACTTCTCCAGCCTGCCGCTGGCCCCGCACACGCTGAGCAACCTGACCCGCCTGGGCTACAGCAGCATGACGCCGATCCAGGCCGCCAGCTTGCCGCTGGCCCTGGCCGGCCACGACCTGATCGCCCAGGCCAAGACCGGCAGCGGCAAGACGGCGGCCTTCGCGCTGGCCCTGCTGGCTAATTTGAACGTGCGCCGCTTCGCGGTTCAAGCCCTCGTGCTGTGCCCCACGCGCGAACTGGCCGAGCAGGTGACGCAGGAGTTGCGCCGTCTGGCCGCCGCCGAAGACAACATCAAGGTGCTGACGCTGTGCGGTGGCGCGCCCATCGCGCCGCAGGCCGTCAGCCTGGAACACGGCGCGCACATCGTGGTCGGCACGCCGGGCCGGCTGATGGACCACCTGGAACGCGGCAGCCTGAACCTGGAGACGTTGAACACGCTGGTGCTCGACGAAGCCGACCGCATGCTTGACATGGGCTTCTTCGACGACATCGCCACCGTCGCCAAGCAATGCCCGAAGCAGCGCCAGACGCTGCTGTTTTCGGCGACCTACCCGGAAGGTATTGGCAAGCTGGCTGCCGCCTTCATGCGCGAACCGAAAGAGGTGAAGCTGCTGGCGGCGCACACCAGCAGCAAGATCCGCCAGCGCTTTTTTGAGGTGACCGAAGCCCAGCGCCTGCATGCCGTGGGGCAGTTGCTGGCGCATTACCGCCCAGTCAGCACACTGGCCTTCTGCAACACCAAGCAGCAATGCCGCGACTTGGTGGCCGTGCTGCAGGCCGAAGGCTATGCCGCGCTGGAACTGCACGGCGACCTGGACCAGCGCGACCGCGACCAGGTGCTGGTGCGCTTCGCCAACCGCAGCACCAGTGTGCTGGTGGCCACCGACATCGCGGCGCGCGGGCTGGACATCACGCAGCTGGAAGCGGTGATCAATGTCGACATCACGCCCGACGCCGACACCCACACGCACCGCATCGGCCGCACCGGGCGGGCGGATGAGGAAGGCTGGGCCTTCAGTCTGGCCAGCGTGGACGAGATGGGCGCTGTCGGCCGCATCGAAAAGGCCGGCAACTTCGTCAGCGACTGGCAACCGCTGTCCAGCTTGACGCCGGCTCGCCAAGAGCCGCTCCTGCCGCCAATGCAGACCATCCAGATCCTGGGCGGCCGCAAGGAAAAGATCCGCCCCGGCGACGTGCTGGGCGCGCTGACCAAGGACCTGGGTTTCGCCGGTGCACAGATCGGCAAGATCAACGTCAACGAGTTCAGCACCTACGTGGCCGTGGCGCGCGA
>JAYSYH010000267.1:0-4017 GCA_043716645.1 Betaproteobacteria bacterium | reverse complement strand
GATGCGCCCACAGCTTGCTTGGCACGCAAAAGTGCCACGCCGCCGCAGCCACAACGCCTTCTTCCACGGCAGCTCGGGTAGCGTGCAGTGCATCTTCGACGCGGGCTTTCTTTTCCTTCATCTCGATCTCGGTCGATGCGCCGACCTTGATCACGGCAACGCCGCCTGCGAGCTTTGCGACGCGTTCCTGCAGCTTCTCTTTGTCGTAATCCGAAGAGGTCTCTTCGATCTGCGCCTTGATCTGCTTGATGCGCGACTGGATGCCTTCGGCATCGCCGGCACCGTCGATGATGGTGGTGTTCTCTTTCGAGACCTGCACCTTCTTGGCGCGGCCGAGGTCCTTGATCGTGGCCTTCTCGAGCTGCAGGCCGACTTCCTCGGAGATCACGGTGCCGCCGGTCAGGGTGGCCATGTCCTCGAGCATCGCCTTGCGACGGTCGCCGAAGCCCGGCGCCTTGACCGCGCAGACCTTGACGATGCCGCGGATGGTGTTGACCACCAGGGTGGCCAGCGCTTCGCCTTCGACTTCCTCGGCGACGATCAGCAGCGGCTTGCCGGACTTGGCGACGCCTTCGAGAATCGGCAGCAGGTCACGCACGCTGGAGATCTTCTTGTCGTACAACAAGATGAACGGGTCTTCCAGTTCGGCCGACATCGACTGCTGGTTGTTGATGAAGTACGGCGACAGGTAACCGCGGTCGAACTGCATGCCCTCGACCACGTCGAGTTCGTTCTCCAGGCCCGAACCGTCTTCGACGGTGATCACGCCTTCCTTGCCGACCTTGTCCATCGCCTTGGCGATGAGGTCACCAATGTCGGTGTCGGAGTTGGCGGAGATCGCGCCGACCTGGGCGATTTCCTTGCTGGTCGACGACGGCTTGCTGATGTTCTTCAGCTCGGCCACGGCCGCGGTCACGGCCTTGTCGATGCCGCGCTTGAGGTCCATCGGGTTCATGCCGGCGGCCACGTACTTCATGCCTTCGCGCACGATCGCCTGGGCCAGCACGGTGGCGGTGGTGGTGCCATCACCGGCGATGTCGCTGGTCTTGGAAGCGACTTCCTTGACCATCTGGGCGCCCATGTTCTGGAGCTTGTCCTTGAGTTCGATTTCCTTGGCCACGGACACACCGTCCTTGGTCACGGTGGGGGCGCCGAACGAGCGCTCGAGCACCACGTTGCGGCCTTTGGGGCCTAGCGTGACCTTGACTGCGTTCGCCAGGATGTTTACGCCTTCGACCATGCGGGCACGTGCCTCGCCGCCGAAAATTACGTCTTTAGCTGCCATGTCTTTTTCTCCTAAGTCTTGATCGGGTCAGGTTGTTTGCAGTGAGAAGAAATTACTTCTCGACCACCGCAAACAGGTCTTCTTCGCGCATCACCAGCAGTTCGTCGCCGTCGACCTTGACGGTCTGGCCGCTGTACTTGCCGAACAGAACGCGGTCGCCGACCTTGACGTTCAAGGCCATCAGATCGCCTTTGTCATTGCGCTTGCCCACACCCACGGCTAGTACTTCGCCTTGGTCGGGCTTCTCGGCGGCGGCGTCGGGAATCACGATGCCCGAGGCGGTTTTGGTTTCTTGTTCGAGGCGCTTGACGATCACGCGATCGTGCAATGGACGAAGTTTCATAAGGTCTCCTTGATGAACGAAAAGAAGCTTGGAAGGATGAATGCGTGCGTGTGAACACGTATCCACTTGCTGGCAATCAGGGTTCTACAGGTCAATCTGGTGTCCCTGTTGTCATTAGCACTCAAGCTGGTCGAGTGCTAGCAGCCCTGAGTATAAGGGCGGAAACGATGCTTGCAAAGGGCGCCCGACGGCGAGCCAAACGAGGCGCACCGGCGGGAAGCTCCGCTCAGTGCTGCGGCTCGTGGGTGTCGCCGTCGTCCGCCGCAGTGGGCGGCGCCTCGACCCGGAAGCTTTCGCTGGCCCACGCGCCGAAGTCGATGTTCTTGCAGCGTTCGCTGCAAAACGGCCGCGACGGATTGCTGGCGGCGTACACGCTGTCGCCGCCGCAAGTGGGGCAGACGACGATTCGGGTCTTGCCGGGGCTCATGTGCACAACGTGAGCTCAAAGCTCGCGTCGGCAGAGGTTGATTTAAGGCGGCCGTCGGCGTCCTGCCGCATCAAACGGATCAGCACCATCAGGCGGTGCCCGCTGATTTCGGGCACCAGTTGCTCGGCGGGGTCGATGCGCAGGCGCAGCAAATGATGGCTGCGGCCTACCGGCAGGCTCTGCTGATACTGGCCCCCGCTGGCGACCACGCGGTGCGGCACCCCAGAGTCGCGCAGCAGGCCCAGCAGCACGTTCAGAGCCTCTGCCAGCGGCATCAGGCTGGCGGCCCAGCTCATAAGGTCGGCGCGCCTGCGCAGTGGCTCGAACTGCTGCCAAGCGTAGTAGGCCGGCAGGTCGAATTCACATGTGCCACCCGGAATGCTGATGCGGCTGCGGATGCTCATCAGCCAATCGTTCGAAGTCAGCGCTTGGCCCGCCTTGCCGGGCAACTGGTTCAGGCCGTTGAAGGCGTGTTCGATCTTTGCAACCACGTCGTCGAGCATCTGTTCCGAGACCGACGGATTGCCCCGGTAGCTGGCGAGCAGGGTCTTCTGACGCTCCAGATCCTTCAGCAGGTCCGACTTCAGGTCGGCACGCGAAGCCACGTCCATCACCTCGAATATGGTGGCCAGCGCAAAGTGATGGTCCATGGCCGAATCGCGCGCCATCAACTGGCCGAGTCGATCGAACAGATGCTCCAGCCGCAGCATCGTGCGGATGCTTTCGTTGAACGGGTATTCGTAGAGGACCAAGGGGCTTCCTTCTGCGTCAGGGATGGCGCTGGCTCGCGCGGCCTGCACGTGCCTTGGCGACGGTCAGCGGCGATTGTTCCACAGGCCCGCTCCAGACCTTCAGCCTGGCAGGCACCACGCGGCCCACAGGGCAGCCACCTGCGCAGCCAGTTCGTCGAGCGAGATACCGTTGTTGTGAATAACCGCGTCGGCGCAGGCGCGTCGGCGGCCTCGACTGACCTGTTGTGCGATCACTGTCTGAGCCGTCTGTGCGCTCCAGCCCGGGCGCTGGGTCACGCGGGCGATCTGGGTGGCTGCGCTGCAATCAACCACCAGCACCCGGTCGACCCGGCCGCGCCAATGGGCAGACTCGGCGAGAAGCGGCACGTCGAAGACCCGCACGACATCGCCGGCTGCGCGGTCGCGGTGCTGGGTTTCAAGGCCGATCAACGGGTGCAGGACGGCTTCGAGACGACGCTTCACGACAGGGTCGGCGAACGCGCGTGCGCGCATGGCATCCCGGTCCAGTCCGCCGCTGGCGTTCAGTGCGTCGGGACCGAAGGCTTCGCGAATCGCGGCGATGGCAGCACCGCCGGGCTGTGTAATTTCGCGGGCAATCGCATCGGCGTCGATCAACGCCGCGCCGTGACTGACCAACAGCGCGGCCACCGTGCTCTTGCCACTGCCGATGCCGCCGGTCAGCCCGATGCGAAGCGCATTGTGCGAAGCCACATCGGCATCCGGATCGTGGGCTTCAGGACCAGCCCAGCCAGTCGAGCACTCGGGGCGAACCCAGCAGCAACACCACCATGCCCGCGCCAGCGAGGAACGGCCCGAAGGGCACATATCGACCTTCGCGCAGCGACGCCTTGAGCTTCATCGCAATACCGACCCCCGCCCCGATGACCGAAGCGGCCAGCACGATCGGCAGAATCATGTTCGCACCCAGCCAAGCACCCAACGCGGCCAACAGTTTGAAGTCACCGAAACCCATGCCTTCCTTGCCGGTGGCCAGCTTGAAGAGCCAGTAGACCGTCCACAGCGACAGGTAGCCCGCCACCGCGCCCCACACCGAAGACGACAGCGGGATCGTCCACCCGAGTGCGGCTGCGACCAGCCCCGCCCACAGCAATGGCAGGGTCAGGTCGTCAGGCAGCAAGGTGGTGTCCCAGTCGATGCCCGCCAGCGCCACCAACACTGCCGCGAACCCGCACCACAGCAGGCTGACAGG
>JAYSYH010000266.1:0-34848 GCA_043716645.1 Betaproteobacteria bacterium | reverse complement strand
CGCTGATCGCTGATCGCTGATCGCTGATCGCTGATCGCTGATCGCTGATCGACCGTGCGTGGCCGCGCACGCCCAATGCAACAGCGTCAAGAGCCGCGCAGCTCGCCCTTGAAAACGTAACCCACGCGGGCCTGCGTGTGCAGCGGTACCGGCAAGGGCGTGGCCCGCTCAACCCGGCGGCGCAGGCGGTACACCGTTGCGCTGAGCAGGTTCTCGGACTCGGGGGTGTCAGGGTGGCCCAACAAGCGGCACAGCGCTTCACGGGTCACGCTGCCGCCCTGGGCTTGCAGGAAACACTGCATCAGGGAAAGGTCGGTGTCGCTCAGCGAGATGGCCACACCGTCGGGCGCCAGCAGGCGATTGGTGGCCACGTCGAGCAACCAGGCCTGGCTGACCGGCGTGGTCACCCGGCGGTAGACGCCCCGGATGGCCACCACCACCTTGTCGAAGGTCACCGGCTTGACCAGGTGCATGTCGGCACCGCTGTCGATGACCTTGGCGAAAACATCGGGCGCCATGCGGCCCGACACCACCACGATGCCGGCCTGCGTGCGCTTGCGCAGCATGCCGATCAGGTCAGTGCCGTCCACACCCGGCAGGATCAGGTCGACGATGTAGAAACCGTGGTCGAAGGGCGCCTTGCTGGCCAGCAAATCGTTGCTGTCGGCGAAATGCTCCACCTGGATGCCCTGCGCCTCCAGGTACTCGGACAAGAGCTGGCTGTACGCCAGATCGTCGTCGACCAGGGCCAGTGTGCGCGGCAGAGCGGTTGTGGCTCCGGTCATTTTCAGTCTTCGATGCAGTCGTCGAACAGAGGGTCGAAGAGGTGGTCGATCAAAGCTTCACCAGCGCCGAGACCACGGCTTCGGTCGCTTCCTTGAGCTTGTCCTTGGCCAGAGCCTTGCAAGCCTCGGTGCTGGAATTGGCAGCGGCGTCGAAAGCGGTAGCCGTCTTCTGCGGGCGGAAAAGCACAGCCTTCACGGTGGGCGTCAGCGGCATCAACATGACACGGGCCGCGACCACGCAGGTGGTGCCTTTCATGCCGCCTTCGACCTGGCTGACGAAGACCCATTTGCTGGCCGGATAGACCTTCCAGACCTTGGCCGGGACGTTCTCGCGCATCACGGCCTTGGCGGCCGCCTCGGCGATCAGCAGATCCGACGAATAGTCGACGAAGTTGGATTTGGGCTCGGCCGCCGCTGCAGCTGCGGACAGCAAGAGCGCGGGCATCATTTTCAGGACGGCTGGCAACATGGGGTGGGCACCTGTGCGAAGGGGGTCGGTCGGAACAGCTGCTGCTGCGCGTCAAAGTGTAATCACGTCGATCCGAACGGCAAGCCCGCACGTGCATGCCAGCGGCACCGCGCGCAGGGCGCGTCCCGCAAATTGATTACGGTTGGCACACTGCATGCCCGCCTGGCCTATGCTGAGGCACACACCTTTTGATTGCCTGCCGTGGACCGCCACTTCCTGACCCCGCTGTTCAACCCCCGCTCCATCGTCGCCTTCGGCGGCGCGGCCTATGCCGGCGTGCCCGCTGCGGCCGCCGACTCGACCCGCGAAGCCCGCGCGCTGCACGCGGCGTTGACCGAGCCGGGCGGTTATGCCGGCGCCATCACCTGGCTGGACATCGGCATGAGCGGCACGCTGGCCGACCTGGCGCACACCCGTGCCGACCTGGCCATCATCGCGCTGCCCGCCGCCGACACGCTGGCGGCGATGGAAATCATCGGCCGCATCCGTTGCCGCGCCGCGCTGATCCTGTCCAGCGGCCTGCCCGCCGCGCTGTGCAGCGAACTGCACCAGACGGCGCGCCGCTACGGCGTCAATGTGCTGGGGCCGAACAGTCTGGGTCTGCAGCGGCCGGCGCTGAAACTCAACGCCAGCAGCCTGGGCCCGCTGGGCGCGCCGGGGCCGCTGGCGCTGGTCTCGCAGTCGGGCGCGCTGACGGCGGCGATGCTGGACTGGGCGCGCCAGCACGGTGTGGGTTTTTCCACGGTGGTCTCGCTGGGGCCCAACACCGCGGTCGAATTGCCGCAAGTGCTGGACTTCCTGGCCAGCGACGCCAGCACGCAAAGCATCCTCGTCTACATGGAGGGGATACGCGACGCCCGGCGCTTCATGAGCGCGCTGCGCGCGGCGGCCTACGCCAAGCCGGTGGTGGTGATGAAGGCCGGCCGCGAGCCGGCCGGTTCGCGCGTGGCGCTGACGCATTCGGCCGCCATCGTCGGCAGCGACGACGTCTTCGACGCCGCGCTGCGCCGCGCCGGTGTGGTGCGGGTGCGCCAGTTCACGCAGCTTTTCTCCGCCGCGCAGTGCCTGGCCTCGCGCTTCCGCCCGGTAGGCGTGAACCTGGCGTTGATCACCAACGGCGGCGGCCCGGCGGTGCTGGCCGCCGACTGGGCCGGCACGCTGGGTTTGACGGTCGACCACGTGGCCGACCTGGGCGAAGACGCCGACGCAGACGCCTACCTGGCGGCGATGAAGACGGCGCTGGCCGACAGTGCCGTCGACGGCCTGCTGCTGATCCACGCACCCAAGACCGGCGTGGACAGCACGGCCATTGCACAGGCCATCGCCGAAGTCTTCTCGCCGGCCGCCAAGCCGGTGCTGGGCTGCTGGATGGGCGAGGCCAGCGTGCGCGAGGCGCGCGAACTGCTGGCCCGCAAGCAGATGCCGGTGTTCCGCACGCCCGAAGCGGCGGTGGATGCGTTTAACAGCATCGCCAGTTTCTACCGCAACCAGCAGCTGCTGCAGCAGACACCGCCGCCGCTGGGAGGCGGCGCCAAGCCCGACACCGAAGGCGCGCGACTGCTGATCGAAGGCGTGCTGGCCGAACGCCGCAAGGTGCTGACGGAAATGGAAAGCAAGGCCTTGCTGGCAGCCTTCCACATCCCCGTCACGCGAACGATGTTGGCGCGCAGCGCCAACGAGGCGATGCTGATCGCCAGCCAGCTGGGCTATCCGGTGGCGCTGAAGATCGACTCGCCCGACATCAGCCACAAGAGCGACGTGCAGGGCGTGGCACTGGACGTGCATAGCGCCGCGCAGGTGCGCGACCGCTACGCCGGCATGCTGGAAGCCGTGAAGCGGGCGCAACCCACGGCGCGCATCAACGGCGTCACCGTGCAGCCGATGGCGCAGCGCGAAACAGCGCACCTGCGCGGGCGCGGGCGCGAAGTGTTCGTGGGCCTGACCACCGACGAGGCCTTCGGCCCGGTCATCACCTTCGGCGCTGGCGGCACGATGGTCGAACTGATTGCCGACCGCGCGATGGAACTGCCACCGCTGAACCAGTTCCTGGCCCGCCACCTGATCGACCGCGCCCGCGTGTCCGAGATGTTGGGCGAGTGGCGCGGTGCGCCGGCCGCCGACCACGCGGCGCTGGAACGCGTGCTGCTGCGGGTCAGCGAAATGGTCTGCGCGCTGCCGCAATTGCGCGAGATGGACATCAACCCCATCATCGTCGACGAGCACGGGGCGGTGGCGGTGGACGCGCGCATCGTGGTCGACACCGCGACCCAGGCCCTGAGCGGACCCGGCAGTTTCGGCCACCTGGCCATCCTGCCCTACCCGGCCGGCCAGGAACGTGAATGGCCGTTGAAGGGCGGCGGCCTGTACACCATCCGCCCCATCCACCCCGACGACGCCGAGATGCTGCAGACCCTGGTCCGCGGGCTGTCGCAGGAAAGCCGCTACTTCCGCTTCGCCAGCACGCTGCCCGAACTGCCGATGCGCATGCTGGCGCGCTTCACGCTGATCGACTACGACCGCGAGATGGCGCTGGTTGCCGTGGTCAAGCAACGGCTGCAGGAAGCCGACGGCAGCGTCAGCGAAACCGAACGCATCATCGGCGTCAGCCGCGTGGTGACCAACCCCGACGGCGCCAGCTGCGAATTCGCGCTGCTGGTGGCCGACGATTTTGTCGGCCAGGGCCTGGGCTCTCGGCTGATGCTGTCGATCATGGACGCCGCGCGCAGCCAGGGGCTGGCCGAAGTGATGGGCCTGATCCTGACCCACAACACGCCGATGCTGCGGCTGATGACCAGCCTGGGTTTCAAGGTCGCCGCCTTCCCCGAAGACCCTGACTTCCGGATCGCGACGAAGGCGCTGTAACGCGCGGCGAGGGCCAGCGGCAATTGACGGTCGCGCAGGCCTGGGGGATATTGAAGGCCGCCTCAATTTCGGGAGCCGGCCATGTCCACCAAGCCCAAGATCGCGCAACCGGCGTCGGCCGTTAAGACCGTTAAGACCGTGAAGGCGGCCAAGGCGGCCACAGCGCCCCGGTCGGTCAAGCCGGCCAGGGCGCAGCGCACGGCGGCGCCGCTGACCCGAGGCCTACCTGCAGCGGCCAGCAACGCCGCCTACGGATCTCGCGAACTGCGGGTAGGTTGCAAAGGCACCGACGTGGCCGAACTACAGACCCGTCTGGCAGGCTTTCGCGGCACGCTGCCTGATGGTGACTTCGGCAACGGCACCGCCTTGCAGGTCACCTGCTTCCAGCGCGACTTCATGAAGCTGGCCTCGCCCACCGGCGTGGCAGACCGCGCCACCTTCTTGGCCATCGACGCCTTCGCCGACCAGTACCCCATCGACTTCAAGATGCTGCGCTGCCCCTGTGGCACCTGCAAGGGCTTTGGCCAACAGCTGTTCAAGAGTCTGTATTTCGACGGCCAGCCCCGAACCGAAGCTTCCCACCGCTACGAATACCCGGGCATCCACCGCATGCTGCTGTGGGCCGCGCGCGCCGTTTTCGTCTACGTGCCAGACCAACAGTTCACCTTCAATTCGGGCTACCGCTGTTCGGTGGACAACGCCAACCACGCGCGCAACACCACCAATCACCACGGCAAGGCAGTGGATCTGGACATCGTGCTCAAACCCGGTGAAGACAAGAAGCGCGACATGGTGAATTGCGACGCCGTGCGCGGCACGCTGGGCGAAGTATCGAACGCGCAAATCGGCTGGCTGACACCGAATCGCAAGTCACTGGAACCGCGCGAGATCGCGCCGACCTGGGTGCATTACGACGTGCGTTGCTACGAGGCCAAGTACCTGACCGACTCCGCCTTCTGCACCAGCAACACAGCGCTGAATGCGCGCCTGCCCATCACCTGTTGAACGGCGCCGGCGCGCTCCAGCATCGCGTGCATCAGCAGGTTGCAGCTGGCAGCGATGTGCTCGGCTTCGGCGTCTTCGATCTCGTTGTGGCGGCAGCACGCGCCACGGCATCGACACACTCGGCGTGGAAGGGCCGGTGATCGCAATCGACAAATCGCTATCGACAAATCGCCATCGGCGGACCGCTTTCGGCAGACCGCTTTCGGCAGCCCACTTTCGGCGCAGAGCCCGGCGCGTCGACGGCCACCGTGCCCATGAAGGCCGGTGCCGCCGCGGATCAGCAGGGTGGACATGGCTGGAAACTCCGGGCTCGCTGTGGCTTGCGGGTCGGCTAAGTACCGCAAAGCGCACGCCCGCCGCGGCCAGTGGCAAGGGTAAATTGCGGGCATGCCCAACCCACCGAAAGATCCGCCCCATGTTGCCGGCATGAAGCAGGGCCTGACGCAGTATGGCGACACCGGCTTCTCGCTGTTCCTGCGCAAGGCCTTCATCAAGGGCGCCGGCTACACCGACGCCGCACTCGACCGCCCTGTCATCGCCATCGCCGACACCGGCAGCGACTACAACCCCTGCCACGGCAACATGCCGCAACTCGTCCAGGCCGTGAAGCGCGGCGTGATGCTGGCCGGCGGGCTGCCGATGGCCTTCCCGACGATCTCGGTGCACGAGAGTTTCGCCGCGCCGACGAGCATGTTCCTGCGCAACCTGATGGCCATGGACACCGAGGAGATGATCCGCGCGCAGCCGATGGACGCCGTCGTGCTGATCGGCGGCTGCGACAAGACGGTGCCGGCGCAACTGATGGGCGCCGCATCGGCCGGCATCCCGACCATCCAGCTGATCACCGGTTCGATGCTGACCGGCAGCCACCGCGGCGAACGCATCGGCGCCTGCACCGACTGCCGCCGCACCTGGGGCCGCTTTCGCGCCGGTGAGATCGACGCGGCCGAGACCGCCGAGGTCAACGACCAACTCGTCGCCAGCGTGGGCACCTGCAGCGTGATGGGCACGGCCAGCACCATGGCCTGCATCGCCGAAACGCTGGGTATGACCATGCCCGGTGGCGCGTCACCACCGGCGGTGACGGCCGACCGCATCCGCATCGCCGAGCAGACCGGCGCGCAGGCGGTGGCGATGGCCAAGAGCGGGCTGACCATTGACAAGATCTTGACACCGGCTGCATTCGAGAACGCGATGCGCGTGCTGCTGGCCATCGGCGGCAGCACCAACGGCATCGTGCACCTGGCGGCCATCGCCGGTCGCGTGGGCTTGCAGATCGACCTGCCCGCGCTGGACCGCATGGGCCGCGAGACGCCGGTGCTGCTGGACCTGAAGCCTTCGGGCCAACACTACATGGAGGACTTCCACCGCGCCGGGGGCATGGCCACGCTGCTGCGTGAACTGAAGCCGCTGCTGCGCCTGGACGCGTTGACGGTGACCGGTCGCACGCTGGGCGAAGAATTGGAACGCGCGGGCCCCGGCTACCCGCAGGACGTGGTGCGGCGCATCGCCAACCCGATCTATCCGCAAGGCGGCATCGCGGTGCTGCAAGGCAATCTGGCACCGGGCGGCGCCATCATCAAGCAAAGCGCGGCCGATGCCCGGCTGATGGAACACGCAGGCCGCGCGGTGGTTTTCGAGAACCTGGAAGACCTGGCGCTGCGCATCGACAGCGACGACCTGGACGTGAACGCCGACGATGTGCTGGTGCTGAAGAACATCGGCCCGAAAGGCGCACCCGGCATGCCCGAGGCCGGCTGCATCCCAATCCCGCGCAAGCTGGCGCGGGCCGGCGTGAAGGACATGCTGCGCATCTCCGACGGCCGCATGAGCGGCACCGCCTTCGGCACCGTCGTGCTGCACGTGACGCCGGAATCGGCCATCGGTGGACCGCTCGCGCAGGTTCGGGACGGCGACCGCATCAGCCTGAGCGTGAGTCGGCGCGAACTTCACCTGCACGTGTCGCAAGCCGAACTGGCGCAGCGCGCCATCGACCACCCGGTCGTCGAACCGACCGCTGAACGCGGCTACCGCAAGCTGTTCCTGCAGACCGTGCTGCAGGCCGACCAGGGGGTGGACTTCGACTTTTTGCAGGCGCAGCAGATGAGCGGCTCTGTACCGCAGAGGCGCTAGCATGCCGATGGCTTTTGACGCTGTGAAGAGGACTGACATGACGCTGATCTGGCGCGCACCCGCCGAAGCCGCACTGCTGGTCGGTCTGCTGGGCCTGGCTGGCTGCACCACCGTGACCCCGCAAGCCCGGACGGCGGCGCTGATCGCCCAGGCCGAAGCCGCGATGGGCAGCGCTGCCTTGAAGACCTTGACCGTCACCGGGCGCGGCAGCGGCGCCAGCGTGGGCCAGGCCTACGCGCCCGGCACCGCCTGGCCCGGCTTGCAGCTGACGGCGCTGTCACGCTCACTGAACTTCGAAACGGCCAGCATCCGCGAGGAATACATCCGCAGCCGCAGCGAACCACTGGGCGGCGGCGCATTGCCATTGCTGGGCGACGGCGATGCGCGAGGCGTGGTGCTGGCGCGCGAAAACTTCGCCTGGGACGTGACAGGCACAGCTACCGTGCCGGCCCCAGCGGCCCTGCCCGCGCGCTTGCACGACCTGTGGACAACCACACCCGCCGGCGCCATCAAGGCGGCCGCACGGATGGGTGCGAGGGCCGGGGTACGCCGCGAATTCCTGCGCCGCTGGGACACACTGAGCTTCGGCCTGCCGGGCCAGTTCAGCGCCACGCTGGTGCTGGAAGACACCGGCTTGATCTCGCGCATCGAATCGAGCGTGCCGCATGCCGTGCTGGGCGAGCTGCCGGTGGTCACGCAGTTCCTGGACTACCGGCCTTACGCCGGCTTGCTGATGCCTGCGCGCGTGGTGCAGCAGCAGGGCGGCTTTGCCGCACTGGACCTCGACGTGACCGCGGTGGCGGCCAACGAAGCCGTCGAGATCACCGTTCCCGACAACGTGCGCGCCGCGACCGAAACGGTCAGCGTCGAGAAGGTCGCCGACGGCGTGTGGTTCCTGGCCGGCGGCACGCACAACAGCGTGGCCATCGAACAGGCCGGGCAGATCGTGCTGGTCGAACTGCCGCTGCACGCCGGCCGCGCCCGCGCGGTGCTGGACGCGGCCAACCAGCTGGTGCCGGGCAAGCGGGTGCTGACGGTGGTCAACACCCACCACCACTTCGACCATGCCGGGGGTCTGCGCACAGCGGCTGCCGAGGGCATCACGCTGGTCACCAGTGCGCTGGCCCGGCCGTATTTCGAAGCCGCCTTTGCGCGCCCGACGCCGCACAACGCCCTGGCCGCGTCTGCACCCGATGGCAAGTCGCACTTCGTAGACGTACAAGGTCGCGCGGTGCTGCAAGACACGGTGCGACCGGTTGAAATCCACGAGCTGCAGGGCAGCATCCACGCGCAGGGCCTGCTGGTGGTGTGGTTGCCGCGCGAGCAGTTGCTGATCGAAGCCGACGCCTACACGCCCGCTGCGCCGCTGGCACCCGGCATGCCCGTGTCACCGCCTGCCGCGCCTAACCCCAACTCCAACCACCTGAATCTGGTGCAAAACCTCGACCGGCTGGGCCTGTCGCCGCAGCGCATCCTGCCGTTGCAGGGCCGCGTGGTGCCGGCGGCGGACCTTTACTTGCTGGTGGGCCGCACAGCGCCGCAGTAACGCTAGAGCCGCTAGAGCCACGAAAGCAGCGAGAGCAGCGAGAGCCGCTTGCGTTCTCAGTCGTTGGCCGGCGAAACCACCAGCTGCACGTCCAGACGCGGCGTCTTGATCTTGGGGTCGACGCGGCTTTCCACGAAAATCTTCTTCGGGTCGACGCCGCGGTCGGTCAGGAAGCGGCGCAGCGCCTGCAGGCGGGCCGCCGTCAGGTCGTTGTCGCCCTTGCCGGCACCGTCGATCTTCCAATTGCCGGTGGGCACCAGCAACGCCAGTTCGATGCGCATGCCGATGGAGTCGAGCATCAGATCGGTGAGCTTGGACTTGGTCGATTCGCTGAGTTGATCCTTGACGAACAAGCCCTTCGCGGGGATGGACGCATTGCGGGTGCGCGACTTGTCGTCGGCCACCTTGCCGGCCGGCACGGCGGCCACGGGCTTGTCGCCCGCTGCGGCCCACAGCGGCAACGCAACGGCACCAGCGGCAGCAGCGGCAGCAAACAAGACGGCGCGTATCGGAGCAAGCAAGGATCGGTTCATGTTGTTTCCCGGGCTGATGTTCAGGCATTGTGGCGCCAGCGCGGCGCTGGCACGCATGCACCGCCGGCTGGCTCGTGCGCACCGTCGCTAGCTGCGGCGGCGGCTGCTGCGCACGCGGGCGCTCTTGCTGGTGCGCACGAAGAAGGCGTCGGGCTTGGTCCTCACCCAGGCCACGAAAGCCTGCAGTTCGGGGTGGGCCAGCAGGGCGTCCACGGTGGCGAACTGGCGCGCCAGTTCGGTCTCGGTCAGCAGCGCGTGGATCTGCCGGTGGCACACGCGGTGCAAGTACGCGGTCTGGCGCCCGCCCTTGCACTTGGGCACCAAGTGGTGGGCGTCGCGCTGCGCCGGCGGAATGGGGCGCTCGCACAGCGGACACAGCACCGCAGCGCTGGCGGTCGTCATGCCCTGTCGGGTACGCCCGGGCCGGCGTCGGGGTCGGTCAGTTCGGCGGCGTCCAGCGCATCACCCAGGCTTGCATCGGCGCGCGGCTGGTGCGCCAGCGTGTTGCGGATGAACTGCTTTTCGTAATGCCGGTTGCGCCGGTTCTTCTTGGCCGCTGCGCGCTGACCCAGCCGCTTGTCGACGACGAATTCGCTCAGCCGACTGAGGTCGGACAGGTTCTGGATGTCGTTCGGTGAATTGCGGCGCGGCATGACGAGCGAGCTTGCGGTGACTGGCGTTCAGGCCACGTGCCCCAGCACCCAGGCGGCGGCCACGATGTGCGCCAGCGTCACGACGACCGACAGCCCATGCAGCCATTTGAAGCGCTGGCTTTGTCCGGCATCGGTGGCGCGGTTGATGGCCGGCATCAGAAGCTGGCGCACGGGCACGGTGCTGAAGGCCACCGCCGCCATCAACACGGCCCAGGTGGTGTCATGCCGCCACCACAGCAGCGCCGCCAGCCCTGCCGATGCGATCACGAAGGCATAGAACCAGGGAAACGCCTTGCGCAGCGCGGCGCCGGCGGTGGCGGCCGGCAGCGCCGTGAACAGGAAGGCGGCGAAGCCGAACGAATACAAGGTCATGCCGCCGAACAGCAAGGCGGTGGTGAGCACAGCGAAGGACAGGGTCATGGGTGCGTGGATCGAAATCAATGGAAGGGGACAGCGCGGCTGGCCGGCCGCCGGTTTATCCCACCGTTCGGCGCGCCCCCGGCCTGTGGGGTCATCGGGGAAAGCGGCAACGAATAAATAGCCGCACGCGGCGCCGAGCGCCGCTCAATGCACGCGGCGCCGAGCGCCGCTCAACACATGCGGCGCTGCACCCAGTCGATCAGCAGGCGGTTCACTTCGGCCGGCTGCTCTTGCTGTGTCCAGTGGCCGCAGTCGCGGATCAGCACTTTTTCCAGGTCGGGAACCAGCGCGGCCATGCCATCGGCGGCCGACGGCGGCAGCACCGCGTCGTTTTCGGCCATCACCATCAGCGCCGGCACGCGCACCGTGTGGTCCAGGCTGGCCGAGCGTTCCCAGTTGCGCGTCATGTTGCGGTACCAGTTGATGCCGCCGGTGAAGCCGGTGCGCTGGAAGGTGTCGATGAAGACCTGCCGCTCGGCCGCCGTGAGGATGGGCGTGCGCGGGTCCTGCTGCGCGTCGTAGGCCGCGACGATCTGCGGGAAGGCCAGGCTGCTGGCGACCTTGACCGTGGCGCCGGCCAGCCCCGGCACCGTCGGCATCGGCTTGCGCATGAAGCAGTCGAAAGTTTGCTCGACATGGCTGTCGAAGATGGCGTCGACATCGCGCGCGTCGCCCTGAAACTGCACGATGTACATCGCCTCGCCATGGCGTTTGCGCAAAATCGCGATCGGGTCCACCGGCGGGCGCGCAGTGTGCGGCGTATTCAGACTGACGACACCGGCCACGCGCGCGGCATGGCGCAGCGCCAACTGCCAAACCACGAAGCCGCCCCAGTCGTGGCCGACGAACACGGCCTGCGGTATCTGCAGTTGGTCGAGCAAGCCGACGAGGTCGGCGGTGAGTTGTTCCAGGTCATAGGCCTCAACGGCCACAGGCCTGTCGGTGGCGCCGTAGCCGCGCTGGTCGGGCGCGATGACGCGAATGCCGGTGGCCGCCAACGCGCGAATTTGATGGCGCCACGAATAGGCGATTTCGGGCCAGCCGTGGCACAGAACGACAGGTGGCGCGTCACTGTGCGGACCCGCATCGAAGTACGCCATGCGGATGCCGTTGGTCGTGGCGAACTGTTGCGGTGGCAGAGCCTGGGACAGGTCGGCGGGCGGTGATGAAGGCATGGCTGCGCTTTCGGGTTGCGGTTGATCTGCGGCACGCAACCGGTGCGCGCCCATGCAGATTGTGTTGCGAGCGCGCTGCAAACGTGCGCTATGCGTGCGCGCGATTCGCGCTGCACAGCGTAGATTCGCGGGCACTGCAAATGTCCGCAGAAATTCGTTCACATCAAAGGAAAACCATGGCCACCCGCAAGACCACCCAGAAGTCTGAACTCGCAACCGCCGGCACGCACCTGGGTGCCGCCGCGAAGGAAATCGGCACTGCCGTGTCGCACAAGATCGGCGCCATGGGCGACGCCGTGTCGGCCAGCATGGGCAAAGCGAAGAAGAGCGTGATGCAGCAGGGCGCCAAGGTGCAGGCCAAGATCGGCAGCCTGGTGAAGGCCGCCGAGAAGCAACTTGCCGGCGCGCAAGCCCAGTTGTCAAAGGCTGGCGCCGCGGCTGAGAAATCGGTGAAGGCCGCCGAGAAGAAGCTCGAAGCCACCCAACGCAGCACCGGCAAGCAACTGGCCGCCCTGCAACTCAGCGCCGAGAAGAAGGCCAAGGCCCTGCAAAAGGCCATCGAGAAAGAAGCCACCGCCATGAAGAAGGCGATGGGCATGAACGCCAAGGCCGCAGCACCCTCAAAGGCACCTGCCGCCAAGAAGTCCGCCGTCAAGGCAGCGCCAGCGAAGAAGGCTTCCGCCAAGGCGCCGGTGGCGAAGAAAGCCGCCGTGAAAGTAGCCCCCAAAGCTGCCGCGAAGACAGCCGCCAAGCCTGTCGTGAAAGCTTCCAAGGCTGCCGCGAAGAAGGCCGCCAAGTAAGACGCCAGCTGGATCGGCAGGCTGCCACTCGCCTGTCGATCCGCCGCGGCGGAAGTCAGCGCGGCTGGGCCAGGAAGCGGTCCATCGCCACGTTGAAGGCGGCGGGCGCTTCGAAGTAGGGCAAGGCGCCGGTCTGGAAGACCTGGATCTGCCAGTTGGGCCGGCTGCTGACGATGCGCAGGCCGCGGTAGTCGGTGAAGTCACCGCGCACGCCGTGGCTGGCCCACACCGGCTGCGTGATGGCTTCATAGACGGTGTGGATGTCGGCACTGAACAAGTTGCCGGCCAGAAAATGCAACGGCGCGAAGCGCGCGCCCGGTTGGGCTGCAGTGGCCACCGAATAGGCCCACATCGTTTCGTCGATGGCCTTGCTGCCCCAGGTGCGCTGCAGGAAATAGCGCACCACGCCCGGTTTGGTCAAGCCGTTGAACAGCGCTTGGCTCCACAGCGGCACACTCAGTACGCGGTGCAGCCACGCGATGCCACGCGTGCTGCCGGGCGGCCCGCGGCGCGGCTTCAGACCCATGAACCCGGTCGGACTGACCAGCGCCAGCCGGCCCCAGTGCGCCGGTTGTTCCAGCGCCGCGCGGGCCAGGAACTCGCAGCCCAAAGACAGCGCCATCGCATCCAGCGGCGCCGGTCCGCAGCGCGAGCGGATCTGTGCAGCCACCGCGTGCAGCGCATCGGTCATCAGGCGCGGCGTGTAGTTGCGGTCGCTACGGTCGCTGAAGCCGTAGCCCGGGAGTTCGATCGCGAACACCGTGCGCGTGGCGCGGTAATGCTCGAACAGCGGATTGACCTCTGCAGCCGATGCGGCGGCATTCACGCTGTGCACCAGCAACAGAGGCGGGCCCTGGCCAGCCACGTAGGCATTCAGGCCGTTGAACGTGAGGCGCTCGGCGGCCAGCGCTGGGGCCAGCGTCATGGCTGCAGCACCTTGGGCACCGGTGGCGCACGCAGCTTGAAGGCCTCGGGGAAGTCGTGGCCCAGCAGCGGGCGCAGGTAGCTGCGGAACGTGTCTGTCACGTCGGTGCCGCTGTCGCTGATCAATCCGGCTTCCATCGTGCGGGTCTTGCCGGCCACGGCTTGCAGCGGCAACAGCGGGTAGTCCACCGCATAGCCACCGAACGCGCCCACGCGCTGGATCGCCACCGAGCCGCTGGTCTGCCCCCACATCGCGTACTGCACGGCCTTCTCGCCGACTTCGCGCGCCTCGCGCTGGTCGACGTCGCTGACACAACCCAGGAAGCTGCGCTGCACATAGCCCAAGGTGTCGCCGCGCACGCGCTGGATGCCCAACCTGGCTTTGATTTCGTTGCACAACAGGTCGGCCAGCGCGCCGGTGCCGCTGAGCTGCACATTGCCGTGGGCGTCGCGTTCGACGTGCGGCGCAATCTGCTCGGCGATGGAACGGCCCGATGCGTCGTGGATGCCTTCACTGATCGCGACGACGCAGCGGCCCAGGCGGTCGTATACGGCCTTCACATCGAGCAAAAACTGCTCGACGGCAAAATCACGCTCAGGCAGGTAGATCAGGTGTGGGCCGTCGCCCACGTACTTGCGGCCCATCGCCGACGCGGCGGTCAGGAAGCCGGCGTGGCGGCCCATCACCACGCCCACGTAGACGCCCGGCAGCGCCGCGTTGTCCAGGTTGGCACCTGTAAAGGCCTGGGCCACGTAGCGCGCCGCGCTGGCGTAACCGGGGGTGTGGTCGTTCAGCACCAGATCGTTGTCGATGGTCTTCGGAATGTGGATGCAGCGCAGCGGGTAACCGGCTTTCGCTGCCTCGTCCGCGACGATGCGCACGGTGTCGGACGAGTCGTTGCCGCCGATGTTGAAGAAGTGTTCGATCTCGTGCGCGGTGAGCACTTTGAACATCTCGCGGCAGTACGCCAGGTCGGGCTTGTCGCGCGTGCTGCCCAGGGCCGCCGCCGGCGTGGCGGCCACGCCTTCCAGGTTGGCCACGGTCTCGCCGGTGAGGTCGAGAAAGTCTTCGTTGACGATGCCGCGCACGCCGTGCCGCGCACCATAGACGCGGCGGATGTCGGCGTGCCGGCGGGCCTGCAGGACGACGCCGACCAGGCTCTGGTTGATCACGGCGGTGGGACCGCCACCTTGGGCGACGAGAATTTTTCCGGATGGCATCGAAGCTCCTGCTGAACACGCGCTGCAGACACACGCAGTCCGGAATCGTAGCCCTTGGCCTGGCGGCCACAATGCGCCCGCCCGTTGTCGCCTGCCACCGCTGTCCCGCTGCCCCGCTGTCCATGCGCCGCACCCTTTTCACCACCCCCTTGGTCAACACCGTCCTGCGCGCCGGCTCGCACGCCTTCCTGCGGCTGAATGGCTGGACCGTGCAGGGCGAACTGCCTGCAGGCATGACCAAGTGCGTGCTGATTGCCGCACCGCACACCAGCAACTGGGACCTGCCGTACACGCTGATGGTGGCCTTCTGCCTGCGCCTGAACGTGCACTGGATGGGCAAGCAAAGCCTGTTTCGCTGGCCCTTCGGCACGGTGATGCGCTGGCTCGGCGGGATTGCGGTGAACCGCAGCGAATCGAACAACCTGGTGTCGGCTTCAGCTGCCGCGCTAGTGGCCGCCGACGGCAGCCTGCAGCTGGTGGTGCCGCCCGAAGGCACGCGCGGCAAGACGCGGCACTGGAAGACGGGCTTCTACTTCATCGCGCTGCAAGCCCGGGTGCCGATCGTGCTGGCTTTCATGGACTACCAACGCAAGGTCAGCGGCCTGGGCCCGACGTTCCAGCCGACTGGCGACGTCGAGGCCGACATGGCGGTGATCAAGCGCTTCTACGCCGGCATCAAGGGCCGCAACGCAGACCAGTTCGAAGCCGGCTGAGGTCGGATCGAGCCGGTTCAAGCCGGTTCAAGCCGGTTCAGACCAGCCTGCAGCCGCGGCGCTAGAAGCGCACCACTTCCACCTTCATGCCGCGGCCGGCCAGCAGCGCGCGTATGCGGTCGGCATCGGCCTGCCCGACGAAGGGCCAGGCCACCACGCGCCAGTCGTCGCCCAGCGGCAGCAGTTCCACGCGCCGGCTGGCCGCGCCCGGCGTGCGCAGCAGGGCGGTGATGGCAACCTGCAGCTGTTCGGCCTCGGCCCGGGTGCGCAGCGCGCGCGTGGAGATCGCAAAACTCGGTCCGGCTGGCGTGTCGGCCGGCGGGGGCGGGGGCGGGGGCGGGGGCGAGGGCGAGGGCGAGGGCGAGGGCGGGGGTGGAATTGGGGCTGCCGGTGCGGCGGCGTTCGCCGGGCCGGCAGCGCCCACCCGCAGGCCTTCAGCCGCTGGCCCAGCCGTGCCGGCTGCACGCGACACCGCAGGACGCCCAGCCCGTGCGGCCGCCACCGCGTCACGCGCAGCGGCCTTGTCTTCGTCGCTCAAACCCAGGCCCCGCGGCGGCAGGCCAACCGGCCCTTTCTGCGCGTAGGCCGGCAGCGGCTTGACGGTGGTGGTGACCAGCCCGCCGGGGGCCACGGCCACGCCGGGGGCGTCGGCCTCGGCGGTGGTCGATGCGACCAATGCCGCAGATGCCGCAGATGCCGCAGATGCCGCTGCAGTCATAGGCGCCGCCGGCGTCAACACGACGGCGCTGGCAGCGGGCCGCAGCCAGCCGGCCGCCACCATGGCAACGGCTGCCAGCAGCACGGCGCCCAGCGCCAGCGCCGTGACCGTGCGCGGCACGCTCAACAAGCGCGTGCCCAGCACGGCGCCTGGCTTTCCGGCCCCCACCAGCACACGGCTGGTCAGGCGGCCGTCTGTGATGGCGGCCGTCATCACGTAAGTCGTGCCGGCCGTCGGGCCCGCTGCCACCGCAGCGGTGCTGACGCGGCGCACCGGCCCATCCACCGGTGACGGCAGCAGCGCGCGGCCGTGCTGCGCCACCCAGCGGGCCAGGTCACGCGGCGACAGCGGCGCCATGAAGCGGTCGCCCTCGCCGAACTCGGCAGCCTGCGCTGCGGCGGGCCCTGCGGCTTGCGGGTGCACCGTCGGGCGGTAGACCTCGTGCGTGGTCAGCAGCGCGCCCTGCACGGCCGGCTGCTGTGCACGCACGAGCACGCGGTCGCGCAGCGTAGGAACATGCGGCGGCGGGACAGCGGCAGCGGCAGCGGTCGGCACTGCCGCAGCCGCAAGGTCGGCTGCGGCTGCCTCAGGCACGAGCAGCGTGGCGACATCGGTGTCTTCGGCTGCGGCTTCGGCCGCCACCTCTGCACTCCCCTCTGCACTCCCCTCTGCACTCCCCCCTGCAACCTCGCTCGTGACATCAAGCTCGATCTCAAAGGCCTCGTCATCGATGGCCGCAGGCACAGCAGCAGAAGCGACGGCAGCTTGCGGATCAGCCAGCGCGGCGAAGGCTGCTGCGAAGTCGTCGTCAGCGGGCCCTGCGGGTGCGACCGACACAGCTGCGTCTGCAGCGTGCGGGTCGGCAGCAAGCAGCGCCTGCGGCGCCACGACCCCGGCCGCTGCGGTCTGCGCATCAGCACCCACCGAGAGCGCCACATAACCGACCGACCGGACCTGTTGCGCGCTGATGCGGCGCGCCAGCGGGTGTCGGTTGTGCCAGGCCACCACGCGGGCAGCCACGGCTTGCAGGCGCAGATCGTCCATGGTGCAGCCGATTCTGCGCAGCCGCAGTGCGCTTGGGCCGCGCATAAGCAGCGCGAAAGCGGCCTACTTTCCCGCCTGCGACTTTAGGCCGGCAGCACCGTGCCGCTGACCGCGCCCAGGCCGATGCGCACCGCGCCCGGCCGGCTGCAGTGGGCGCGCAGCGTCACCGTGTCGCCGTCCTCCAGAAAGCTGCGCTGTTCGCCACTGGGCAGAGTCAGTGGCTCACGGCCGCCGCGGCTCAGTTCCAGCAGCGAGCCGCCCTGCGCCGGCAGCGGCCCCGACAAGGTGCCGCTGCCCAGCAAATCACCGACCTGCAAATTGCAGCCGTTGCTGGTGTGGTGGGTGACCAGTTGCGCAGGCGTCCAGCACGCGTCCAGTGCGTTGGACTGCGACAGCCGCACAGCGGCTTCGCCACGTGCCCGCATCGCGGCGGTCTGCAGCCAGACCTCCAGCGTGATGTCCAGCGCGCCCTGCGCGGTGTTGAAGTCCGACCGCAGATAGGGCAGCGCCTCGGGTTGTCCGGCCGGCCGCGCGTAAGGCTTGCGAAAAGGCGCTAGCGCTTCGAAAGACACCACCCAAGGCGACACGGTGGTGACGAAGCTCTTGGCCAGGAAGGGCCCCAGGGGCTGGTATTCCCAGGCCTGGATGTCGCGCGCCGACCAGTCGTTCAGCAGGGTCACGCCGAACAGCCGCTGTTCGGCTTCGTCCATGCCGACAGGCTCGCCGAGCGCGTTGCTGGCGCCGATCCACAGACCGAGCTCCAGTTCGTAATCCAGCCGATGGCTGGGGCCGACATGCGGCGCGCCGCCCTCGCCCGTGTCCTTGCTGCGGGTCTGGCCGCGCGGGCGCTTCACGCGGCCTTCGATGCCGACGGACGAAGCCCGACCGTGGTAGCCGATGGGTACCCACGCGTAGTTGGGCAGCAGCGGGTTGTCGGGCCGCATCAGCGCGCCCACGGTGCGGGCGTGGTGGATGCCGGCGTAGAAGTCGGTGTAGTCGCCGATGCGACAAGGCAGCGCCATCTGCGCTGCTTGCATCGGCAGCAGACAGCTTTCCAGAAACGGGCCTTGGTCGCTGCCAACGGCCAGGGCCTGCGACAAGGCGCCACGCAGCAGGCGCCAGGCCGGTCGCCCCAGGGCCATGAAGGCCGCCAGGTCGCCCGCCGCCAGCGGTGCCAGCAGCGGGTAGACCTCTTCGGCCCACGGGCAGAGGGCCGCGGCGCTCTTCAGGTCCAGCACTTGGTCGCCGATGGCCACGCCCACGCGCAGCGGCTCGGCGTCGCCGTTATCGCTGGCGACGGTGAAGCCGGTGGCGACGGTCGCGTCAGGGGCGTCGGCAGCCAGCGGGCGGAAGCGCCCGAGCGGCAGGTTCTGGATCGGGAAGTCGCAGCCGGGCTCGTTGGCCGATGCCACCCAACTCTTCAACGCCGGGTCGTGCGTGGCATCGCCGAGCGATGTCGAAGCCGTATCGGTCTTGTCCATGCTCAAGCCCTGAAGTTGTCTGACAAGCCTGACCAGCAACCCGCGTAGCCGCGGTCCAGCGCGGCGTGGTTCAGTGCCCAGGCGGTGGGTTTGAAGCGCCAGCGGCTTTCGAACATGAAGGCCAGCGTGTCGTCCAGTTTTTGCGGTGCCATCGCAGCGTGGCTGGCTTTGGTGAAGGCTTGGTTGTCGGGCCCGTGCGGCACGTGGGTGTTGTGCAGGCTCATGCCACCGGGGCGCAAGCCCTCGGGCTTGGCGTCGTACTGACCGTGCACCAGGCCCATGAATTCGGCCATCACGTTGCGGTGGTACCAGGGCGGGCGAAAGGTGTCTTCAGCCACCAGCCAGCGCGGCGGGAAGATCACGAAGTCGCAATTGGCCACGCCGGGCGTGTCGCTGGGGCTGGTCAGCACGGTGAAGATACTGGGGTCGGGGTGGTCGTAACTGATGCTGCCGATGGTCATGAAGCGCGCCGTGTCGTACTTCACCGGCACCAGGTTGCCGTGCCAGGCCACCACGTTGAAAGGCGAGCTCGGTGCCAGCGTGCGCCACAAGCGGCCGCCGGTTTTGCGGACGATTTCCAGCGGCCCGCTGGCAGTTTCGAAAGCGGCCTGCGGGGTTTCGAAATCGCGCGCATTCGCCAGGCCGTTGCTGCCGATGGGGCCCAGTTCTGGCAGGCGGAAAGGGGCGCCGTGGTTTTCGCCCGCGTACAGGCGAGTCGGCCCGGAGACGCCCACCTTGAACGCCAGGCCGCGCGGCAACACCGCGATCTCGCCCGGCGCCACATGCAGCACACCGAGCTCGGTGGTGATGACCAACGCGCCTTGCTGCGGCACCAGCAGCATTTCGCCGTCGGCATTGACGAAAGCCCGCTGCATCGACACATTGGTTAACACCAGATGCACGGCCACGCCGGTCTGCGCGTCAGCGTCGCCATTGACCAGCACCGTGCGCAGACCGTCGATGAAGTCCTGTGGCTGGCTGTGCGCGTCGGGCACGGCCACGGGGTGCCAGCGCAGCGGGTCGGGCGGCGCGTGTTCGCCCTCGGCCGCGCCCGTCTTCCAGTGCGGCTGCGCATAGGGCACAAACGCTGAACCGGCACCGCAAACCACGCTGGGTTGACGGCGGTACATCCAGGTGCGGCGGTTCTCGACGCGCGGCGCGGTGAAGGCGCTGCCCGACAACAGTTCGGCATACAGCCCCAGTGGCGCGCGCTGCGGGCTGTTGCGGCCGATGGGCAGCGCACCGGCCACCGCCTCGCTTTCGAACTGGTTGCCGAAGCCGTGCAGAGTGTTGGGCGCGTTCATGGTTTCGCTTCCTCGGGTTCGGTCGCCGATGATGACGGTGCTGAATTCGCGTTCGGGCGGGCGGCAGCGATGGCCTCGCGCAGCACGCGCAGGTCGCCGATGTGATTGGCCAGCAGCAGCACCAGGCGCGCGTTCATGCGTTCGCTGTCTTCGTCGCTGAGGCCGGCGTGGCCCTGGATCAGCAATTCATAGAAATCATCACCCGGCGTGTAGGCGTGGCGGTGGCGCTGGCCGGAGGTGCCGAAATTCGGCTGGGTGTTGAGGTGCTTCATGCGGCCATGTCCAGCGCCGATGCACGGGCCACGGCGGCGCGCACCGCTGCCACGTCCAGGCTGCGCCAGCGCGCGGCCACGTGCTGGTCGGGCCGCAGCAGGTAGGTCGTACCCGGGCGGGCGTCGTAGCGCTGCGCGGCCACGCCGTCGCAGGGCACCAGGAAGGCACAGACGGGCAGTGCATCGGCTGCCAGCGCGTCGATAACGGGCTGTGCATCGGCGAAGAAATCGGCGCTGTTCGACAAATCGAAGAACAGCAGCAGCGTGAAGTCGGGCGGCAGCAGCTCCAGCAGCCAGCGGCCGCTGCGCAAGGGTGCGTCGTCGGCCGGCGCGCCGGGCACCATCCAGCCTTCGAAGGTATCGGCACCGGTATCGGTATCGGCGTCGGGCGTGTTCAACGGCGATGCGTGCAACGTCGTCGGCACCGACAGCCGCCCGCTGTTGACCAGCGCCCGCGCGAACGGTTGTTCTGCAGCCAGCGTCAGCGCCGCGTCGCGCAGCAGCTGCGACGCGCGGCTCTTGGGCGTCATGAAATCGGTGCTGCGCGTGCTGTTGAGCAGGTTCTCGTCGGCGGCCGCGCCGCGCTCGGCGTCGTAGCTGTCGAGCAGCGCCTGCGGCGCCTGCCCGCGCAGCACGAGGTCCAGCTTCCAGACCAGGTTGTCGACATCCTGCACACCTGAATTCGCACCCCGTGCGCCGAAGGGTGAGACCTGGTGCGCGGCGTCACCGGCGAACAGCAGACGCCCATGCCGAAAGCGCGCCATACGGCGGCACTGGAAGGTGTAGACGCTGACCCATTCCAGCTGGAAGTCGATGTGCTGCCAGCCCTGGCTGTCCAGCGCAGCGCGGATGCGCGGGCCCACGCGCTCGGGCTGCTTTTCGGCTTCGGGGTCGCTGTCGTTTTCCGTTGGCCCGCCGAGCTGGAAATCCATCCGCCACACGTTGTCGGCTCCACGGTGCAGCAGCGCGCTTTGCCGGGGGTGGAAAGGCGGGTCGAACCAGAAGCGCCGTTCGCTGCGGTCGGCGTCGAAAGGCGGTTCGCTGAGCAGCACGTCGGCGATCAGGAAGCGGTCCTGGAAAACGCGGCCCACGGTGTCCAGCCCGAGTTGCCGGCGGATCTGGCTGTGCGCGCCGTCGGCCACGATCAGCCAGTCGGTGCGCAGGGTGTAGCGGCCATCGGGTGTTTGGACTTCGAGCGTGGCGCCGGCGTTGTCGGGCGAAACACCCAGCACCTTGTGCTGCCAGCGCAGGTCGACCAGCGGCAGCGCCTGCGCGCGTTCCACCAGCAGCTGTTCCAGGTGGTACTGCTGCAGGTTGACCATGCCCGGCCGGCGGTGGCCCGACTCGGGCAGCAGGTTGAAGCTGAAGACTTCGCGTTTGCCGTGAAACGTGCGGCCGACGTTCCAGGTCACGCCGCGCGCCACCACCGCGTCACCGACACCCAGGCGGTCGAAGATCTGCAGCGTGCGCTGCGCGTAGCACAGGCCGCGCGAGCCGATGCTGACGGTGTGGTCCTCGTCCAGCAGCAACACGGGTTGGCCGCGCTGCGCGGCGTCGATGGCGGCGCACAGGCCGACAGGGCCGGCACCCACCACCACCAGCGGTACGCGGCGCACGCCGGCCACGTCGATCTCCGGCGCGCGGGCCGAGGTGTAGCGCGGCCAGGTGTAGGTCTTCAGCATGCCGGCCCCGGTAAGCGAGCGATCAGCTTTCCAGGGCTTTCCACATCGCCGTGTCGCGCTCGGCGGTCCAGACGCGCGGGTCGCGGTGGCCGGTGGCTTCATCGAAGGCGCGCGACACGTCGAAGGGCATGCAGTGGTCGTAGATCACCCAGTGCCCATAAGCCGGCCGCGTGGCGTCCAGCGTTTCGCGGTAAACGGTCTTCAGCTCCTTGCCCGCAGCAGCGCCGGTTTGCACGGCGCGGAAGACGTCGCTGATAAAAGCGCGCGTACCGGCCAGGCCGGCGGCCACTTGCGCCTCGTTCTGCAGAGCCGCGCCGCGACCCGGTACGAGTTTGAGCGGCTGCAATGCGGCGACCGCGTCCAGCGTGGCCGGCCAATCGCTGAAGTAAGCGTCGCCGGCATAGGGCGTGGCCTCGAATTCGACCAGGTCGCCGCTGAACAGGATGCGGTCCTGCGGCAGCCAGACCACCGTGTCGCCCTTGGTGTGACCGCGTCCCAGCTGCAAGATCTGCACTTCCAGTTTGCCCAGCCACAGCGTCATCTTGCCGGTGAAGGTCAGCGTCGGCCAGGTCAGGCCCGGCGGCACGCTGTCGACGTTGCGGAACAGCCGCGGGAAGCGGCCGATCTCGCTGGCCTTGTCCTGCTCACCGCGCTCTTTGATCAAGTCCAGCGTGTCTGCACTGGCGATGATGTGTTCGGGCGCATAAGCCGAAGCGCCCAGCACGCGCACCGCGTGGTAGTGGCTGAGCAGCACGTACCGGATCGACTTGTCCGTCACCTCGCGGATGCGCCGGATCACGTCGGCCGCCATCACCGGCGTGGCCTGGGTGTCGATGACCATCACCGCGTCGTCGCCGATGACGATGCCAGTGTTCGGGTCGCCTTCGGCCGTGTAGGCGTAGGCGTGGTCCGACAGCTTGGTGAAACTGACAGCCTTGTCGATCAGGTCGGCCTGGCTGGCGAAGGCTTTGCTTGACGGGGCCGTGGAAGCGGCAGTGTTCATGGCGGTGGTGCAGCGGGCTGGTTCAGCCCAGGCCGGCCTTCAGCTGCTTGCGCATGTTCTGGCCGGTTTCGGTCAGGCGCAGGCTGCCGCCGTTCCATTCCATCCAGTTCAGCGCCACGTAGCCGTCGATGTAGCCGTCGGCGATTTCGCCGCAGCGTCGGTGCTCGATCAGCGCAGCCGTGTTCAACAGCGCGCCCAGCAAGGTGTCGCGGGGCAAGGTAGCAAGCTTCTGAGCGGTCAAGGTCACGCAGTGGTCTCCTCGCGAGCGGGCTCGTCGGTGACCCACCATAGCACTTGCGCAGGCGACCTTGTGCACCGCCGTGGCGCTGGGTTGCGGGGGGGTGTGTTGGGGGTGGTGGGGAGAGTGAACGAACTCCGTGAATCTACCGTTGACCGGCCCTGCAGGCCGCCGCACAGTCGCCCGCTGACCACCACGAATCCATCCAGGAGACCTTCATGACGATCTCGCGCAGAACCCTGCTGGCCATGGGCGCGGCCTGGGCCGGCACCACCTTGACAGGCTGCGCCAGCATGAGCGGCATCAGCGGCATCAGCGGCATGACAGGTGGCGGCTGGTTCACCCTGGTTGACGGCGCCACGATGAAAGACCTGAACGGCTACACCCAACTGGGCGCCGGCAACTGGACTTTCGTCGACGGCACGCTGCAGGGCAAGGCCGGCAAGGACGGCTACCTGGTGACCCAGGACAGCTACACCGACTTCGAATTGCGCGCCGAATTCTGGGCCGACGAAGACGCCAACAGCGGGCTCTTCCTGCGCTGCCAGGACCGCAGCAAAGTGACCGCCGACAACGCCTACGAAGTCAACATCTTCGACAAGCGCCCCGACCCCAGCTACGGCACCGGCGCCATCGTCAACGTCAGCAAGATTTCGCCGATGCCCAAGGCCGCCGGCCGCTGGAATACCTACGAAATCACGGCCAAAGGCGAACGCCTGCTGGTGCTGCTGAACGGCGTGCAGACCGCCGACGCCCGCGACGCACGCTTCAAGCGTGGGCCGATCGCGCTGCAGTCGGCGGCGGGCACGATCCGCTTTCGCAAGGTGCAGATCCGCGCGGTCTGACGGACGTTGCGACGCGCGGTTCGCAGCGCGGTTCGCAGCGCTGCTGAAGTCAGCGTTTCACAGCGTCGCGAACATCGCCACCACCACGGCGGCCATCACCCCGGTGGCCGTCCAGCCCAGCCACTTCAACTTGGCGCCGATGACATGGTCGCCCATGGTCTTGCGCTGCGTGGCCAGCAGCATCATCACGGCCATGATGGGCACCGCGATCACGCCGTTCAGCACCGCCGACCAGAACAGTTCCTTCACCGGGTCGACGGGCGAGAAGCACAGCGCCACGCCGCCTAGCGTGGCCAGCGCCACCACGCCATAGAAGCCACGGCCCTGGCCTTCCTCCAGACGCAGGCTCAGGCTGCCTTCCCAGCCGGCTGCTTCAGCCACCGCGTAGGCGGCCGAACCGGCCAGCACCGGCACCGCCAGCAAGCCGGTGCCGACGATGCCCAGGCTGAACAGCAGAAAGGTGAAATCACCGGCCAGCGGGCGCAGCGCCTGCGCGGCCTGGGCCGAGGTCTGGATGTCGGTGATGCCGGCCTTGTGCAGCGTGGCCGCGGTGGACAGGATGATGAAGAAGGCGATCAGGTTGGAAAACGTCATGCCGATGACGGTGTCCCACTTGATGCGCCGCAGGTGGCCGCGCACTTCAGCAGGCGGGTGCGGATGCGCCGGGCCGGCGTTGACGTCTTCCACTTCCTGCGCCGCCTGCCAGAAGAACAGGTAGGGGCTGATGGTGGTGCCGAAGACGGCCACCACCATCAGCAGCACGTCGTGGCCCAGCACCAGTTGCGGGTGCACCACCTGGCGCAGCACATCGGCGAAGTCCACCTGCAGGGTGAAGACCACGGCCACGTAGCTCAGCAGCGCCAGCGTCAGCCACTTCAACCAGCGCACGTAGGTGGCATAGCTGAGGAAGACCTGCAGCACCAGGCACAGCAGGCCGAAAGTGACGGCGTAGACGTGGGCCGAGCCACCCACCACCAAGCGCAGCGCCTCGGCCATCGCCGCGATGTCGGCGGCGATGTTCAGCGTGTTCGCCGCCACCAGCATGCCGACCACGGCCAGCAGCACCGGCCGCGGAAAGCGCCGCTTGATGTTGGCCGCCAAGCCGTGACCGGTGACGTAGCCGATGCGCGCGCTGACGATCTGGATCGCCGCCATCAGCGGCAGCGTGAAGATCATCGTCCACAGCATGGAATAGCCGAACTGCGCACCGGCCTGCGAATAGGTGGCGATGCCGCTGGGGTCGTCGTCGGCCGCGCCAGTGATCAGGCCGGGGCCCAGGCGCTGCATGGGACCATTGCGCCGGTCGAGCTGAAGCTTACGGATCTGTTTCATGGGTGTTTGCGTCGATTCAGGCGTTGCGCGGCACGCGCAACGCCAGCAGGCAGATAAAGGCCATCAGGCACATGCCGCCGGACAGCCACAACGCGCGGGCGCCGTAACGTTCCAGCGCCACGCCGAACAGCCACGGTGACAATGCGCTCAGCGTGCGCGCGGGCAGCGCGATCCAACCCTGTCGAGCCCCATAGCCCCGGGCACCGAACAAAGCCAGCGGCAAGGTGCCGCGCACGATGGTCAGCAAGCCATTGCCGCCGCCGTGCAGCAGCGCGAAAAGCAGGGCCGCGACGGGCCCGAACAGCAGCAGGGCCAGCGCGCCCAGCGGGTGCGCCAGCGCCGCAGCACGGGCCGACACCAGGGCCGAGAAACGCTGCAACACGCCAAATTCGAGCACCCGCGCGGCCACCTGCGCCGGCCCGATCAGCGCGCCGGCCAGCACGGCCACCGCCAGCGTGGCGCCAGCTGCCTGCAGCAGCGCCGGCAGGTGGGCCGCCATCGCGGTGCTGACGAAACCCAGCATCGAGAACAACACGGCCAGCAAGGCCGCCGTGTGGCGCGGCGGCGGGGCTGCAGCCGCGGCAGACGCATCCGGCGACACCGTCGTGAGTGCGGCGGTTTCGTGCGGGCCTGCGCGCGGCAACAGGGCATTCAGCGGCAGACCGATCACGACATGGAGCGCCGCCCACGCGAAACACGCCCCGCGCCAGCCCCACTGCGCCTCCAGCAGCGTCGTCAAGGGCCAGCCCACGGTACTGGCGAAACCAGCCAGCAGCGTGATACCGGTGATGGCCTGGCGCGCATCACGACCGTACAGCCGCACCAGCGCGGCGAATGCGGCGTCGTACAGGCCGCTGCCCATGGCCACGCCCAGCACGCCCCAGGCCAGCGCCAGGCTCCAAAGCCCTTGCGACAGCCCCAGGCCGACCAGACCCAGCGCGAACAACACGCTCGACATCAGCAGCACGCGGCGGCCGCCCTGGCGGTCGATGAGCCGGCCCGCGGTCGGGCCGGTGAGCGCGGCCACCATCAGCGCCATCGAGAACAGGGCAAACACCGTCGGCCGGCTGAGCCCCAGGTCGCGCGACATCGGCGTGGCCAGCATGGCCGGCAGGTAGTAGGACGAGGCCCAGGCCAGGGTCTGCGCGGTACCCAGGGCCGCCACGGTGGCGGTGCGCCCGTAGGCGGCGGGCGGGCCGCAAGGGCTGACGGTCATGGGCAAAGGCAGGTGCGGGCGGCAGGCGACGCGACGGAGTGTCGCACCCGCGCTCCATGCCCAGCCGGGGGGAGCGCAGCACCGGCTTAGGGTGCCGGGGCGAACACAGGGTGCCGTGGCGCAGGGGCGCAACAATCGCTACATGCCCCATGCACACCGCGCCAACCACATCAAGCGTTTCAGCCGCCTTCTGACAACGCAGCCCCGGCTGTGGTCTTCGGTGACGGTGGGTGTGCTGGTCTACCTGCTGTTGCCTGCCGCGCTGGCCCAGGCCGGTTCGCGCGCGCTGCTGGCCTGGAACGCTGGTGCACTGCTGTATCTGGGTCTGGCGCTGCACATGCTGCTGCAGTCTGAAACCGAGGACATGCAGCGCCGCGCGCAGCAGCAAAACGAAGGCCGCGTGCTCATGCTGGTGATGGTGGTGCTGGCGGCCGTGGCGGTGTTGCTGGCAGTGGGTTCGCAAGTGTCCGCGATCAAGAACCTGCCCGGTACCGCCCGCGCCCCGCACCTGGCGCTGGCCGCGCTGACGGTGCTGACGTCCTGGCTGTTCACGCAGACTTTGCTGGCCTTCAGGTACGCCCACGACTTCTACCGCGCTCGCGACCAGGGGCAGCCCGACCCGCTGACCTTCCCGGGCACCGTGGAGCCCAGCTACGGCGACTTCTTTTACTTCGCCTGCGTCATCGGCACCTCGGGCCAGACGGCCGACGTCGCGTTCAACGGCGCCGCGCTGCGGCCGGAAGGCACGCTGCACTGCATCCTGGCCTTCTTCTTCAACACCACGGTGCTGGCCCTGACCGTGAACACCGCCGCCGGGCTGTTCTGACGATGCGCCGCACAGCCCGAACCCCCCGCACCTTGCACGGCGACATCCGCGGTGCCACGCGCCTGGCCCTGGACGCCACGGCCGGCCTGACCGACCTGGTCGAAGCGATGCACCAGCGCATCGCCAGCCCACCGGGTGCCACCGCCGCTGACGGCCGCACCGGCGGCCTCACGGGGCTGGTCTACCAGAGCATCCGCAGCGTGACGAAGCTGGTCGGCGGCAGCGTGGACAGCCTGCTGGGCCTGCTGGAACCGCTGCTGGCGCTGCCCGATGCCGCAGGTGCCGCAGGTGCCGCAGGTGCTGCCGACCGCCCGCCGGGCCCGCCGCCAGCCCCGCCCCAGCCGCAACGCGAAGCTATCGTCGCTGCGCTGAACGGGGTGCTGGGCGACCATCTGGCCGCAACCCACAACCCACTGGCCACGCGGATGTCCTTGCGCCAGGCCGGCCAGGCGCTGGCGCTGGATCGCGCAGCGCTGCAGGCGCGCTTTCCGCTGGCCAACGGCCGCCTGATCGTGCTGCTGCACGGCCTGTGCATGAACGACCTGCAGTGGCTGCGCGAAGGCCACGACCACGGCGCGGCGCTGGCCGCCGACCTGGACGCCACGCCGCTCTACCTGCACTACAACAGCGGCCTGTCGATACCCGACAACGGCCGCCAGTTCGCCAGCCTGATGGCGCAGTTGCTGGCCGCCTGGCCGGTGCGGGTCGAACGCCTGGTGCTGCTGGGCCACAGCATGGGCGGCTTGGTGGCGCGCAGTGCGCTGGCGCAGGCACAGGATGCGGGCCAGGCCTGGCCGCAGCAGGTCACGGACCTGGTCTGCCTGGGCACGCCGCACTTCGGCGCGCCGCTGGAACGCGCCGGGCATGGCGTGGACGTGCTGCTGAGCAACGCGCCCTACGCTGCGCCGCTGGCCCGCCTGGCCCAGGTGCGCAGCGCCGGCATCACCGACCTGCGCCATGGCCGGGTGCGGCCTGTCGGCGCCGACAGCCCGGCGGGCCGCGCCGGCACCCCGGCAGCGTCGGCAGCGGCCGAAGCGCCCCTGCCGCTGCCGACGGGCCCACGCTGCTACGCCATCGCCGGCTGTCTGGGCAGCCACGGCAAGAGCTTGCGCGCGCGCCTGGCCGGCGACGGCCTGGTTCCGGTGGACAGTGCGCTCGGCATGCACCCTGACGCTACCCGCGCGCTGCACTTCGCCCCCGAACGGCGGTGGGTGGCGCAGGGCGTGAACCACATGGCGCTGCTGGGCGACGCGGGCGTCTACGCGCAACTGACGGCATGGTTGGCGTCACCGCCCCACGGCGCAGGCGGTGCCCGCTGAATGGCCACCATGCCACCCCGACCCCTGCGCGTGCTGTCGCTGATCCCACCGATGACGCAGCTGAACACGCCCTACCCCAGCACCGCCTACCTGACGGGCTTTTTGCGTTCACGCGGCGTGGCCGCCGTGCAGGCCGACCTGGCGCTGGGCCTGGCACTGGAACTGCTGTCGCGCCGTGGCCTGCAAGCGGTACTGGACGCGATCGAAGCCGCTGCGCCCCTGACGACGCTGGCGCCCCGGCAGCCGTCAGCCAGCGTGCAGGCCTTCGTCGAACAGGCGCCGCGCTACCTGGCCACCATCGGCCCGGCCATCGCTTTCATCCAGGGCCGAGACAGCACACTGGCGCACCGCATCGCCAGCCGCGCCTTCCTGCCTGAGGGGCCGCGCTTCGCGTCGCTGGACGTCTTCGTGGATCCGACCGCAGACGAAAGCGGCGGCGACCCGCTGGCCTGGGCCTTCGGCGCCCTGGGCGTCAACGACCGCGCGCGGCACATCGCCACGCTGTTCCTGAACGACCTGGCCGACGTGCTGCAGGGCGCCATCGACCCGCGCTTCGAATTCGTCCGCTATGCCGAGAGCCTGGCGCTCAGCCAGCCCACTTTCGAGCCACTGGCGCAGGCCCTGGCGGCGCCGCTGAATCTGGTCGACCGCACATTGCAGGCGCTGACGCTGGCGGCCATCGAAGAACACCGGCCCACACTGGTGCTGCTGTCGGTGCCGTTTCCCGGCGCGGTCTACGCGGCCTTGCGCATGGCACAGACCATCAAGGCCGCCCACCCGCAGATCGTCATCGCGCTGGGCGGCGGCTACGTCAACACGGAACTGCGCGAACTGGCCGAACCACGCCTCTTCGACTTCGTCGACTACGTCACGCTGGACGCTGGCGAACGCCCGCTGCTGGCGCTGCTGGGCCACCTGCAAGGCACCCGCTCGGCCAGCCGCCTGGTGCGCACCTTTCATCGCGAGGGCGGGCCACAGGGCGCCGTGAAGTACACCAACTTCGTCGAGCCCGAAGTGCCTTTCGAAGAAGTCGGAACGCCGACCTGGGACGGCCTGCCGCTGGACCGCTACCTAAGCCTGCTGGACATGTTGAACCCGATGCACCGGCTGTGGAGCGACGGCCGCTGGAACAAGCTGACGGTGGCCCACGGCTGCTACTGGAAGAAGTGCAGTTTTTGCGACGTGAGCCTGGACTACATCGGCCGCTTTGATGCGGCCAGCGCCGAAACGCTGGTCGACCGCATCCAGGCCATCGTCACGGAGACCGGGCAGACGGGCTTTCACTTCGTCGACGAAGCGGCGCCGCCGAAGTCGCTGAAAGCGCTGGCGATCGAGCTTCAAAAACGCCAGGTGGCGATCAGCTGGTGGGGCAACATCCGGTTCGAGAAAACCTACACGCCCGAGCTGTGCCTGCAACTCGCCGACAGCGGCTGCATCGCCATCAGCGGCGGCCTGGAAGTGGCCTCGGACCGCCTGCTGGACCTGATGAAGAAAGGCGTGTCGGTGGACCAGGTGGCCCGCGTCACCAAGGGCTTTGCCGACGCCGGCATCCTGGTCCACGCCTACCTGATGTACGGCTTCCCGACGCAAACCGTGCAAGACACCGTGGACGCGCTGGAACTGGTGCGCCAGCTGTTCGCCGAAGGCTGTATCCAGTCGGGCTTTTTCCACCGCTTCGCCTGCACCGTGCATTCGCCGGTGGGCCTGAACCCGGCCGACTACGGCGTGAGCCTGCTGCCCTTGAACGGCGGCGCGCCGGTCACCTTCGCGAAGAACGACGTCGGCTTCATCGACCCCACCGGCACCGACCACGACGCGCTGGGCGTGGGGCTGAAGAAGGCGATCTACAACTACATGCACGGCATCGGCCTGGACGCCGATGTGCGGCAGTGGTTCGACTTCCCGGTGCCCAAAACCAAGGTGGCGCGGCAGCGCATCGTGAAGGCGCTGGCGGCACCGCAGCGCTGAACAGCAGCGGGCCATCAGGGCGTCGCGGTTCACGCCGTCGCTGCCAGACGCCGTGGCGCGCGCCGCCGGCATCAAACGCTCTTGGCGACCAGCGGCGCCAGGAATGCCTCCTCCGATTGTTTGAGCAAACTCTTGAGCAAAGGCGGCTCGAAGCGCCGTTGCAGCGAGATGGCGAAAAAGGTTTCGTACAAGCCCGGCACGACCGCGTACTCGACCAGCCGTCCGCTGCGCAACTCGTCTTGCACCACCACGGTGGGCACCAGCGCCACGCTGTCGGAGTCGCGCGCCAGCAGGCGCAGCAAGGCCATGTCGTCCGCTTCGGCGTGCAGCCGATAACGGATGCCGTACTGCTCGCACAGCAGATCGAAAGCGGCCCGGATGTCGCTGTCGCGGCCGGGCAGCAGCAACGGCACTTCGGCCAGTTCCTCCGGAAAGCGGAAGGCCTTGCGCCGGGGGCGCGGCTTGCCCACCAGGCTGACCGGCTGGCGCGCGATGCGCCGGCAGTGCCACGGGTCTTCGGCACTGGCATGCACGCGCCGGTTGGACAGGATCAGGTCCAGCGTGTGAACCCGCAGCCGCGCCAGCAGGTCGACGAGATTGCCGGACTGCAGCACCAGCTCGACGTCGTTGCGCTGCAGCAGCGGCAGGATGAAGTTTTCCTGGAAGTTGCGCGACAGCGTCGCAACAGCACCGATGCGCAGCACCTGCCGCTCTTCGCGTCGGCCCTCGCGCAGCACGGCCACCAGCTCGTTGCCCGAGGCGAAGATGGTGTCGGCATAGCCCAGTGCCAACTGCCCGGCCTCGGTCAGCTTCAGGGTGCGGCCGACGCGTGCAAACAGCGGCTGCCCCAGCTGCTCTTCGAGCAGCTTGATCTGCTTGGACAGGGCCGACTGCGAGACATGCAGTTTGCCGGCGGCACGCGTGAGGTTGCCGTCCTTGGCAACGGCCCAGAAATAGTGCAGGTGGTGGAAGTTCAGTCGCGACATCGAAAGCACCAGCCTGACAAAAAATAGGAAGGGCTCAGATGCTGACCTGCGCGGGATCACGGGCACCGAGTGTTGACCTAAAGTGATCGTACCGTGCGAATCAATGTATTTTACAGAGGCCGGGCTTGCCGCCACAGTCGCGCCCACCGCACCCAAGAAAAGGTTCCCGATGTCATCGCTGCTTGCCGACTTGCCGCCGCTGCGCGCCGCACTGATGTTGGCCGTGCCGCTGCTGTTTGCACTTGCCGCCGTGCCAGCGGCCGGCAGCGGCGCGCCGGGTTCCGGATGGCGCTGGGCGCGCCTCGGCGCAGGCCTGGCGCTGGCCGCGTCGATAGCCTCGCTGGCCTGGCTGGTTGTCGATGGCCCCGGCATCTGGCGCGGGCCGGCGCTTTCAGGTGCAGTCTCGGGGGCAGCCTCCGGTGCAGTCGCAGGCACGGCCTCCGTCGCCGACGCGGGCATCCATTTCAGCCTGCGCAGCGACGCGCTGGCCAACATCATGCTGTTGCTGGTGTGCTTCATCGGCTGGGTCATCGTCGGTTACTCGCAGTCGTATCTGGGCGGCCAGCGCGGCCAGCTGCGCTACATCCGCAGCCTGCTGCTGACCTTGGCGGCGGTGACCGTGCTGGTGCTGTCGAACAGCCTGCTGCTGCTGGTGCTGGCCTGGATCGGCACCAGCCTGTCGCTGCACGCGCTGTTGACCTTCTTCGAGCAGCGGCCTCAGGCGCTGATCGCGGCGCACAAGAAGTTTCTCGCCAGCCGGCTGGCCGATGCGTCCATGCTGGGTGCCGTCGCGCTGGTCGTTTCGCAACTCGGCACCTTCGAGATCGACCAGGCGATCGCTGCCGCGCGGGCACTCCCCGCAACCACCACCGCGCTGCAGGTGGCCGCCGTGCTGTTCGTGGTCGGCGCACTGCTCAAGTGCGCGCAACTGCCGGTGCATGGCTGGCTGATCCAGGTCATGGAGGCGCCCACGCCGGTTTCGGCGCTGCTGCATGCGGGCATCGTCAACCTCGGTGGTTTCGTGATGATCCGCCTGGGCACGCTGGTGGCCGACGTGCCGGCTGCACAAGCGCTGCTGGTGGTGGTGGGCGGGACGACGGCCGTCGTCGCGGCGGCAACCATGATGACGCGCATCAGCATCAAGGTCGCGCTGGCTTGGTCGACCTGTGCGCAGATGGGCTTCATGCTGATGCAGTGCGGACTGGGGCTGTACGAACTGGCGCTGCTGCACATCGTCGCCCACTCGCTGTACAAGGCGCACGCGTTCCTGACCGCCGGCACCGCCGTCGAGCAGAACCGGCTGCAGCAGATGACCCCGCCCTTGCCGCCGCTCGGCGGCCTGGCCTGGTTCTGCAGCGCCATCGTGGGTGTCGCCGTCGTCGCCGGCGCGGCGCTGGCCTGGGGCATCCGGCCTGGCGAAGCGCCTGCGCTGTGGGCGGTCAGCGCGGTCCTCGCGCTGGCGCTGGTGCCGCTGCTGGCGGGGCCGCTGCTGCGTGCCGGCGGCGCGTGGATGGTTGCAGGTGTGGCTGGGGCTTTCGCGGTGGCGCTGATCTATTTCGGGCTGCACCTGTTGTTCAAGCAGTGGCTGGGTGCGCCGGCTGCCGCGAACATGGGCCTGGTGGCCTGGGTGATCGGCTGCTTCGGGGTGCTGTTCGTGGTTCAGGGTGCGGTGCGCGCGCGGCCACAGGGCGCGCTGTCCCGCAGGCTGTACCCGTGGCTCTTCGCCGGCCTGTATCTGGATGAAGTCTTCACGCGGCTGACGTTCCGCGTCTGGCCTGCCCGCTTGCCGGCCAGGCCCATCGCACCGCAGGCCATCAGCCCCGAAGCCCACACACCTGGAGCCCCGTGATGACCGCCGTGACCGACATCTCGACCCGCGCAACACCCTCTGTCCTCAGGCCTGTGATCGACGCCGCATGCGCCCGCATCGCCCCCACCTGGCCGCTGGACCGGTTCATTGCGGTCAACCCCTACTGGGGCCACCTGGAGCGGCCGATCGCCACCGCTGCCGCCCACATGGCGACCCTGGCAGGCAGCCCGATGTTGATGCCGCGAAGCGCGTACCGCGACCACTGGCAGGCGGGCCGCATCACCCTGGCGCACTTGCGTGAGGCCACCCTTGCAACCGGCGCCACCGTCACGGCGGAAGAACTGGTGGCCGGCCTGAACACCGAGCCGGGCTTTGCAGGGCGCCTGCCGCTGGCGACGGACGTGGTGGACGCCGGCCGCGACACCCGCCACCACATGGCCTGGCGCGACTACGTCACGCACCACGTGAGCCAGGGCACGGCCGCCTATTTCGACCAGGGCCAGGCCGCCTGGGGGCCTGACCGCAGCGGCGGCTTGTATGCCAGCTGGCGCCGCCAGTCGGAGCACGACTTCGGCCCGTCGATGCTGATGGGCTACCACGGCTTCAGCCAGCGGCTGCGCGCGCTGCCCGCCGACCCGATGGCGTTGATCGATGCCGCCGTGGCCGCGCTGCGCATCCCGGCGCAGGCGCGTGAGGCCTACTTCACTGCGCTGCTGATGAGCATCAATGGCTGGTCTTCGTGGTGCGCTTACCAGCGCTGGCAGGCACGGCTGGCGGGGCGCGACGACGACCACATCGTGCACATGCTGGCCATACGCCTGGCCTGGGACTGGCTGCTGCACGAGGGCCACCCTGCGGCCGGCGTGGCCGCCGCGCTGGCTTCGGCCTGGCATGGCTGCGAAGACACGCTGGCGCGCGCGCAGGCCGCGCAAAGCCGCGACTGGCTGTGGCATGTGGCGCTGGAGCGTGCCTACCAGGCGCCCGTGGCCCAGGCGCTGATGGCCGGCGCGCTGATGGCCGGCGCGACGAAGCCCGGTGCCGAGGCGACGACACCCGCGGTGCAGGCCGTGTTCTGCATCGACGTGCGCTCGGAGGTCTACCGCCGCGCGCTCGAAGCCAGCAGCGCCCACCAGGTCCAGACCCTGGGCTTTGCCGGCTTCTTTGCGCTGTTCATCGAATACCGCCCGCTCGGCAGCGAGATGGTGCGGCCGCAGCTGCCCGGCTTGCTGGCGCCGGCGCTGTGCCTGACCGACGAATGCGACTCGCCCACCCTGGCCACCGCGCTGGCCCGGCGTCGCAAGCAAGCGCTGCTGATGCGCCAGCAGTGGCAGACGTTTCGCAGCGGCGCCGGCTCCACGTTCTCCTTCGTCGAGGCGTGCGGGCTGCTCTACGTCGGCAAGCTGATCCAGCAGCACCTGGGCGGCGCAAGGAACCCGGCACCCGTGGAAGCGACGGGCTTGCCGACGGCAGAGCGCCACCAGCTGCGCCCACGGCTGCCCACCCGCGGCGGACCGGAGCTGGACGCGCGCATCAACATGGCGGCCACGGCGCTGGGCGCGATGGGG
>JAYSYH010000265.1:0-4036 GCA_043716645.1 Betaproteobacteria bacterium | reverse complement strand
GACGAGCAGCTTGTGTTGTGCTTCGGCCGTCACGGCGATGTGCGGGATGAAGTCCACCAGCAGGCCGTCGTCGGGCATGTGGTCCTTCAGGTTCGGGTGCGGCCAGTCGGTGCCCCACAGCACGCGGTCGGGAAACTGTTCGACGATCCGGCGGGCGTAGGGAATCACGTCACGGTAAGGCGGCTGTTGGCCGTTCAGCGCTTCCTTCAAAGCACGCGGGCCGGTGACAGACAGCCGCTCCGGGCACGACACCTTGCTCCACACATTCGGGTACTCGCGCATGAAGCGCTCGAACAGCGCGAACTGCGGGCCGTCCATTGGCAGGCTGACGTCGGGGCGGCCCATGTGGTCGACGACCACCGTGGTCCCGCAATCGTCATGTACGGCGGCGAAGAAGTCCCACAGCTCGGGCAGGTCCACGGCTTCGAAGTAGATGACGACGTGCCAGCCCAGCGGTGCGATGCGGCTGGCAATTTCCAGCAATTCATCTTTGGGCGTGAAGTCCACCAGGCGCTTGACGAAGTTGAAGCGCACACCGCGCACGCCAGCGGCGTGCAGGTCTTGCAGTTCGGTGTCGGAAATGCTGCGCTTGACGGTGGCCACGCCGCGCGCACGGCCGCCGCTGCTGCGGCAGGCGTCGACCATGGCGCGGTTATCAGAACCGTGGCAGGTGGCCTGCACGACCACGTTGCGCGCAAAGCCCAGGTGGTCGCGCAGCGCATACAGCTGCGCCTTGCTCGCGTCGCAGGGCGTGTACTTGCGCTGGGCCGCGTAGGGAAATTCAGCGCCCGGGCCGAAGACGTGGCAGTGGGCGTCCACGCTGCCGGCGGGCAATTGGAATCGGGGCTTGCTGGGGCCGCTGAACCAGTCCAGCCAGCCAGGGGTTTTGTCGAATGCCATGTCAGTCCACGCCATTCAGTCGATGTAGCGCAGGCCGGCTTTTTCCAGCGGTTCGCGCATCTTGTACATGTCCAGGCCCAGCACGCCGGCGGCCAGCCTGGCGCGTTTTTCGCCTTCCAGCGCTTCGCGGGCGGCGGCAGCGGCGAGTGTCTTCACCGCGTTTGCGGCCGGCACGCAGACGATGCCGTCATCGTCGGCCACGATCACATCGCCCGGCGTGACCAGCGCCCCGGCGCAGACCACAGGAATGTTCACCGAGCCGAGGCTGGCCTTGATGGTGCCCTGGCTGCTGATGGCGCGGCTCCACACCGGGAAGCCCATGGCCTGCAGGTCGCGCACGTCGCGACAGCCGCCGTCGATGACCAGGCCGCGCGCGCCGCGGGCCTGGAAGGACGTGGCCAGCAGGTCGCCGAAGAAGCCGTCGGTGTTAGGCGACGTGAGTGCAGCCACAACGATATCGCCGGGCTGGATCTGCTCGGCCACGACGTGCAGCATCCAGTTGTCGCCGGGGTGCAGCAGCACGGTGACGGCGGTGCCCGAGATGCGCTGCCCGGCGTAGATCGGCCGCATGGTCGTGTTCAGCAGGCCGACCCGGCCTTGCGCCTCGTGCACCGTGCTGGCGCCGAAGCGGCCCAGGCCGTCGGCGGCCAAGCGGTCTGCGCGGTTGATGCTGCGTTTGACGACGCCGAGCTGGTACATGGTCACAGCCCTTTCAGCTTGAGGGCTGCGTCCAGCCGCGGGTAGACGCGCCGGGCGTTGGCCTCAAAGATCTGGTGGCGGTCGTCGCCGACGACGATGGTGCTGGCTTCGATGTAGCGCTTGGTGTCGTCGTAGTAGTGGCCGGTTTCCGGGTCGATGCCGCGCACCGCGCCGATCATCTCGCTGGCGAACAGGATGTTCTTCACCGGGATCACCTGGGTCAGCAGGTCGATGCCGGGCTGGTGGTAGACGCAGGTGTCGAAGTAGATGTTGTGCATCAGGTGCTCGCTGAGCAGCGGCTTCTTCAACTCTTGCGCCAGGCCGCGGTAGCGCCCCCAGTGGTAAGGCACCGCGCCGCCGCCGTGCGGGATGACGAAGCGCAAGCTCGGGAAATCTTTGAAGAGATCACCCTGCAGGCACTGCATGAAGGCCGTGGTGTCGGCGTTGATGTAGTGCGCGCCGGTGGCGTGGAAGCAGGCGTTGCAGCTGCTGCTGACGTGGACCATCGCGGGGATGTCGTACTCGACCATCTTTTCGTAGATGGGATACCAGGCGCGGTCGGTGAGTGGCGGGCTGGTCCAGTGGCCGCCGCTCGGGTCGGGGTTCAGGTTGATGCCGACGTTGCCGAACTGCTCGACGCACTTCACCAGTTCGGGGATGCAGGTGGCCGGGTCCACGCCGGGGCTCTGCGGCAGCATCGCAGCGGGAATGAAGTGGTCGGGGAACAGCTGGCTGACGCGATAGCACAGCTCGTTGCAGATGGCCGACCAGGCGGCCGAAACTTGGAAGTCGCCGATATGGTGGGCCATGTAGCTGGCGCGCGGGCTGAAGATCGTCAGGTCGCTACCGCGTTCCTTCATCAGGCGCAGCTGGTTGAGTTCGATACTTTCGCGCAGTTCGTCGTCGCTGATCTTCAGGTCCGACACCTTGGGCATCGAGGCCGGGTCCTTGATGGCGGCGATCTGCGCGTTGCGCCAGGTCTCCATCGCCTTCGGTGCGGTGGTGTAGTGGCCGTGGCAGTCGATGATCATGCGGTGGTCTCCAAGCTGACTGTCGGGGGGTCGGGGGGTCGGGGGGTCGGTCGCTGGTTCACTCACGCAGCCCGCAGGCCGGGGCGCAGCGCCGGAACGCAGCGCCGGATTCTGGTTGAAGGCGACCCATCCATCAATGCTATTTCCGCACTAGCTGCTATGCTGAAATGGCATGGACTTGAAGCAGCTCGAAACCTTTGTGCACGTGGCCGACCTGGGCAGCTTCACCCGTGCCGCCAGCCTGCTGCAGATCGCCCAGCCGGCGTTGAGCCGCCAGGTGCGTGCGCTGGAAGTGGAACTGCACCAACCGCTGTTCGACCGCAACGGGCGCGGCGTGACGCTGACCGAAGCCGGCCAGCGCCTGTTGGCCCACGCGCGCGGCATCCTGCAGCAGGTGGAACGCGCCAGGCTGGACCTGGAAGACCAGCGCGGCGCCGCCACCGGGCTGCTGTCGGTCGGGCTGCCGCCGAGCGTCAGCCGCACGCTGACCGCGCCGCTGGTCGAAGCCTTCCGTGAGCACTTCCCGCGCGCCACGCTGAGCATGGTGGAAGGTTTGTCAACCTACCTGCTGGCATGGCTGCAGCAAGGCCGTGTGGACTGCGCCGTGGTCTACAACGCCACGCCGGCAGCGGCCATCTCGCTGCAGCCGGTACTGGACGAAAAACTCTTCCTCGTGTCGGCCCGCGGTGCCGCGCGCACGCTGCTGGGCAAGGCGGTAACGCTGGCCGATGTGGCCGCACAGCAGCTTGTGATTCCCAGCCGCCCGCACGCCATCCGCATGCGGCTGGAAACCGCCATGGCTGAGGCCAATCTGAAGCCGACGGTGGGGCTGGAAATCGAAAGCGTGCCCGCCATGCTGGACCTGGTGCAGCGCCTGCCGCTGCACGCCGTGCTGGCGCTGAACGCGCTGCGCGGTAGCGAACACGAAGCGGGCCTGCAAGCCCGCCCCATCCACGCCAACGCCAACGGCGGGGCGCTGGTCACCAGCTTGTGGATTGCCACATCCGCGCTGCGCCCGCGCGGGCCCTTGCTGGAACAGGCCGCGGCCTTGCTGGCCCAACTGCTGCGGGACCGCTTGGGCACGATGGGCTCAAAAAGCAAGTTCCGTTGACGGCTGAGGCGGGCTAAACCCGGGTGCCTGCAAGGCCGGTGTGGCGGCATCATCATCGCCTGCACTTCAGCACGCGACAGGAGACCCGCATGGCCCGCTTGAATGTCAATGGCAAGGTTCGCGAGCACAACGCCGAACCCGACACACCCCTGCTGTGGGTGCTGCGTGAACAGCTCGGCATGACGGGCACCAAATACGGCTGTGGCATCGCGCAGTGCGGCTCGTGCACCGTGCACCTGGACGGGCAACCGGTGCGCAGCTGCGTGCTGCCGGTGTCGGCGGTGCAGGCGACGCA
>JAYSYH010000264.1:0-34943 GCA_043716645.1 Betaproteobacteria bacterium | reverse complement strand
CGCGTTGAGCGTGGCCTGAGCCGCAACTTGAACACGCCCCAGCAGCCGCAAATGCTGGAAGCAGTCCGCGCTTTTGCCTCGGCAACTGGCCTGGACCCCGCAATGGCGGCGCAAGACGCCACGGCGTATCAATACGTGTTCAAGCTGGTGCCGGCGGCGTGAGCATGCGGCCGGCCCTAACCTCCGACGCCTGAACACCGATCCGCAGCGCTGGCGCCGCGGTCGCTCACGCTGTCCAACGGCCAGTCCGAAAGGGCGGCCGGGCCCTAGCGGCTGATGCCCCGACCCCTCGGGCGCACTGAAACAGTGCAAATTGATGGCCAGGCTGGTGGCCTGTTTATTGCTATCTTTGACGCGCCATGACGGCATTGTTTCCCAGTTGTATAGGAAGGTAGTACGTGAAAGCTCGCCACCACATCATTGCCTGGGCTGTCACCAGCCTGGTCGGCCCGGCCCTGGCCCAGGATGTCGAAAAGACCCAGAAGATCGAGGTCACCGGTTCGCTGATCAAGCGCACCGACAAGGCCACACCCTCAGTCGTGCAGAGCTACACACGCGACGACATCCGCAACTCCGGTTACGGCACGATCGAGAACCTGCTGCGCGCCAACTCGGCGGTTGACACTGGCTCGGTGGGCGATGGCGCGGCTTCCGGCTTCGTCGCTGGGCTGTCAACGATCTCGCTGCGCGGCCTGGGCTCGCAGAGCACGCTGGTGCTGATCAACGGCCGCCGCATTGCGCCGGTCGGCGCGGTGGACATCAACTTCGGCCGTGGTTCGCTGATCAGCGTCAACACCATCCCGAAGGGCGCCATCGACCGTGTCGATATCCTGAAGGACGGCGCCTCGGCGCTCTACGGCTCGGACGCTATCGCCGGTGTCGTCAACTACATCCTGCGCAAGGAATACCAGGGCGTGGAGGGCGGCGCCACCTACGAATCGAATGACCGCGGCGTCGGCATCACCAAAGGCGCCAACCTGACCTTCGGCTTCGGCAACCTCGAGTCGCAGCGCTTCAACGTCTTCGGCGGCATCGCCATCGACAAGCGCGACCAGGTGCTCTACCGCGACCTCCAGAACCGTGGCAACCAGGGCGAATACGATGCCTTCCGCAACGCCGGCGGCAGCCTGTCGCGCTACACCGCCGACTCCTCGGCCTCGCTGTACGGCAACTACTACAAGGTGCCCCCTGCGCTGACCGGCAGCACCCTGATTGGTGGCATCTCGGTGCCCAACAGCAACCTGTCGGGCGCCAACTACCTGGGCACGCTGCCAGGCTGCCCCGACGAACGGACGGTCGGCAAAGGCGTGCCCAACCGCCCTGCCGGCTTCCTGCCCACCACGCCCAGCCTGATCAACGGCTTCTGCCGTTTCAACACTGACAACTACAGCGAGGCCATCGCCGCGCAAGACCGTTTTTCGGGTTCCGTGCGCGGCACCTACGTCTTCAATTCGAGCCTCACGGGCACCGCCGACGTGATGTACGCGCGCACCAACACGAAGTCGCGCGCCAACCCCTACGTGCTGACGACGACGCTGGCCACCACCACCAACCCGGTAGCCACCACCTGGCCGACCTTGACCGGCTTCAGCAGCCAGAACGCGCTGATCCTGCCCGTCACCCACCCGGACAACCCGACCCGGGGCACCGCCAGCGCGCAGCCGGTGCAACTCATCTACCGTTTCGAAGACCTGCCCACGGGCGACATCAGCCTGCTGGAATCGACACGCTTCACCTTCGGCCTGGAAGGCAGCCTGGGCGTCTGGGACTTCGACGCCGCGCTGATGCACAGCCTGCAAGACAACACTCGCACCTTGCAAAGCCGGGTGCGCAAGTCGCTGCTCGACGCCTCGATCGCCTCGGGCACCTACCGCTTCGGCCAGTTCAACACGCCGGCCGCCATTGCCAGCATCGCCGGCGACGCGACCAACCTCGGCAAATCGACCATCACCTCGGTCGATGCCCACGCCAGCCGCGAGCTGTTCGTGTTGCCCGGCGGCAAGGCCGCTGTTGCGGTGGGCGGTGAAGCGCGCCGCGAGTCCTTGTCGTCGGACGCCGACGCGAACTACCGCAGTGGCGACTACATTGGCCTGGTCGGCAATGCCACCAAGGGCAGCCGCAACGTGGCGGCGGCCTTCACCGAGCTGAGCCTGCCGGTCTTCAAGCAGCTTGAACTGCAAGCCGCCGCGCGCTTCGAAAAGTACAGCGACTTCGGCAAATCGACGACCGGCAAGCTGGGCTTCAAGTTCACCGCGCTACCGTCGGAACTGGTGTTCCGCGGCACCGCCGCCACCGGCTTCCGGGCGCCGGCCATCTCCCAGATCAGCGACTCTTTTGCGCTGTCGTTCAACAATTCGCAAGAGCGCCGCGTGTTCGACAACCTGCGCTGCAACATCCCGGCGCTGGTCAGCCGGGCTGCTGTCGATGTGCCGCGCGATTGCAACGTGTTGAACTACAGCGCCGTCGGTGCGTCGCCGACGCCAGGCAACGTGCCCACCCGCGTCAGCTCGAACAAGGATCTGAAGCCCGAGAAGTCGAACTCCTTCACTCTGGGTTTCCTGTGGGAGCCGAACAAGACCTTCGATCTGCAACTGGACGCCTGGTACTTCAACCGCCAGGAAGAGATCCGCACGCAGCGCACCATCGACATCATGGACGCGTACAACAGCAACAACTTTGCGGGTGTGACCGATGCGTCAACCTTGACGACCAACGGCGCCATCATCCGTGACCCCAACCCGGCCACCTGGCTGCCGGGCATCGCCAACAGCGGGCCGATCATCCTGCTGGTGCGCAAGTACGGCAATTACAAGTACACCCGCACTTCGGGCATCGACTACGACGCCAACCTGCGTTTGCCCGAAATGGGTCTGGGCAAAATAAGCTTTAAGTTCGCCGGCACCTACACCCAGCGCTACGACCAGCTGATCATCGACGGCACGCCGGTCTCGCGCCTGGTGGGCATCTCGGCCTCGGACATCCCGAAAACGCGCGCGTCGCTGACGCTGAACTGGAAGACCGAGAACTGGGCCAGCTACTACCGCATCAACCACGCCGACCCGGAGAACACCTCGACCAGCGACGCCTGCGCCGCAGCCACCAGCGGCACCAACCTGCTGCTGCAAGCGTCCGACCGCTGCAGGGTCGGACGTGACAAGACCGCCGACATCGGCACCACCTACACCGGCATCAAGAATCTGGCGCTGACGGCGGCGATGTTCAATATCACCAACGACTACAACCGCAGCAACGGCATGCCGGCCGCCTTCACCTACTGGGACCCGGGCCTGACCGCCCAACTGGGCCGCCGCGTGAACTTCAGCGCCAGCTATCTGTTCCAGTGATCGGAATGCGGGGCCGCCTGCGGTCCGGCATTCGGGTTGGTGCACACCGCCAGGATCCTCACACCCATGCTGCCTGTCCATTTCCCTTCTTCGCCGTCCCGCCGCGTGCTGGCGGCCTGCCGGCCACGCCGGGCGCTCGCCCAGACCGCGTCGGTGCTGGTGTCGGTGCTGGTGTCGGTGCTGGCGGCCTGCAGCACGCCGCCACCCTCCACTCCGACCGCCAGCGCGCCAGCCCTGCCAACAGCCCTGTTGGCGCCACCTGCGGCGATGCGCGTGGAAGGCGTGCCGGCGTTGTCGGCGGCTGTCGTGCCGGCCTTTCAGCGCTATTCCGAGGTGCTGGGCCACGGCTTTGCCGACTGGCACCCGCAACGCCGCGAGATGCTGATCTCGCACCGCCGACCCGGCGCCAGCACGCCGCAGCTGTTTCGCCTGCGCTCGCCGATGGGCGAGCTCGAGCCGCTCACCGACAACGCCGACCCGGTGGCCAATGCGCGCTGGGAACCGCGTCGGGGCCGCTACATCGTCTTCTCACGCGCCTCCGGCGGCGACGAGGTGTTCCAGCTCTACCGCCTGGACCCCGAGACCCGCGCCACCACCCAGCTGACACCGAACAACCAGCGCCATGCCGCGCTGGCCTGGGTGGAGTCGAAGTCGCTAATGCTGGTCAGCTCGCTGCCCATCGACCGCACGGCAGCCACCGGCACGCGCAGCGAGATCAGCACCACGCTGAGCCTGATCGACCCCCTGAACCCCGAGGCGCGCCAGGTGCTGGCCGAGTTGCCCGGTGGGGGCTGGGGCGGCGCGCAGGTCTCGCCCGACGAAAGCCAGGTTGCGCTGACGCGCTACATCTCGGCCAACCAGTCCGAGGTCTGGCTGATGAACCTGGCGGGGCCGGCCCAGGGCCAAAGGCGCCAGGTGCTGCCCGCTGCGGGCGAGAAGCTGGTGGCCAGCCACCTGGTGGGCGGCTGGGCGCTTGACGGGCAGTCGCTGTTCATCACCAGCGACCGCGCCAGCGAGTTTCGCGAACTGATGCGCGTGCCCTTCGTGCAGGGGCAGGCCGGCGCGCCAGTGCGCCTGAGTGCGCACATCCCGTGGGACATCGCCGACGGCGACCCGTCGGCCACCAGCCGCCGGCTGGCGATGACGGCCAATATCGATGGCCGCGACGAGTTGCGTCTGTTCGACCCGAACAGCGGCGCCGAACAGCCGCTGCCCGCCGGGCTGAATCTGCCCCCCGGCAGCGTGACCAGCGTGCGCGCCCACCGTGGCACGGGCGAGTTGGCCATCGTGGTGAGCAGCGCGCGCGGCCCCGCCCAGGTGCACAGCGTAAACCTGGACAGCGGTCGCGTTGAAGCCTGGACCCGGCCCGTGACACCGCCCGGGCTAGACCTGGCCAGCCTGCCCGAGCCTGAAATCGTCCGCTGGAAAAGTTTCGATGGCCGGATGATCAGTGGCGTGCTGTACCGTCCAAGCGCGCGCTACGCCGGGCCGCGCCCGGTGGTGATGTCGTTGCATGGCGGCCCGGAAGGCCAGTCCAAGCTGGGCTGGGCAGGCCGCCTGAACTATCTGGTGCAGGAGATGGGCATCGCGGTGCTGTTGCCCAATGTGCGCGGCTCCAGCGGCTACGGCAAGACCTTCCTGGCGCTGGACAACGGCCGGCTGCGCGAAGACTCGGTGAAGGACATGGGCGCGGCCATCGACTGGATCGCCACCCAGAACGACCTCGACGCGAAGCGGGTGGTGGTCACCGGCGGCAGCTACGGCGGCTACATGGCGCTGGCTGCCAGCGTGCGGCTGGCCGACCGCATCGCCGGCGCAGCCAGCACGGTGGGCATCAGCAACTGGGTCAGTTTTCTTGAGCGCACCGAAAGCTACCGGCGCGACCTGCGCCGCGTCGAATACGGCGACGAGCGCGACCCGGCGATGCGCCAGTTCCTGCTGTCGATTTCGCCCTTGAACCTGACCGACAACATCACCAAGCCGCTGCTCGTGGCGCAAGGCAAGAACGACCCGCGCGTGCCCTGGACGGAAAGCGAGCAGATCGTTCGCAAGCTGCAAGGCAAATCGACGCCCGTCTGGTACCTGCTGGCCGACAACGAGGGCCACGGCTTCGCGCGGCGCGAGAACGCCGATTTCTACTTCGCGACCTTCTTGAAGTTTCTCGAAGCCACGGTGATCCGGTAGCCGGCAGCAGCCCGCGTCGCTGTTCGGCCGGGAAATCGGCCGTCAACACGGCTTCATCGCTCAGTGCAGACACTCCGCAGTGCAGCGTCCTGACCACCAATCACACCGGGCTGGCGTGGCTGAGAACTGTTGGGTCAGCAGACCGCTTGCGGCGAACGGTTGAGCGTTGCGGTGGTCGGTCGCCACAGGGGCAAGTCGTACAAGCGCCAGCCCTCACCCCAATCCTCACCCACTGGGAGAGCGCCCCGTGAGAGGCAGTCGGGCCGCGCGCGGGGTCACGAAGCGGGCCAGCAAGGCCGCGTTGCGCTGTGGCCAGGCGGCCAAGTCGGCCGCTTCACCGTCGAAAACGCTGCGCAAGAAGGCCAGCACCAGCGCTTGCGTGGCCACTTTCACCTGCGAGTTCAGCGTGACGCCGCCGGTGCCGGCGCGGTCGGTGAACATGCTGTGCGAACCGCCTTCGTAAACGGCCAGCCATTTGTCAGGGCCAAGCGGGCCACCACCGGTGGCTTCGAACACCGCCAGACGGTCTTCGTAGCCGCTGTAGTAGCCAGGAATGCGGATGACGTCTTCGGTGGCCGTGACATGCAGGCTGGGCACGGCCACGCTGGCCAGGATCTTTTGTGGGTCGGCGTTGCCGTAAAAAGGCGGCTCTGAAATGACCACGGCGGCCTTGACGCGCGGCTCTTGCAGGTCGACGAGGCGGCCCTGCCGTTCAACGCGCACGCCGCTGGCCAGCAGCGTGGTGTTGGCGCCATAGCTGTGGCCGGCGGCCACGATGCGCTGCGTGTCGATGCGGCCGGCCAGCGGGCCGGCCAGCAGCGTGTCCAGGCCGAAGCGCAGGTCCAGCACGCGGTTGATGACTTCGCCTTCTTGCGCGGCGGCTTGCAGGCGGCCCACGATGTTGAAGATGCTGCCACCGGTCCACAACTGCCGGTCGCTGCCGACGTGTTGCAGGTGCAGGCTGGCGATGCCGTGGCGGGCCATGTGCTCGCCCAGCCAGCGGTAGCCCGTGCGCGAACCGCCGATGCCATGCGAGAAGACCATCAGCGGCAGGTGTTGCGGCACAGCAGGCCCGGCGTTCGGCAGGTACAGGCGCACCGGCACCGGGCGCTGGCGCAAGGGGTCGACCCAGTCCAGGTCGATCGCGCCGAAGGACGGCGCCTCGGTGGCGGTCAGCGGGTAAGCCGCCGCCACCCAGGCCGCCGCGCCGATGCGCAGGCAGTCGCGGCGCGTCGGCCGCTGCGTGCAAACGGACTTCAACAAGACCTTCATGCCTGAACTTTTGTGGCAGCAGCCGCAGTCGGCGCGGCGGCGCTTCGTTTGAGCAAACGCTGGCTGAGCGCAATGGCGTCGTCCACGTAAGTGAACAGCACCGGGATGACCAGCAGGCTGAGAAAAGTGGAGGTGATCAGCCCGCCGATGACGACGATGGCCATCGGTGCGCGAAAGCTCGGGTCGGTGCCCAGCCCCAGCGCAATCGGCAGCATGCCGGCGGCCATCGCGATGGTGGTCATCACGATGGGTTGGGCCCGCTTGTGGCAGGCGTCCAGCACCGACTCCATCCGGCCCAGGCCGTGTTCGCGCCGGGCCAGGATGACGTAGTCCACCAACAGGATGCTGTTCTTGGTGGCGATGCCCATCAGCATGATCAGGCCGATCATGCTGGGCATGGACAGCGCGGTGTGCGTGACGAACAGCGCCAGGAAGGCGCCCGGCACCGACAGCACCAGGGCGCCCAGGATGGTGGCCGGCTGCACAAAGTCCTTGAACAGCAGCACCAGCACGATGTAGATGCACAGCACGCCGGTCAGCATGGCCAAGCCGAAACTGGCGAAGAGTTCGCTCATCGCTTCGGCGTCGCCGATCTCGGTCTGGATGACGCCCGGCGGCAGCTGCTTCAGGCTGGGCAGGGCCAGAGCCTGCTCCTTCACCGCGCCCAGCGGCTGGCCGTTCAGCTCGATCTCGAAATTGACGTTGCGCAGGCGGTTGTAGCGGTCAATCTGCGCCGGCCCGCTGGCGATGGACAGGCTGGCCACATTGCCCAGCGCCACCGGCCCGGCCTTGCCCGGCACCGGCAGACGCGTCAGCAGGTTCAGGTCGGCCCGCGCACTGGCCGGCAAGCGGATGACGATGGGCACCTGGCGCTGGCTGAGGTTGAGCTTGGGCAGGCTCAGTTCGTAGTCGCCCGCCGTGGCGATGCGCAGCGTCTCTGCAATGGCCGCACTGGTCACGCCCAGGTCGGCGGCGCGAGCCGAATCGGGCCGCACGATGAGTTCCGGCCGCACCAGGCTGGAACTGGACGTGACCGCGCCGATGCCCGGGATGCCGCGCAGTTCGCGTTCGACCAGCGCAGCGTGTGCAGCGAGCGTGGCGCCGTCTTCACCGGCCAGCACCAGCACGTATTTTTCGCTGCTTTGGCCGAAGCCGACGTTGACGCGGGCGCCGGGCAGCACGGCCAGCAGTTCACGCATCTGGCCTTCCACTTGCTGCTTGGTCACGCCGTGGCGGTCGCCGCGCGGCGTCATGTTGATGGTCAGCGTGGCCTTGCGCACATCGGCCAGGCCGCTGCCCGGATCGAAGGTGTTGCCACCGGTGGCGCCACCGCCGATGGCGGTGTAGACCATCTTCACGTGCTCGTGCTTCTGGACCAACTCGCGCGCCTGCTCGGCGGCGGCCAGCGTCTGGCTGTAGGTGCTGCCGGGCGGCAGCGTCACCGTCACCTGCGTCTGGCTCAGGTCATCGGGCGGCAGGAAGCCGGTGGGCAAATACGGCACCAGCATGAAGCTGCCGACAAAGAACACCGCGGTGGCGGCCAGCGTCAACACCCGGTGTTTCAGGCACCAGCCGGCCCAGACCAGGTAGCGCGTCATCCACGCCGCGTCGCGGTGTTCGCCCTTCGGCGGCTTGAGGATGTAGGCCGCCATCATCGGTGTCAGCACGCGCGCCACGACCAGGCTGAAGAAGACCGCGATGGCCGCCGTCCAGCCGAACTGCACGAAGAACTTGCCCGGCACGCCGGCCATGAAGGCGGTGGGCAGGAAGACCGCGATCAGCGTGAAGGTAGTGGCGATCACCGCCAGGCCGATTTCGTCGGCCGCTTCCATCGCCGCGTCGAACGGCGTCTTGCCCATGCGCAGGTGGCGCATGATGTTTTCGATCTCGACGATGGCGTCGTCGACCAGGATGCCGACCACCAGCGACAGCGACAGCAGCGTCACGGTGTTCAGCGAAAAGCCGAACACGTAGTACATCGCACCGAAGGTGGGAATGATCGACAGCGGCAAAGCGGTTGCGGCCACCAGCGTGGCCCGCCAGTCACGCAGAAAGAGGAAGACCACCAGCACGGCCAGCGCCGCGCCTTCGATCAGCAGATACATGCTGCCGTGGTAGTTCTCCACCGTGGGGTCGACGAAGTTGAAGGCCTCGGTCACGTCCACGTCGGCGTGCGCCGCGCGCAGCTTGGCCAGTGCGGCGCGCACGCCATCGGCCACTGTCGTTTCGCTGGCGCCGCGTGAACGCACGACCTCGAAACCGACCACCGGCTTGCCATTCAACAACGCACCGCTGCGCTGTTCGGCGACGGTGTCGCTGACGGTGGCCACCTGGTCCAGGCGGATGCGCCGGCCGTCGGCCAGCGCGATGTCCAGCAGCGCCAGTTCGGCCGCACTTTTCACGGTGGCGATGGTGCGCACCGACTGTTCGATGCCGCCCACGTTCGACCGCCCGCCGGACGCATCCTGCTGCACCGCACGCAGCTGGCGCGAGATGTCGGCGGCCGTCGCATTCAGCGCCAGCAGCCGCGCCGGGTCGAGTTCGACGCGCACCTCGCGCGACACGCCGCCGACCCGCGCCACGCTGCCCACGCCGCGCACGCTGAGGATGGCCTTGCTGACCTCGTTGTCGACGAACCAACTGAGCGCCACGTCGTCCATCTTGCTGGAGGCCACGGTGTAGGTCAGGATGGGCGCGCCGGCCAGATCGACTTTCGAGATGACCGGGTCGCGCAATTCGCCGGGCAGGTCGGCGCGCACGCGCTGCACCGCCGCGCGGGTGTCGTCCAGCGCTTCCTGGGTCGGCTTTTCCAGACGGAATTCCACCGTCACCAAAGCCACCCCGTCTTGCACCTTGGTGTAGATGTTCTTCACCCCCTGCAGCGCGGCCACGGCGTTTTCAAGCTTGCGCGCAACCTCGGTTTCCAGCTGCGCTGGCGCAGCACCGGGCAGGCTGGCGCTGATGGTGATGGTGGGCAGGTCGATGTCGGGGAACTGCTGCACCTTCATCGCGTTGAAGCCGAGCAGGCCCATGGCGCTGAGAAGCACGAACAGCATCAACGCGGGGATCGGGTTGCGGATGCTCCAGGCTGAAACATTCATGGTCTGGGCCCTTTCGCTTCAACCACCCGCACCGTGTCGCCGTCGCTCAGGAAACCGGCGCCGGCGGCCACCACCCTGGCATTGGCATCCAGGCCCTGCGTGATCTCGATGCGGTCGCCCACACGCCGCCCCACCTGCACCTGCACCTGCTGCACCTTGTTGTCAGCTGCCATCCTGAAAACATAACTGAAGCCGTCGCGCAGCAGCACGGCCGTTTGCGGCAGCGTCGTCGCGCTGCTGCGGGCAATGTCGAATTCGCCGCGCGCGAACATGCCCGCACGCGCGTCCGACAGGACGCGCCCTTTGCTGTCGGCGCCGCCCTTCAGCGCCGCGGGCAGATCGACATAGACCAGGCCGTTGCGCGTGGCCGCATCCACCGTCGGCGCCACCATCCGCACCTTGCCGGCCACGGTACTGCCGCCGGCCGTCGTCACGCGCACGGCCATGCCGGGCTGGATGGTGCCCAGGTCGCTGGCCGGCACCTCGGCGCGCCATTCCAGGCGGCTCTGGCGGATCAGCCGGAACAGCTCAGCCCCGGCCGGCACCACCGCACCCACGGTGGCGCTGCGCGACGAGATCACGCCCGCGTCGGGCGCCAGCACCCGGGTCTGCGCCAGGCGCAACTGCTGCACCCGGGCGCTGGCGCGCACCGCGTCCAGCCGGGCTTGCGCGGTGCGCTCGGCGGTCAGGTACTGATTGATTTGCTGTGCCGACAGCGCGCCGGTGGTCTGCAGTTCGCGCGCTCGCGCGGCATTGGCGGCGGCCTCAAACGCATTGGCTTCGGCTTCGGCAACCGTGGCCTTGCTCTGCGCCAGGTCGGCGTTGGCCAGGTCGGCGGTGAAGGTGGCCAGCACCTGGCCGCGCTGGACGACATCGCCCACGTTGACGCGCACCTCGGCCAACCGCCAGCCGTTGCTTTCGGCACCGACGATGGCTTCCTGCCAGGGCGCGATGTTGCCGTTGGCCGCCACGGTCACGGCCAGGTCGGCTCGCTGCGCCTGGGTCAGCGTGACGGTCAGCGAAGGCTTGCTGGCGGCTTTGCTTTCAGCGGTCGGCTTGCTGTCGGCGGCCTGTGCCATCCAGGTTGCGGCCAGGCCAGCGGCCACCACCACCGCCGTGGCGATCCAGCTGATGCGCGATGCGGTGGTCAGCAGCAACCTGAAGCAGGCAAAGGGCTTGGCATCGGGCATGGCACCGGCCATGGCGTGGGTATCGAAAAGTGTCTTCATGGTCTGCAGGTTCAAGTTGCTGCCGCGGCGGCGCTGAGCAGGCTGGCGTCCCAGCCACCACCCAAAGCGCGGACCAGGCTGATCCAGGCGGCGGCGCGTTCGCGCTGCAGGTCGATCAGCGCACGCTGCGCGGTGACGGCGTTGCGGCGCGCCGCTTCCAGGTCGAACAGGCTGGCGAGGCCGCCTTGCTGGCGGGCGGCAGTGGCGCGCAGCGAGGTCTCGAAGTCCTGGGCGGCACCGAGTGCATCGGCTTCGCGCTGGCGGCTGGACTGCATGGCCACCAGTGCACTTTCCACTTCGCGTACCGCGCGCCGCGCCAGGCCGCGGTACTGCTCCACCGCGTCGTCGTAACTGGCTTGCGCGGCAGCGCTGTCGGCAGCGCGGCGGCCACCGTCGAAGAGCGGGAAGTCCACCACCAGCGGGCCGAAGCTCCAGCTGGCACCGCTGGCGGTGATGCCGTTGCTGCGCCCGGCGCCGCCGGCCAGTGAACCGGTCAGGCTGAGGCTGGGTTTTTCACGCGCCTGCGCCTGACTGCGGTCGCCAGCGGCGGCGATGACGTTGCGTTCGGCCTCGGCCAGATCGGGCCGGCGCGACAACAGCGCTGCGGGCAGCGTGTCGGCCAGCGACAGCGCGCCGGGCTGCGGCAGCAGCGCCGTGCGGACGGCCAGTTGCTGGCGCAACGCCGGCTCGGCGATGTCGGTGATGTCCACCAGCGACTTGATCAAGGTGTCGCAAGCCGCCGCCTGGCTGACCGCCTGGTTGCGCGCCTGCGCCGCTGCCGCACGGGCCAACGCGGCGTCGGCCGGTGGCGTGAAGCCGGCGCGCGCACTCAGGTCGGTCAGGCGGGCAGTCTCGCCGCGCGATTGGACGTCGGCCCGTGTCTGCACACTCAACGCCTCGCAGGCGCGCAGTTCGAGGTAGCTGCTGGCGGTTTCGGCGGCCACCGCCAGGCGCGCACCGGCCCAGGCGGCTTGCGCGCCTTGCAGACGTGCCTGCGCGGCGTCGCGCGCGGCAGCGCCACCGCCGAAGATGTCGATTTCCCAGCCCGCTTGCAGGCCGACGGTGGCACTGGCCGTGGCGCCGCCGCGCGGGGCGCTGCGGCCCTGGGTGGCGGTTGCCACGGCGTCCAGCGCTGGCAGCAGCGCGGCACCGGCCGCAGCGCGTGTGGCACGCGCCCTCTCGATGCGCGCGCGGGCGGCCGACAGCGTGGGGCTGGCCTGCTGGGCGGCTTTGATCAGCCCAGGCAGCAGCGGATCGTTGAAGCCGGCCCAGGCGGCGGCAGCGTCCGGCGCAACGGCCGCGGTCACCACGGTTGCAGGCGCCAGGCCGGTCGGCGTCTGCGGCGTCTGCTGCGGTTGTGGCGTCTGCTGCGGTTGTGGCGCTTGCTGCGGTTGTGGCGCTTGCCAGGCAGCCGCCAGCACCGGGACCGCCGCTGTGCCGCCAGACCTTGACCCTGTGCCCGAGCTGCTGGCGCAGCCGGACAGCAAGACCGCGATCAGCACGGTGCCCGGCGCAACGGCGGCAACGACGCGCAAGGCCGTGGCGGGGTAATGGCTCAAGTCGGTTTTCCCTTCAAACGGATGCCGCGCCGCGCCGCTTCGGCCTGGACCATCGCCATCGCGTACTCGGACAGCCGCTCGACCCACACGTCCACGCTGTCAGGCTGGTTGTTCAAACCCGGCGCCAGCTGGTCGGCGATGTCGCGCCCGACATGCACGTGCACGCCCAGGCCGGCCAGGCTGATGACCAGGCGGTGCAGTTCCAGATCAGGCTCCTTCAGCCCCAGTTGGCGCGCCAGCAGCGCCACCATCGCATCGTGCAAAGGCTTGATGCCGCGGGCGATCTCCTCGTCCCACAGCCCGGTGGGTTCGAGCATTTCGCGAAAGCGCAGCTTCATACACAGGCGCGCGGCATCGCCTTGGCGCAGTGGAGCCATGAAGGTCTCGAAGAAGCTGCACATCGTCGTCAACAAGCACTGCCCCGGCGCGTTGAGGCGAGCGATCTCTTCGTCGGGCTCGACCATCGGCTCGAAAAACACCGCGCGGTACAGGCCGGCTTTGTCGCCAAAGTAGTAGCTGATCGCCGCCACATTGACCTTCGCCGCTTCGGCCAGTTCGCGTGTCGACGTCTGGCTATAGCCCTGCTGCGCGAAAAGGCGCAAACCGGCGTGCAACAGGCGGAACCGAGCGTCGTCCGTGGGTGCTTGCGCCGGCGGAGCGGCAGTGTCGGGCATTGTCCGGGCGCGGGTCATGCACCGCAGTGTAAGCCGCGAATCAAACGTTCGTTTAACTTCTGCGTTTCGGCGAATCAGCCGACCGCGGCGGCCTTGGCATAACGCAACACCAGCGCGAGCAATTCCTCTTCCGAGAAGGGCTTGCCCAGGTAGTGCTGCACACCCAGATCGGTGGCGTAGTCGCGGTGCTTCTGCGCAATGCGCGACGTGATCATCACCACCGGCAGGCTAGCCAATGCCGGGTCGGCGCGCACATTGCGCACCAGGTCGAAGCCGTCCATGCGCGGCATCTCGATGTCCGACAGCAGCACGCATGGCCGCTCTTCGGCCAGGCGTTCCAGCGCCTCCAGGCCGTCCTTGGCCAGCACCACGCGGTAGCCCTCGCGCACCAGCAGGCGCTGGGTCACACGGCGCACGGTCAGCGAGTCGTCAACCACCAGCACCATCGGCGCCTGCACCGGCTGGGGTTCGGCTGCAGCCTGCGCGGCGGCCCCGAGGCGGGCTTGCTGCAACTGCCGCGCCCGCGCCTCAGCCCCGTACAGGCTGGCCAGCGCCACGGGGTTGTAGATCAACGCCACCGCGCCCGAGGGCAGCAGCGTGACCCCGGCCAGGCCCGGCAAGCGTGAAAGTTGCGGGCCGACGTTCTTGACCACCACTTCCTGGTTGCCCAGCACTTCATCGACATGCACTGCCACGCGCTGCGCCGCACTGCGCACGATGACGACGGTTTCCGTCCGGGCGCCGCTCGCCGTACCCAGCCCGCCGGTGCGCAGCAACGTGGGCAACCAGTAAAAGGGCAGCGCCTGGCCGCCGTACTCGAAGCTGCCGCTGGCGTAGGCCTGCTGCACTTCGGCATGCGGCGCGCGGCGCACCAGCTCGATCAGCTGCGAAGGCACCGCCACCTGCAAACCAGCGCAGCGCAACATCACCACCTGCGTGACGGCCGTGGTCAGCGGCAGCAGCAGCTTGAAGCGCGTGCCCTGCCCCGGCTGGCTGGCGGTTTCGATGCGCCCGCCCATCGCGTTGACCTCGGCCCGCACGACATCCAGACCGACCCCCCGACCCGCCAGTTCAGTGACGGTCTGGGCGGTGCTGAAACCGGGCGCGAAGATCAGCCCGGCCAGATCGCCGTCGCTGGTGTGGGCATCGGCAGTGATGAGCTTGCGCTCGATGCCACGCTGGCGGATGCGCGCCAGGTCCAGGCCCGCACCGTCGTCAGCGAATTCGACCGCCACTTCGTTGCCCGCCTGGGCCACGGTGATGGTGATGACGCCGGTGGCGTCCTTGCCCGATGTCGCACGCAGCGCCGGCGTTTCCACACCGTGCGCCACGCTGTTGCGCAGCAGGTGTTCGAAGGATCCAACCATGCGCTCGAGCACGCCGCGGTCGATTTCGATGGCGCCACCGACGATGTCGACCTTGACCTGCTTGGCCGTGTCTTTCGCGGCTTGGCGCACGGTGCGCGACAGCCGTTCGGCGATGCTGTCGAACTCGACCATCCGCGTGCGCAGCAAATCGTCTTGCAACTCGCGCGTCAGGCGCGCCTGGGCGGCCAGTTCGTCTTCGGTGGACTGCAGCGTGCGCTGCAGGCTGCGCTGCAAGGTGGCCACGTCGTTGACCGACTCGGCCATGAAGCGCGTCAATTCCTGGAAACGCGTGAAGCGGTCCATCTCCAGCGGGTCGAAGGCCTGGGCCGCGGCCTTGGCGGCTTCGATGCGCGTGGTGATCTGGGTTTCGGCCTGCAGTTCGATGTCGCGCAGCTGGCGGCGCATGCGCTCCAGGCTGTCGGTCAGGTCGCCCAGCGAGGATTGCAGCAGCTTGACGTCGGCGTCGATGCGGGCCCGCGTGATGCTGACTTCGCCGGCCTGGTTGACCAGCCGGTCGAGCAGGCCGGCGCGCACCCGCACCACGGCGCCCGCGGTGGCGGCCGCACGCTCGGCGACGGGCTCGACCTGGACAATGCCGCTGGTAAAGCGCTGCCAGTCGATGGCCAGCGGGGCGACAACGGCTGCCGGCGCCTGCGGCAGTGACACGGGCACGGGCACGGGCACGGGCACGGCTGCCGGCGTCGGTTCCGGCTCGGGCAGCGGCATCGGCTGGTGCACAGGCGGCTGCACGGCCCCCGGCTGTCGCATGGCGTCGAACAGGGCGCTCATCGCGTCGGCCTGGGCCAGCAGGGGGGCTATGTCGGCGGCCTGTGCTTGGCCGCGTGCAGCCAGCGCTTCGATGGCCGCTTCCAGCCGGTGCGCCATTTCGCCGATGCGCATCGCGCCCGACAGGCGGGCGCCGCCCTTCAGCGTGTGCAGCGTGCGCATGCAGGCCATGCCAGCGTCAACATCGTCGGGTTGGTCCAGCCAGTCGCTCAGTCGCGACTGCAGTTGCGGCAGCAGCTCCTCGGCTTCTTCTTCGAAGATCGGGAACAGTTCGGTGTCGATGGCATCAACGGCCACCCCGTCGGACGCCGCCACGTCGGTATCGCCCGCCGCCTCGTCCACGGCGGCGGCGGTGGCGGTGGCGGTGGTCAGCGGCAACCTTTCATGGGCCGCCAGGCGGTCCATCAGGCCCGGTGCAACGCTGCGCAGGAAACCGGCGGCGAACTGGTGCAGCAGACGCCGGATGTCGTCGGCCACTTCATTGAACAAGGCCGCTTCGCCCGTCCGACCCAAGCCCTGGGCGTGCGAACGCTGCAGCGCATGTTCCAGCGCGCGGGCCAGCGCAGACAGCTCCAGGTAGCCCACGGTGGCCGAATTGCCGGCCAGCTGATGGGCCAGCGCCGAGGTGGTCTCGGGCACCGGGTGGCGCTCCCATTCCAGCGTCCATTCGGCCAGCTCGGTACCCAGGCGCCGCGACAGCTCGTCGGCTTCGTTGAGGTAGATGTTGAACAGCGGAATGCCGATGCGCAGCGGGCCGATGACCTTGATCTGCTCTTGCGCTTCGGGCTCGGGCCCGGGCAGCAGGGGCGCCGTGCCGAAGATGTCGCCCAGGTCGCCCAGGTCGTCGAGGTCGTCGAGGTTGATCTCCAGCGCTTCGGCTTCGGGAATGCTGTCGCCGCGGGTCGTGACCAATTGCGGCAGTTCCAGCAGCAGTTCCAGCGGCAGGTCCAGCAGGCTGTCGCTGCCCGCGCCATGGGGCAGCGACAAAGTGGCTTGCACGTCCAGGCCGGGCGTCTCGGGCGCTTCCAGCGTGTTCAAGTCGAGATCGAAAATAAGTTCTGCCGGCGCCGGCGTTGGCGGCAGCGCGAAGATGGTCAGCTCGCTCAGGTCGAGATCGGCAGCGCTGGGCAAGCCCGGCACGCGCTGGCTCAGGCTGTTCAGCGACTGGGTCCTTTCGGCAAAAGCTTCGGGCTCGTCCTGCAGGTCGAAATCCATCGACAGCAAACCGCCGGCGGCGGCAGGCACCGGCGGCGCGGACTGCGTAAGCGGCACGGGCGCATCGGCCAGCGCCCGGGGCAGGGGCAGGGGCAGGGGCAGGGGCAGGGCCACTAGCATGCGCTCGCCACGCAGACGCAGCGCATCGGCGGCTTGCGCCACGGCGGCAGTGTGGTGCTGGCCAGCGCGGCCCTCGGCGATGGCCTCGGCCCAGTCAGCCAGGTAAGCCAGCGCTTCGGCGGTCAACACACGCAGCGGGTGATCCATGCGCGCTGCGGTGGCCAGGCGGTCGTTGTAGAGCTGCTCGCAAGCCCAGCCGGCTTCACCGAAGTCGCGCAGCCCGACCATGCGGGCGCTGCCTTTGAGGGTGTGGAAAGCACGGCGCAAGGCGGTCAAGTCACCGCTGTTTTCGGGTGCGTCGACCAGGCGCTCCAACGCAGCTTGCGCGTCGCTGATGACTTCGCGCGCCTCCTCGATGAAGATCTCGCGCATCTCGGCGTCGTCTTCCAGCCCGGTGGTCGTGGGCTCTGCGGGACGCATGGTGTCGGCCACCGCCGTTGCCGTTGCCGTTGCCGTTGCCGGAATGTGCGGCAATTCAGGCGATAAATCGGGTGGCAAATCTGGTGCGAAATCGGGCGGTAGGCCGGGCGCCAGCCCGGGCAACGCTGTCGGCACAGATGCCGGGATCGACATCGACGTCGCCGCTGCGTCAGACCGCGTCTCAGCCAGCGGTGGCACCGCCAGCGCCTCGGCGCTCAGGCGCAGGTCCAGCTGCAGCACAGGTTCATCGGACTCGAAAGCCGCGAAGGCCGACACGCGTTCGCTCTGGCCCATCACCGCGCTCAGGCTGCCGGTGGCCGGGTCGAAATGGAACAGCGACTTGGCCAGCTGCGGCTGCACGCTGAGCATGTCGATGAGAAAGCTCAACGCGCCCAGGTTGTCAGCCAGGCGATCGAAAGTGCCGGTGCGCACCGCGCGCTGCGGGTCGACCTCGGTTTGTGCCAGCGCCTCGACCTCGTCGCGCATGTGCAGCGCGGCCTGCGAGGCCTGCTCCATGCCCAGCACCGACAACACGCCGCGCATCGCCGACAACTGGTTGGGCACCGGGATCAGCAGGTCGCGGCGCGCCGGTTCGCGGAAATATTGGTCGATCTGTTTTTCGATTTCCGACAACGAAGCGCGCAACTCCTGCACCACGCTGCCCATGGTCTGGCGGTCCGACACGCGGCGGTAGAGCTCTTCCATCCAGCTGTCGAGCACCTGGGGGTCGGCGCCAATGCGGACATCGTCGATGCGGCGGGCCAGGCGTTGCACGCGGCTGGCCAGCTCGGGATGGTCGAACTGCGCATCTTCCAGCGAAGCATCGACGTAGAGGATGGCGGTGGCCACCTCCATCGCCAGGCCGGCAGGCGGTTCGGCGCCGGCTGCCACGGTTTGCACCACGGCCGCCTGAAGCGCGTTGGCCAGCGTCTGGCCTTCGGGGAAGAGGCGCTGCAGCGATTCGCCCATCAACGTGAACTGTTCGGGCAGGCCGGCCATGCGGTGCAACTCGCTACCCGCCACCGCCGACCAGGATTCCCTGGCAATGGCCACGCGTTTGCGAGCCAGCGCCAGCACGGCCGGGTCGAAGCGGCCCAGGCGGGCGGTTTCGTAGTCGGCGGTGGGGTGCTGGTCCAGCTGCCAGGCCTGGCGCACGGCCATCAGGCGTGGCGCACTGGCCGCGTCGGCGGGCGCCTGCGCATGGCTGCAGAAAAACAGCAGGTCTTGTGCCTGGCGTTGCGCAATCTCGGCGGGGCCTTTCACGCGCTGACGCAGCTGCGCCAGCATGCCCGAGGCGATGCGCTTCGAGTAGACGTCCACCTGCAGCAGGCCGAGCGACTGGGCTTCGAAAACCGCCGCCGCCAGCTGCCAGAAACTGGCCGGTTCGATACTGCCGTTCGGCGTGTGGCCGGCATCGGCCGCGGCACGTGCGCCCATGCCCAGGCCAGCGCACAGATCGCTCATCTGCATCAACGCAGCCTGGCCGGCGTCGGCACCACTGGGGCGCATCAGCGACAAGACCAGCGTTTCCATCGTGTTGCGCGCGGCGTCGTTGGCGCTCAGCGGCTTGGCGCGCGGGTCGGCGGGCAAGGTGTGCCACTGCCAGTCAACCTTCCACAGATCGGCCGGGTGGATGCGTTCGGCCGCCGCCAACTGCAGAACCGCGCGGTACTGCGGGAACAGCATCACTGGCGATACGGGCTTGCCCGCCAACTGGCGGGCGATGAAATCAAGCAGCGCGAAGGACGCTTTTTCGATCGTCTCGATGGCCGCCATGTCCACCATCGCTGGCTTGCTGGCCATGCGTGTGACCGCCGATTCACTGGCGCGCAGCATCTCGGCCACCGCCGGCAGCCCGACGAGTTCCAGTGCGCCCACACTCTGGTGCAACTGGTTGCGCGCGGTGCGCAGCACGGCCGGGTCCACGCTGCCCACGTCCGAGCCGCGCACCGCGTCGGCTTCCTTGAGGTGGCGGCGCAGGGCCTTGTGCGCGGTTTCCAGCGAGCGCCGCAGTTCAGCCTGCACCCAGGACAACGCGCTGAGGTCGTCGCCCAGCGGAGTGCCAGCCGGGTTGCCGGTGCCTGAGGTCAGAGAGGTCTCGGACATGCGCGTGCTCGGTGCCTTTAGGACAACCGGTCCATCAACCGATCCTGAACCGCGACACCGAGGTCTTCAGTTCCTCGGCCGTCAGCGCCAGCTCGCGCACCATCTGCGCCGTCGAGCGCGTGCCGTCCGAGGTCTGCTCGGTCACGGCAAAGATGTGCTGGATGTTGGCCGCCACCACGTTGGCCGACTCAGCCTCGCGCAGCGCTTCTCTCGAGATGCGCCCGATCAGGTCGGACAGCTCGCGTGTGACGCGGTCGATGTCGCCCAGCGCGGCGCCCGCAGCGTCAGACAGACGCGCGCCTTCGACCACACCCTGCGTGCTGCGCTCCATCGCGCCAACCGCATCTTGCGTGTCGGTCTGGATGGTGCGCACGATGGCGGCGATCTGCCGCGTCGCGTCGCCCGAGCGTTCGGCCAGGCGCTGCACTTCTTCGGCAACCACCGAGAACCCGCGACCGGCTTCACCAGCGCTTGCCGCCTGGATGGCGGCATTCAGCGCCAGCACGTTGGTCTGTTCGGTGATGTCGGAAATCAGCTCGGTTATCTCGCCGATTTCCTGCGACGACTCGCCCAGCCGCTTGATGCGCTTGGAGGTGTCCTGGATCTGGTCGCGGATGGCGTTCATGCCGCCGATGGCGTTCTGCACCGCCGCCAGGCCGGTCTCGGCAGCCTGCAGCGACTGGCGCGCCACCTGGGCGGTTTCCTGGGCCTGCTGGCTCACGTCGTTGATGCGGCCGGCCATCTGCAGCACCGAGTCGCCGGTGTTGCGGATCTCGCGCAACTGCTCGCTGGAAGCGCCCAGCAGTTCGGTGGAGGTTTCTTCCACGCGGGCGGTGGTTTCCGTCACCCGGCCCACGGTGTTCTGCACCTGCGCAACCAGCGTTCGCAGTTCTTCAACCGTGTAGTTCACCGAGTCGGCGATGGCGCCGGTGATGTCTTCGGTCACGGTGGCCTGCTGCGTCAGGTCGCCCTCGGCCACCGCCTGCAGTTCGTTCATCAGGCGAAGAATGGCCGCCTGGTTGGCGTCGTTGACGCGCTTGGCTTCCTGCTCCTGGCGTTCGGCTTCCTGGCGTTGCACATCGGCCACCTGCATACGGCTTTTCTGGTCGATGACGAACAGCTTCAGCAGACCCAGCGCACCGGCGATCAAAGCCAGCAGCGCCAGCAGGCCGATGGCCACGCGCCCGCCGCTCAAGCCGCCTTCGGCACCCAGCGCCTTTTGCAGCGTGTCCAGACCCAGACGCAAGGGCTCACTGTCGGCCACCACCTGGGTCTGCGCTTCGCGGGCAGCCACCAGGCCTTGCAGATTGCCCAGGATGGCGCTGGCTTCGGTGCGCGTTTGTTCGTACTGCGTCAGCAGTTGCTGCAGCTTTTCCCGCTGCTGCGGCTCTCGCGTGCCAGGCAGGCGCAGTTCGGCGTTGCCGTTGACCACACCCTGAGCGATTTCACGGAAGGAATTCAGGTCTTTGCCGAGCAGGAAAACCGCCTCGGCGCTGACGCCTTCGGTGGTCAGGAATTCATTCGCGCTTTTGCCGATGCGCTGGGTCAGCATCACCAGCTGGCCCACCGCTGACAGTTCTGCCGCCGAGGCGCCGCTTTGCAGCTTCAGCGCCGACACCGTCTCGGCGGTTTCCAGCAGATCGGCACTTTGCCGGTTGATGGCGCGCAGCGCCTGGCCGACCTGGGTCAGTGTCTTCTGCTGGCCCAACACCGTTGCCGACGACTTTTCGGCGCGGTCGACCAGCGGCAGCAGCTTGTCGATCTGGTCTTGCAGTCCCCCTGGCGCGGCCGCGATGTCGGCGCTGCCGTTCTTCAGCGCGCGCACGTTGTTCGCCAGCACGCCCATGCTGTCCTTGACTTCAACAAAGGCCGCGGCATTGCCCACCAGGGCCTGCGAGACCGACTTGGCCAGGCGCTGCGATTGCGTACCGGCCTGACCGGCGGCAGCCACCTGGTCGGCACTGCGGCCGCTGGCCGACAACGACAAACCGGCCCACGCCAGCAGGCCCAGCAGGCCGCCCGCGAACAGCACGACCAGGCTGCGCTGCTGCCGCGCGATGGGCCAGGCGCCGATGATGGGCAGGCCACTGTGGAAGACCGCCGGCTCGGCACCGGCCGCCATTTGGCGGCTGTCGTTGAAATCACCCGCGAGTTCAGAAGGCTCGGCCTCGGAAATGATGGACGCGTCGTCGTCGGCCCGCGTGTCCTGCGGCGACAGGGTGCTTTGGCCCAGGCGCACGGTGGATTCCATCGTGTTGGCCGGCGGGGCCAGTTCGTCAAACGGTTGCACGTCCGGCGCTGCGTTGGCGGCGGGGGTGTGAGGCGTGCCCTTGATGCGGTCTAGAAAACTCATGTCGTCCTCTCTGGGGTTCCGCCGCACAGACGGAAACACCCGCGCGCCACGCCGAAGCGTGCAGCGCAGGCCTGCTTTTGTGTCGTGATGTCGCTGCTGAAACGGCGCGCCGCGCTGATGCTGCTGATGCTGCTGATGCCGCTGATGCTGCTGATGCCGCTGATGCCGCTGATGCCGCGATGGCCGCTCATGCCGCGATGGCCAGGTACTGTTCGTTGCGGGCCAAGACCCCGAGATCGATCTCTTGCCACACGCGGCCGTCGGCATCGCGCCATCGGGTGCCGGCAAATGCCGGGCGCACGGTCTCGTCGACCGGCTCTGCGGTCAACTGCGTGGCACGGCGCAAACCGGCCAGCTTGTCGACCAGCACCGCACAATGCGCGCCCTGGCTGGCGTTGAAGGCCAGCAGCTGAGCCTGTTCGCGCACGGAATCGACCGCCGTGGGTGCGCGCAAGCCGAGGAAGGCCGCGAGATCGACCACCCCGTGAAGCCCGCCTCTGAGGTTGGCAACACCGATGAACCAGGCGTGCGTGTGCGGCACCGGCAACAGCTTGCCCACCGGGAAGATTTCACCGGCCGTGGCCAGCGGCACCAGCAAGCCCTGCCCGGCGCATTCCACCGCCAGCCACGACTGCACGCGCACCTCGGTGCGCGCCTGCTGCAGGCGGGTCGCCAGACGGGCCTGCAGTTCGCGCAGGGCTTCGCGGTTGGCCATCAGTCGAAATTCTTGATCTTGCTCATCAGCTCTTCGGTGCTGACGGGCTTGACGATGTAGTCGCGCGCACCCTGCCGCATACCCCAGACCTTGTCGGTTTCCTGGCCCTTGCTGGTGCACATGATCACCGGCACGTCGGCATAGCGCGCGTCACGGGTGATGCTGCGGGTCAGCTGAAAACCGTTCTGACCGGGCATCACCACGTCCATCAGGATCAGGTCGGGCTTTTCTTCGGCCAGACGGCGCATCGCCTCTTCGCCGTTTTCGGCCGTCCGCACGCTGTAGCCGCGTTTGCCGAGCACCTCAGACAGGTGGTGCAACTCGGTCTTGGAGTCGTCGACGACGAGGATTTTATGGATCGGCATGTGGGTGTCCTGGCGGGATCCGGCGGCGGGCGGCGGGCGGCGGGCGGCTTCAGCGCGCGCTGCGCCGGTAGGCGTCGACGGCGCGCAGCAGTTGCTCTTTGGTGAAGGGTTTGGTCAGGTAATCTTCCGAGCCGACCATGCGACCACGGGCCTTGTCGAACAGCCCGTCCTTGGACGACAGCATGATCACCGGCACGTGGGCGAAACGGGGGTTGCGCTTGATGATGGCGCAAGTCTGGTAGCCGTCCAGGCGCGGCATCAGGATGTCGCAAAAAATCAGTTCGGGGTCGTGATCACTGACCTTGGCCAGCGCGTCGAAGCCGTCCTCGGCCAGCAGCACCTCATGCCCGCCCTGGCGCAAGAAAATCTCGGCGCTGCGACGGATGGTGTTGCTGTCGTCGATGACCAGCACCTTCGCGCCGACGGCTGCCGGGGTGTCGGGGTTCGCGCCCGCAGGTGCCTGTATCTCCAAGCGCAATCTCCTCAACGGATATCAGCGGCGCGGGCCGCAGCCCTGCGGCCAAGACCTTCCGGGCTAGACCGCGATCATTTCGAAATCTTCCTTGCGGGCTCCACACTCGGGGCAGGTCCAGTTCATGTCGACGTCGGCCCACGCGGTGCCTGGTGCGATACCGTGCTCCGGATCGCCATCGATTTCGCTGTAGATCCAGCCACAGATCAGGCACATCCAGGTACGCGCTTCAATCACGATCAGACCATCACCTCACTACAATGGATGCGGATTGTAGCCACGCATTTCTGGCCTATTTCCGCATCGAAACCCGTGACCAGGCCTGCCCATGATTCCCCAACCCACACCGGCCACGGCCACGAAAAAGCGCTTCTTGACGGCGGCTTCGCCGTCGTCGCCTCCCGCGGGGGTTGACCCGAGCGGCGAAGCCATATCGGGGCAAGACCCCGGCACCGAACCGCCACCACCGGCCTGCGTGATGTGTTTCAACGCCAGCGACCCCAGCGGTGCCGGCGGCATCGCGGGTGACATCGCCACCATCGCCGCGATGGGCGCGCACGCGCTGCCCGTGGTCACCAGCATCGTGATGCGCGACACCGCCGACACCTTCGACCAGCACGAGATCGACCCCGAGGTGGTGGCCGAACAAGCCCGCACCATCCTGGAAGACGTCACCATCGCCGGCTGGAAGGTGGGCTTCCTGGGCAGCGCCGACAACGTCAGCGCGGTGGCCGAAGTGCTCAGCGACTACACCGAAATTCCGCTGATCAGCTACCTGCCCAACCTGAGCTGGATGGACGAAGACCCGCTGCAGATGTACCTGGACGCCTTCCGCGAACTGATCTTGCCGGCCACCGAGGTGCTGGTCGGCAGCCACAAGACGTTGCAGGACTTTTTGCTGCCCGACTGGGACAGCGAACGTCCGCCGTCGGCGCGCGAACTGGCGGTGGCCGCTGGCGAACACGGCACGCGCTACGTGCTGGTGACCGGCATCATGCTGACCGGCAAGCTGTCGGGCGCAGGCCCTGAGCAGTACATCGACAACGTGCTGGCGTCGCCGCAAGGCGCCATCACTGGCGAGAAATTCGAACGCTTCGAAACCTCCTTCATGGCCGCTGGCGACACGCTGGCGGCGTCGCTGGCCGCGCTGCTGGCGGCCGGCAGCGAGCTGCAGCCGGCGGTCGGCGAGGCGCTGTCCTTCCTGGACCAGAGCCTGGACGCGGGCTTCCGCCCCGGCATGGGGCAGATCGTGCCCGACCGCTTCTTCTGGGCGCTGCCCCCGCCCGATGACGACGAAATGGCAGAAGGCGGCATGCCCGAGCCCGAACCCGAAGAACCCAGCAGCAAAGGCGCACCCCGCCGATTTCACTGAACACGAGACACGATGAAGTCCAACGAAGAACTTTTTGCCCGCGCGCAGCGCGTCATTCCGGGTGGCGTGAATTCACCGGTGCGGGCCTTCCGCGCGGTCGGCGGCACGCCGCGTTTCATCCAGCGCGCTCAGGGCGCCTACCTGTGGGACGCCGAGGGCCAGAAGTACATCGACTACATCGGTTCCTGGGGTCCGATGATCCTGGGCCACGGCCACCCTGCGGTGCTGGAAGCGGTGCACAAGGCGGCCGTTGACGGCTTCAGTTTCGGCGCACCGACGGAACGTGAAGTCGAGTTGGCCGAAGCCATCATCGCGCTGGTGCCCAGCGTGGAACAGGTGCGGCTGGTGAGCAGCGGCACCGAAGCCGGCATGAGCGCGTTGCGCCTGGCGCGCGGCGCCACCGGCCGCAGCAAGTTCATCAAGTTCGAAGGCTGCTACCACGGCCACGCCGACGCACTGCTGGTCAAGGCCGGCTCAGGGCTGGCTACTTTCGGCCACCCGACCAGCGCCGGCGTGCCGGCCGAGGTCGTCAAGGACACGCTGGTCCTGGAATACAACAACCTCGAGCAGCTGGAAGCCTGCTTTGCCGAACACGGGCCGGAACTATCCTGCGTGATGATCGAACCGATCGCTGGCAACATGAATTTCGTGCGTGCCAGCGTGCCCTTCATGACGCGGCTGCGCGCGCTGTGCACGCAGCACGGCGCGCTGCTGGTGTTCGACGAAGTGATGTCCGGTTTTCGCGTGGCGCTGGGCAGTGCGCAGAGCATCTACGCCGGCCTGATTCCCGGTTTCGCGCCTGACATGAGCGTGTTCGGCAAGGTCATCGGCGGCGGCATGCCACTGGCAGCTTTCGGTGGCAGCAAAGCGGTGATGAGCCTGCTTGCGCCGCTGGGCCCGGTCTACCAGGCCGGCACGCTGAGCGGCAACCCGGTGGCCACGGCCTGCGGTCTGGCCACGTTGAAGGAAATCAGCAAACCGGGCTTTTTCGGCGCGCTGTCGGCGCGCACGACCAGCCTGGTGCGCGGCCTGGAAAGCGTGGCGCGCGACGCCGATGTGCCTTTCGTCGGCGACTGCCAGGGCGGCATGTTCGGCTTTTTCTTCGCCCGCGAACTGCCGCAGAACTACGGCGGCACGATGGCCACCGACGCGAAGCGCTTCAACCGCTATTTCCACGCCATGCTGGACCGTGGCATCTACCTGGCGCCGGCGCTCTACGAAGCCGGTTTCGTCAGCGCAGCGCACAGCGCCGAAGACGTGGCCACCACGCTGGAAGCATCCCGCGCCGCCTTGCTGGCCATGACCTGCGCCGCATGACCTGCGCCGCATGAGCCGCGCCGCATGATCAAGCCGACCACGGCGCTGGGGCAGCCAGCGATGTGGCTGCGCGCGCCCGATGGCGCGCAAGCCACAGTCCTGCTGCACGGCGCCACCCTGGTCAGCTGGATACCGGCCGGCGGCCACGAACGCCTGTACCTGTCGCCGCTGGCCGAGGCCGGCCCGGGCAAAGCGGTGCGCGGCGGTGTGCCGGTGATATTTCCGCAGTTCGAACAGCGCGGCCCGTTGCCGCGCCACGGCTTTGCGCGCAACCACGACTGGCAGTGGCTGGAAGGTGCGCAACGCGGGGGCGTCGTCATCGGCGTGCTGCGCCTGACCGACGATGCAGCCACGCGCGCCATCTGGCCGCACGCCTTCCAGGCCGAACTGAGCTTCAGCCTCAGCGGACAGCAGCTGGACGTGGAGCTGGCCATCACCAACACCGGTGACGCCACCTTCGACTTCAGCGCCGCCTTGCACACCTACCTGGCGGTGGGCGACCTGCAGCGCACCCAACTCGGCGGCCTGCTGGGCACGCATTACACCGACAGCCTGACCGGCCGTCAGCAGCAGCAGGAACTCGACCCTTTCGGCTTTGCCGGCGAGATCGACCGCATTTACCGGGGTGCTGGGGGCGCGCAACAGCTGGTCAGCCCGGCCGGCCGGTTGCTGATCAACCGCGAAGGTTTCGCCGACGTGGTGGTCTGGAATCCCGGCCCGGACAAGGCCGCCGCAATGGCCGACCTGCCCGACGGCGACTGGCTGGACATGCTGTGCGTAGAAGCGGCGCAGATCGCCGAGCCCGTCGTCCTGGCGCCCGGCCAGGAATGGGTCGCGCGGCAAGGCTTCAAAGCCTGAAAATAATTTGACCATGCACCTACACATCCTGGGCGTCTGCGGCACCTTCATGGGCGGCCTGGCCGTCCTGGCCCGCGAAGCCGGTCACCGCGTCACCGGCTGCGACAGCGGCGTCTACCCGCCGATGAGTGAGCAGCTTCGCGGCTTGGGCGTCGAGGTCATCGAAGGCTACGGCGCCGAGCAGCTGGCGCTCAAGCCCGACGTCTTCGTCATCGGCAACGTCGTCACCCGCGGCTTCCCGCTGATGGAGGCCATCCTGGACGCTGGTGTGCCCTACACCAGCGGCCCGCAATGGCTGGCCGAACACGTGCTGCAGGGCCGACATGTGCTGGCCGTGGCGGGCACGCACGGCAAGACCACGACAACGGCGATGCTGGCGTGGATCCTGGACCAGGCCGGCCCTCATTCTCAAGGTCAGCCCGGCTTCCTCGTCGGTGGCGTGCCGCTGAACTTCGGCATTTCGGCCCGGCTGGGTAGCGTGGCGCCGAACGCGCCCTTCGTCATCGAAGCCGACGAATACGACACGGCGCTCTTCGACAAGCGCAGCAAGTTCGTGCACTACCGGCCGCGCACCGCGATCCTGAACAACCTCGAACACGACCACGCGGACATCTTCCCCGACCTGGCCAGCATCGAGACGCAGTTCCACCACCTCGTGCGCACCGTGCCTTCCACCGGCCGCCTGGTGGTGAATGCGCGCGACGCCGCCCTGGCCCGCGTGCTGGCGCGCGGCTGCTGGAGCGAGGTGCAACGCTTTGGCACCAAGCGTGAAGAACCCGGCGGCCTGTGCGCGCGCGGCGAACCGCCGGCCTTCGACGTGCTGCGCGGCAGCCTGAAGCTGGGCCGTGTGGAGTGGGCGCTGCTGGGCGAGCACAACCAGCTCAACGCGCTGGCCGCCATCGGCGCGGCCGAACACGTGGGCGTGGCGCCTGACGCGGCCTGCGCCGCGCTGGCCACCTTCCAGAACGTGCGCCGCCGGCTGGAACTGCGCGGCGCTGTCGCCATCCGGGCCGTCGGGGCCACCCCGGCCATCGCGGCCGGCGAGGTCAAGGTCTACGACGACTTCGCCCATCACCCCACGGCCATGCGAACCACCATCGACGGCCTGCGCCGCAAGGTGGGCGTGGGCGGGCGCATCCTGGCCATCTTCGAGCCGCGTTCCAACACCATGAAGCTGGGCACGATGAAGGCTCTGCTGCCCTGGGCGCTGGAAGAGGCCGACCTGAGCTTTTGCCTGCAGGGCAACTACGGCTGGAGCACGGCACAGGCGCTGGCGCCACTGGGCGCCAAGGCCATGGTGCGCGACAGCGTGCCAGCGCTGGTGGCTGAAGTCATCAAGGCGGCTCAGCCCGGCGACCACCTGCTGTGCATGAGCAACGGCGGCTTCGGTGGCATCCACGACCAGCTGATGTCCGGACTTTTGACGCGGGGCTGAGCCCCGCTGGCCTCCGGCGGTCTGCCGGATGCGATATGGTCCCGCGCTTCGAATTCGCAGGATTGCTCATGTCACGTTTGTCTTCGCCCCGTGTTGCCCTGGCCTCCCCCGCGTTGCTGGGCGCCATCGCTGCCTTGATGACGGGTTGTGCCAGTGTGGGCACCCCGCCCGATACGACCGTGGCCAGTGCCAGCGCGCCCGCTGCGGTTGCAGTTGCTGCAGCAGCCACGGCAGCAGCACGCGCCACGGGCCCCGCTGGCGCCGCCTCGGCGCCCCTGGTCCGCACCACGCCCGCCCTGCCGCCCGGCACGCCCGCGCCCTTCGCCGACGTCACCCGCGACGCCGCCAGCAAGGCCGGCTACCTGACCGTCTGGACCAAAGACGACAAGACCTGGCTGGAAATTCCGGCCGAGCGCCTCAACCAGCCCTTCTTCCTCAGCGCCTCGCTGGCCAGTGGTCTGGGTGAACGCGGCTTTTGGCCGGGCCTGATGGGTGGTCGGCACCAGATGGTGGAATTGCGCCGCATCGGCAACACCGTGCAGATGGTGGCGCGCAACCTGCAAGTGCGTGCCCCAGAGGGCACGCCGCTGGCCCGTGCGGTCGGCGAAAGCTATTCGGAAAGCCTGATCGGCGTGGCCCCGCTGGCGGCTGCCGCCCACCCGACCCGCAAGTCGCTGCTGGTGGACGTTCAAGCGCTGCTGGGTGGCGACATCCCCGGCACGCAGACGGCGCTGGAAACCAGCTACCGCCTGCCTTACGTGCACGACCGCAGCAATTCGTCGGTGGAACGCACACGCACCTCGGGCGACGGCACGGCCGTCACGATGCGGTCGCACTTCACAGTGCCCAAGTTGCCGGCGCCGCCGGTGCTTGCACCGGGCGCGCCGCCGCCCAACCCGGCCGCACTGCCCAACCCGCCCACCGTGGTGCCCGACGCGCGCAGCCTGTTCCTGAGCTACACCTACACGCTGGCCCCGCTGCCGCTGGAACCGATGAAGCCGCGCCGCGCCGACCAGCGCGTGGGCTTCTTCACCGAAGCCTATTTCGACCTGGCCAACGACAACGGCGGCGACGCCCGCACCCACCTGGTTCGCCGCTGGCGCCTGGAAAAGCAAGACCCGGCTGCGGCCGTGTCGGAACCGAAAAAGCCGATCCGCGTGGTGATGGACCGCAACATCCCCGAAAAGTGGCGGCCCGCTCTGCGTGAGGCCATCCTGGAATGGAACAAGGCCTTCGAGCGCGCCGGCTTCAGGAATGCCATCGCGGTGGAACAGCAGGCCGGCGACGCCGACTGGTCGTCGCTGGAAGGCACCAACATGCTGGCCGTGCGCTGGTTCGCGCTGGAAGGCCCGGGCGCCACCGCCGTCGGCCCGAGCCAGAGCGACCCGCGCACCGGCGAGATCCTGCGCGGCGCAGCCATCATCCCCGAGAACTGGGCACGGCTGGAGCGCACCCGGGTGCGCGAAACGCTGCCGGCTGTTGCGATGAACATGGCCGCGAACGGCAATGCGGGCCACAGCGCCGAAGACTTGTGCAGCTACGGCAGCGACGCGCTGGAAGAGGCCAGCAGCGGCCTGGAACTGCTGGCGCTGCGCGGCGAAATCGACCCCAACAGCGCGCAGGGCGAGCGCTACATCGCCGGTGCGCTGAAGGACGTGACGATGCACGAGGTGGGCCACGCGCTGGGCCTGCGCCACAACTTCCGCGCCTCGACCAGCGTCAGCGCCGCGCAGCTGCGCGACCCGAAGTTCACCGCCGCCAATGGCGTGTCGAATTCGGTGATGGACTACAACGGCCTGAATATCTCGCTGGACGGCGAACCGATCGCCGACTACGTGATGCCCACGCTGGGCGCCTACGACTACTGGGCCATCGAATACGGCTACCGCGAATTCCCTGCGGCCACCGAGGTGGCGCAGCTGGCGCAACTGGCGGCCCAGTCGGAAAGCAACCCGTTGCTGGCCTATTCGACCGACGAAGACATCTTCGGCATCGACCCGCTGGTGAACCAGCGCGACCTGGGCGACGACCCGCTGGCCTACGCGCAACGCAACATCAGGCTGGGCCGCGAACTGTGGGCGCGCACGGAAAGCCGCGTGCTGCCGGCCGACGACGACCTGACCGTCTACCGCCGCAACCTGTCACGCAGCCTGGCCGCGCTGGCCAACGCGGTGCCGATGGTCGCCAAGTACGTCGGCGGCACCTACACCTCGCGGTCGCTCAGCGGCGGCAAGCAGGCGCTGCTGGTGCCGGTGCCGACAGCCAAGCAGAAGGCCGCGCTGGACCTGCTGGTGAACGAGGTCTTCACCACCAGCAGCCTGCGCTTCGACCCGAAGATCGTCAGCCGCCTGGGCGTCGAACAACTGGAACGCACCGGCCCCAACCGCTTCGTGGCCAACGTCGACTACAGCATTGCCGAAGCGGTGCTGGCCATCCAGCGCACGGCCCTGGACGCGCTGATGACCGACGGCCTGGCTTCGCGACTGTCAGACGCCGAAACCAAGGTCAGCGACACCCGTTCACTGCTCAGCTTTGCCGATGTGCAGGAGCAGGTCCGCTCGGCGGCTTGGTCCGAGCTGAAGGGCAAGGGCGGCAAAACCGCGGCAAAAACGGGCGAGATCGACAGCCAGCGGCGCAGCCTGCAACGTGAACACCTGCGCCGTCTGGCAGCGGGATTGCTGCGCCCCACGTCGGCCGCCGCAACCGATGTGCGCGCCGTCTACCGCCAGGCGGCTTTGCGGCTGGAAAGCGAGCTGAAAGCCGCCGTGGGGGCGGGCGGCTGGACCTCCATCGCGCAAGCCCACCTGGCCGACAGCCTGGCCACGGTCAGCGAGGCGCTGCGTGCGCCGCTGACCAAGCAGGGGGTCTGAGCCCGCGAGCATTCCATCGGCAAGCCGCCAAGCCGGAAACTGATGCAGCTTCAAGTAAACTGCATCAAATCAAGATTTCAGTATCAAACCATGCGCACGACGCTGACCCTGGAAGGCGACGCCTTCTCCACCGCACAGACCTATGCCCGTGCGCGGGCGCTGAAGCTGGGGCAGGCGGTGTCCGAGCTAATTCGCCTGGGCAGCGCCGAACGCCTGCCGATTCGCCAGCGCGGTGAGGTCTGGGTTTTCGACCTGCCCGCCGACACGCCCCAGGTCACGGCGGCACGCGTCAAGGAGTTGCTGGATGACACGCCTTGAGCTGGCTGCTCGATGCCAACGCCCTGATCGCGCTGGGCTGGCCGGCGCATGAACACCACGGTACGGTGCACCGCTGGTTTCAACGCCACGCGGTCGACGGCTGGGCAACCACCGCTTTCACGCAATCGGCCTTTGTGCGCATCGTCTCGCAGCCTGTCTTCTCGGGCCGGGTGATCAGCGTGACCCAGGTCGCTGAACTGTTGCTGCGCAACACAGCCCACGTCGGCCACCGCCTGCTGGCGATGGACTTCGGCTTCGAGCAGGTGTTGGGCTGCTGCACTGGCGGCCTGCTGGGCCACCGCCAAATCACCGACGCCTACCTGCTGACCACGGCTGCACGCCATCATGCGCGGCTGGTCACCTTTGACGGCGGCATCCGCCAACTGCTGGCCACCGAACCGGAACGCGAGCAACTGCTCCACATACTGACGTGACCCAATTTGCATTGTTCGATGACGCCGGCAAATTCCACGCCGGCCGCGTGCTTTCCGAGGCCGAGAGCTCGCTGCAGATCGAGCTCGACTCGGGCAAGCGCGTGAAGGTGAAGTCGGCCAACGTGATGCTGCGCTTCGCGAAACCGGCGCCGGCCGAGTTCATGGCGCAAGCGCAAGCGCTGGCCGCCGACATCGACCTGGACCTGGCCTGGGAATTTGCCGCCGAGGGTGAATTCACTTTCGGCGACCTGGCCCGCGACTACTTCGACGCCAAGGCCGGGCCCGAGAAACAGGCCGCCGCGCTGCTGCGCCTGTTCGACGCGCCGCATTACTTCCGCCGCGTGGGCAAGGGCTTGTTCAAGAAGGCGCCGGAAGAAACGGTGAAGGCGGCGCTGCTGGGCATCGAACGCAAAAAGCAGCTGGCCTCGCAGATCGAGGCCTGGGCGACCGAACTGGTGCAGGGGCAATGCCCTGCACCGGTGCGCGAACAGCTGTACCGCATTTTGTTCAAGCCCGACAAGAACGGACCGGAATACAAGGCCGTGGTTGAAGCCGCGAAGCGCGCTCAGAAAGCGCCGCTGGACCTGTTGACCGCCGCCGGCGCGATCGAAAGCCCGTATCAATTCCACTGGCAGCGCTTCCTCTTCGAGCAGTTCCCCAAGGGCTACGGCTTCGCACCCGGCTTGGCCGCGCCGGCTATCAAGGACGAATTGCCGCTGGCCGCCGTGCAGGCTTTTTCCATCGACGACAGCGCCACCACCGAAATCGACGACGCGCTGTCGGTGCAGGGCCTGGGCACGGGCACCGTTGTCTTCGGCGTGCACATCGCAGCACCTGGGCTGGCCATTGCGCCCGATTCGGCCATCGACAGGGTGGCTCGCGAACGGCTGTCCACCGTCTACATGCCGGGCTGGAAGATCACGATGCTGCCCGACGACGTGGTGCAGGCTTACACGCTGGCCGAAGGGCGCGATTGCCCGGCCGTCAGCCTGTATGTCACGCTAGACGAGGCCACGCTGGCGGTGCGTAGCAGCGAGACGAAACTGGAGCGGGTGCCGATCGCGGCCAACTTGCGGCACGACCAGTTGGATGCTGTGGTCACCGAAGGGTCACTGACGGGCGAGACGCCTGCCGGCTACGCCTTCGCCCCCGAACTGGCCTTCGCCTTCCGCTTGGCCCGGGCGCTGAAAGCGCAGCGCGAGGTGGCGCGCGGCAAGCCCGAAACCTTCAACCGGCCCGACTACAACTTCAGGCTCACGGGCAGCGAAGGCGAGCCCGGTGGCCAGGAGCCGGTGCAGATCACGACGCGCCAACGCGGTGCGCCGCTGGACCTGATCGTGGCCGAGGCCATGATCCTGGCCAACAGCACCTGGGGCGGCTGGCTGGCTGAACACGGCGTACCCGCCATCTACCGCAGCCAGCAGAGCATGCTGCCGGGTGTGAAGGTGAAGATGGGCACGCGGCCCGCGCCACACGCCGGCATGGGCGTGGCGCAGTACGCCTGGAGCACCTCGCCACTTCGCCGTTATGTCGATCTGGCCAACCAGTGGCAGATCATCGCCTGCGCCCGCCACGGCCGCACCGCCGCGCTGGCCGCACCCTTCAAGCCGAAGGACACGGCGCTGTTCGCCGTCATCTCGGCCTTCGACACCGCCTACGCCGCCTACAACGGCTTCCAGCAGGGCATCGAACGCTACTGGACGCTGCGTTGGCTGGCGCAGAACGAAGTCGCCGAGCTCGAAGCGTCGGTGATGAAAGAAGGCCTGGTGCGCGCCGAGACCCTGCCGCTCGTCTTCCGCGTCGCCGGCACCGACAGCCTGCCGCGCGGCAGCCGCGTGCGCGTGCGCATCACCGGCATGGACCTGCTGACGCTCGAACTGCACGCCACGCTCGCGGCACGGCTGGATGTGGCCGAAGCGGTGGAGTCTGGCGCCGAAGAAGACGACACCGAACCGGTGGCTGCGCTGTCGCTGGCCATCGACATGGGCGAGGTTGGCGACGCTGAAGCGGCTGCTGCGCAAGCGCGCGCCACCGAAGCGTCCGAAACCCCCTGAGCCCATGCGCTGGCGCGACCTGAGCACGCTGCAATGGGCACTGATCGCGTCGGTGGCCGTCCATGGCGCGCTGCTGACGGTGCGCTTCGTCGACCCCGAAGCCATCACCCGCGTCTTCCGCGACATGCCGCTGGACGTGATCCTGGTCAATTCACGCAGCAATGAAGTGCCCACCAAGGCGCAGGCCATCGCGCAGGCCAACCTGGCCGGCGGTGGTGAGGCTGAAAAGGGCCGCGCGACATCACCGTTGCCGATGGCGCAGACGATGCAGATCGGCGACTCTGCCGATGAAGCGCGCCGCCGCATCGACCAGCTGCAGCAGGAGCAGCAGCAACTGCTGGCGCAGATCCGGCGCGAAGTGGCCAGCCTGCCGCCGCCCGACCCACGGCGTGAAGGCGGCTCGGCGCAAGAGCGCGACCAGGACGAGCGCCGGCGCCAACTGCTGCGCCTGCTGGCCGAGATCGAAAAACGCGTCAACGACGAAAACGCGCGCCCCAAGAAGCGCTACATCAGCCCGGCCACGCGCGAAGCAGCCTACGCGCTGTATTACGACTCGCTGCGCCGGCGCATCGAAGACCGCGGCACACGCGACTTCCCGGAATACAACGGCCGCAAGCTCTACGGCGAACTCACCATGAACGTCACCATCGATGCGCTCGGCCGCGTGGTGGATGCAGAGATCGTGCGCGCATCCAGGAACCGGCGGCTCGACCAGCAGGCGGTGGCCATCGTGCGCGCAGCTTCGCCTTTTGGCAGCTTCACGCAGGCCATGCGCGCGCAGACCGACCAGATCGTCATCACCTCGCGTTTTCGCTTCACGCGCGACGAAGGGCTGGAAACCCAGTTGCAGTCCCGATGAAGCCTGACCTGAACGTCGATCGTTATGCCGTGTTGGGCAACCCCGTGGCGCACAGCCGCAGCCCCTTCATCCACACGACGTTTGCGCTGCAGACCGCTCAGGCGGTGAGCTACGAACGTGTGCTGTGCCCGCTGGACGCCTTTG
>JAYSYH010000263.1:0-4070 GCA_043716645.1 Betaproteobacteria bacterium | reverse complement strand
CGGCCAGGCCGCGCTGGACAGCCAGCTCGAGCAGGCCAGCGATGTGCTGATCCTGGACTTGATGATGCCCCGGCTGGACGGGCTGGACGTGTTCAAGGCGCTGCGTGCACGCGGCCGCGCCACACCGATCCTGATGCTGACCGCCAAGAGCACCGAACTCGACCGCGTGCTGGGCCTGGAAGTGGGCGCCGACGACTACCTGACCAAGCCATTTTCGATGGCCGAACTGCTGGCCCGTGTGAAGGCGCTGTTGCGCCGTTCTGCCCTGCTGCAGGCGGCGCAAAGCGCGCCGGCCAGCAGCGCGGTGGTGCGCAATGGCGAACTGGAAATCGTCGCCGCGCGGCGTGAAGTGCGCATCAAGAGCCGGGTGCTGGAGGCGGTGTGGGGCTAGAGCCACGAAGGCTTTGAGCACACGGTCACCACGCACATCAACCGGCTGCGCGCCAAGGTCGAACACGACCCGCTGCAGCCGCGCTACATCCTGACCGTGCGGGGTGCGGGCTACAAATTTCGCGATGTTCCTCAGGCCCCCAAGCTCACTGCGCTCGCTACCCCCCAAGGGAGCTCTTGCTGCGGACCGGCAAAGCCGGATCCGCGCAAGACCATGGTGGAGCGGGCCGCTGGCAGCGTGTTCGAGCTGAACAACTACATCGGCAACTTCTACACCTTCACCAGCGGCACGTTTGCTGATGGCCAAAGCGCCGTGGGCCTGCGCCCGTTCGACGCCACTTCAGTGGCCGGCAACGCACTGGGCGGCGGCTACACGCTGAACCCGTCGGCGGTGCCCGAGCCTTCGACCTGGCTGCTGATGGCGCTGGCCCTGCCGGCCATTGGCGCCGCCGTGCGCCGCCGTGCGCCGCCGCGCGCCGCCGCAACCGCGCATGAAAGCAGGCTGCCTGCTGTGCGGGCGGCCTGCGGCCTCAACCGCCCAACGGCCACTGCTCGCGCGGCAGCAGGTCCTGGTGGGCCAGGGTGAATTCCGCAACGGGCCCCAGCCGCTGGCCGGCTGCGGCCCAGCCTTCGCGGCTGCCGAAGTAGACCCAGGGTTGCAGAACCTCGGCCTGTGGGTTGTGGCGCGTGCGCACGGCGATGCGGCGGCGTTCGTACCAGCCGGCTTCGTCGATTTGTTCCAGCTGGTCCATCGCGGCCAGGCCGGCGTCGTCCACGGTGTAGATCTGGCCGATGACGGCGTGGCCGGCGCCGGCCTCGGGTGCTGCCTCCAGCAGCCAGGGCAGCCAGAACGCGCCCACGACCAGCAGCGCGTGCGGCTGCACGGTGACGAATTCACCGGGCACACGCAGGCCGTGGTTGACGTGGAAGTTGCGGAAGCCTGCCTTGAGCGTGCCGTAGACGAAGACGGGGTGCGTCATGGGCGGTGCTTCAATGCCCGGCGGCTGCGTACACGCGCTGCTTGAAATCGAAAGCGAACGGGTTCCAGAAACCCATGTGGCGTTGCGCCATCAACAGGCCGCTCAAGCCCGTGCGCGGCGATATCCACCAGTGGGTGCCGGCCAGTCCGCCCCACTGGAATTCGCCGGTTGAGCCAGCTGGGTCCAGGTGAGTGGGTTTCAGCGTCACGCAGCCGCCAAGGCCGAAGCCGCGGCCGTGCACTTCGCCGGTGGTGGCGAAGCCGATGTTCTGGCCGGCCGGCAGGTGGTTTTGCATCATCAGCGCGACTGTCTCGGGCTTCAGGATGGTGGGCGAGTTTGCCGGGCTGTCGCTGCCGTCGACCATCAGGCTGCGCAGCAGCGCCACCATGTCGCCCAGGCTGCTGACCAGTCCACCGCCGCCCGACACGCGGGGCAGCGGTTTCAGGTTGGCGTCGGGGTGCGGAAAACCGACCAGTTTCTTCAGCCCGGGCGCGTTGGGGTCCTGCGGGTTGGCGCCGCCGTAGTAAGTCACCAGCCGGTGCTGCTGGTCCTCGGGGATGACGAAGCCGGTGTCGGCCATGCCCAGCGGCTGGAAGATGCGCTCGCGGAAAAAGACATCCAGTGCCTGCCCGCTGAGGATTTCGACCAGCCGGCCCAGCACGTCGGTGGCCACCGAGTATTCCCAGCCGGTGCCGGGCTGGAACTTCAACGGCATCTCGGTCAGCAGGTCCACCATCTGCGCGGTGCTGCGCAGGTTGCTGATCATCTTGCGATCGTTGTAGGCCTTGAACAGCAGCGTGCCCGGGTCGAGCAGGCCGTAGCTCAGGCCCGAACTGTGGGTGAAGAGCTGGCGGATGGTGATGGGGCTGGCCAGCGCTTCGGTGTCGTCCAGCGTGGTGGCGCCCGGCTTCAACACACGCAGACCGGCCAGTTGCGGCACGAAACGCGCGGCCGGTTCGTCCAGGTCGAAATGGCCGCTCTCCCACAACAGCAGCGCGGCGATGCTGGTCACCAGTTTGGTGTTGGACATGGCGCGGAAGAGGTGGTCGGTGCGCAGCGGCACCTGCTCTTCGATGTCGGCCCAGCCGGTGCAGCCGATGTCGATCACCTCACGCCCGCGCAGCACAGCGTGCGAAACGCCGGGCAGGATGTGGCGGTCGACGTAACCGCGCAGCGCGGCGTGCACGCCGCTGAAGTCGTGGGGGCTGGCGGCGACGGTCAGTTCGGTCATGGCTTGCTCATGAGTCGGTCAGACCCGGGCGGCGGCGGTGGGTTGCTCCATCGCCTTCTTGTAGATCGACTGCCGCGGCTTGGCCATCACGCGGCGCAGCATCGGTTCGAAGGTGCTGATGGGCAGCGTTTCGGCCTGCGGGTCGAAGGCCGGGTTGTCGTACAGCGCGATGAACTCTTCGGCCCGCGCGTAGTGCGGGTGGCCCTTGAACTGGTCGCGCATGTCGCGGTTCAGGCCGATGTGGTGGAAGAAGTTGTAGCCCTGGAAGATGCCGTGGTTCTGCACCATCCACAGGTTTTCTTCGGTGATGAACGGCTTGAGAACAGCCGCCGCGATGTCGGGGTGGTTGTAGCTGCCCAGCGTGTCGCCGATGTCGTGCAGCAGCGCGCACACCACGTATTCCTCGTCGCGCCCGTCCTTCAGCGCCAGCGTGGCCGTTTGCAGGCAGTGACTGTAGCGGTCGACCGGGAAGCCGCCGTAGTCGCCGTCCAGCAGCTTCAAGTGGGCCAGCACGCGGTCGGGCAGGGTGGCGGCCATCTTCATGGCTTCGGGGACGATGGCGGCCCAGTCTTGCTGGGTGCTGTGTTCCATGCGGGTGAAGGTGGCGCGGGCGTTCATGCGGTCTCCGGGTGGTGGTGGGTAGGGGTGGAGGTAGGGGTGGGGGAGGCTCTTGCGGGTCGGCGCGGCAGGCTGGCGGCCTGTTCGCCCAAGTCCCAGAACAGGCCCGTCATCAGCGTCAGCCCTTCGCGCATCACGCTGGCCAGCACGTGTTCGTCGGGGGCGTGCTGGCTGCAGGCGGCGTAGCTGTGCGGCACCCACACGGTGGGCAGGCTCAAGGTGTCGGCGAACACGTCGTTCGGCAGGCTGCCGCCCAGGTTGGGCAGCAGCGCCGGCACCTTGCCGGTACTGCGCTGGATCGACGCCAGCGTGAAGCGCACCCAGGCGTTGTCGGGGTCCAGGCGGGTGGCGGCCATCACCACCGGTTCGGTCACTTGGATGCCGGCAAAGCCGTGCGCCGCCAGGTGCGCGCGCACGGCGCCGGCGATGTCGCGCACATCGGTGCCGACCACGTAGCGCAGGTGCATCGTGGCCTTGGCGGTGTGCGGAATGGCGTTGACCGGGAAGTCGGGGTTGCCGGTCTTGAAGGCCAGCACCTCCAGCGTGTTCCAGGCAATGACGCGCTCGGCCGGGCTCAGCCCGGGCTCGCCCCAGCTGGCGTCGACTTCGGGGTCGCCCGGGTCACCGCCGAATTGCAGATCGGCCAGCGCGGCTTTCACATTCGCCGGTATGGGCGGCGGGCGCAACGCGTCGACCAGGATCGTGCCGTTGCCGTCGACCAGGCTGGCGATGGCATTCAGCAGCACCGTGCCGGGATTGCGCAGCAGGCCGCCCCAGTTGCCGCTGTGGTGGCCGCCTTCACGCAGGGTCAGCGTCATGTCGAAGTTAGCCACCCCGCGTGAACCTAGAAA